>CAZTAX010000111.1:0-5916 GCA_964611765.1 uncultured Akkermansia sp. | reverse complement strand
AAAACCTTCGTGGATCTGAAGAGCGACTCGCTGATTATCACCGCCGTAAACTACTACGCCGCCACCGACCACCCCCGCTACCGCATGTTGGCATTCTACTATGCGGGGCGTGTCGCACAAAACAGCCAGCACACAGCCCGAGCCTACGCCTACTTTTCATTTGCCGATTCGCTGGCCGTAACGCTTGGCGAGCACCATATCGGAGGCCTATCTGCCCGAGCCTTGGCTGAAATTTGCAATCAATCGAATCGCTTCACCGAAGAGTTGTTTTACACCCGCCAGGCCGTGGAGCGTTTCACTGCCGCCGGTTCGGAGATACATGCCGATTGGGCCCGCTACGATTTGGCACATGCGCAAGCCAACAGCCGGCTTTATCATGAGGCCATTGAGAATTATGACCATTTTGCCCAATCCTCGGCCCGTCGAGGCGATACGTTGGCATTGAGCCACTGCCTGACCGACAAGGCGGCATCGCACCTCGCACTTGGCGATTCGAAGAGTGCCAAAGAGCTGTTGGAGCGGGCGCAACAACGCTATCACCACCCTGCAAGCACCAAGTGGTTGGCCGATTATGCTTATGCTTGCGCACTAACGGGTGATCTCGGCCGGGCAAGTCGGTATATTGCTCAGGCGGAGGAGCGAGTCAAGAATCCGGACCAGCGGATGCGCGTTTTGGGTAGAAAATCGCAAATCGAAGCTCTGCGTGGAGCCTACAAGTCGGCTTATGACCTGCAGGAGCAACTCAACCAAGCTATAGACTCGACTATTCGCATCACCCTGGAGGAGTCGATTGCCGGTGAGCACCGCGACTATTATAAAAAGGAGAGCCGAAAGCTGTCGTTGCAACTCGAGACACAGCGCAGGAATATGACGCGAACCATTCTCCTGTTGGCCCTATTCTCGCTCATAGCCGTAGGTTGGCTGACCCGTCAAAGCCGCCAGCGCAAGGCTCAAATCGAGGATTATCTGGAACGTATCAGGGAGTATATGGGCCAAATCGAGAATTTCAGAGAGCAATTGCAGGACAAAGAGGCCTCGATGGCCGGAATTGACCAGCAATTGAACCTCCATCTGGGTACCATTAACCGAATGGCCGAGACCTACTATACCCACCGAGAGAGCCCCCGCGAACAGAAAAAGATCTACAACTCCATCCTTAACAATCTGCAAGAGTTCGCCTCTGTTGAGCATACACAACAACACCTCGAGCCGCTAATCGACCGGGCCCATAACAACATCATACAGCGTATGCGCGCCCAACTGCCCAGCCTCTCGGACAGTGAGCTCCAGCTGGCCTGCTTTCTGATTATCGGATTCTCGTCGATGACCATCTCCCTCTTCCAACAAACCCCTATCGAAAACGTCTATCGACGGGTCTACCGCCTGCGCGAAAAGGTGAAAAAATCAGAGGCCGCCGACCGAGAGGAGATATGTGTAAAATTAAAGATAACCAACTGACTCTCAATACCCTAAATATATAATACTGATTTTCAGCAACTTATGACAATGGGGAGATTTTTATATGGAAACCCGTTTGTAAGTTGTTGGTATTCTGTTTGTTAAAAATCGGCTTGGGGAGATTTATTTCGGTCGATTTTTTGGCTATCCTATTTTCAGTGCGTACCTTTGTGAAAAATTAAACAGTAAAATTTCACTTAAAAACTATCATTTTATTACCATGAAAAAGATCCTTTTTCTCCTATCGCTTGCAGCCCTTCTGGGAGCCTGTAACGACACCGAAACTCCTGCACCCGAGTCGCCCTTTGCCCGGGCCGAATCGCATGTCAGAAGCTTGATTGAAGAGTTTGGGGACTACAACCCTGCCGAGGCCGAGTCGATGATTGCGGGCAAGATGCTGACCCTCTCGGTCCGACTCGAGTACAACGAATCCCGCACCGAGGTTATTGGGGTTCCCTACGCTTTTGGAGAATCCGACGAGGGTGTCCAGGCCGACCGCTACCTGCTGCGCAGGGATGGATCGTGCACCCGCTACTACTGGACTGACGGCGGTTGGTTGCGTGCGGAGGGTAGTTGGTCGCTGGACAACGAGGCTCGAACACTCCAAATCATGGATGATATTGTCGAGATTGTCGCCCTCGGCCCCTACTCCATAATTTGGGACAAGGAGACCTGCGAAATCCCCGGCAGCAAACCCCGCAGCCTGATAGACAACTACATAATCGAACCCATCGACCCCAATTTCCCGGACCCAAGACCCGACACGCATTATGAGGAGATTGAGGTTGAAGCGATATCGTACTGTCAAATGTTGGAGTTAGCAGCTTCTCAATGGGGGTATGTTTCGGAATACTGGGCTCCAAAATATTATGACGACTATCGTAATAACTATGTTTATATTACAATACCTATGTTCTATTTTAAGAGTTGCGATATTACCAAAAGTCTTACTCCTCCTTTTTATGTTACATTAGACATTGAAGGTACAGATTTTTATCTAAGTCAATACAGTACCGAAAACTATAATGTGAAGTACAATTGGGTGAAATATGAAGAGTTTCTTGATGTGTATCTCGGGATTTGTGATGAACTATCTCGCGAAGAATACCCCATATATGCCCATATCGTAGCTTTTTGTACCAACCCTGGAACATTTAATTTTACATTTCAGATGTACCATCCCGAAACAGATAGGTACTTTGAATCAAAACCGCTACAAATGGTTCTCGAAGAAGATAGCCTATATTATTATATTAACTCAAACGATTAAGTACAATGAAAGAATTTAAATTACTGCCCATTCTGGGATTATTGGCACTATTCTTTGCATGCTCGAAAGCTGAAATTGAAGAGTCGAGCAGACCCTGTATTCAGCATGAGAACCTTCTATCATCACGAACAATGAGTGTATCCATAAGCACAGATTTGGAGGAGGATAAATTGCTAATCAATTCGCTTGGTTTCGACACAACATTCTTTATGGATTGTGGTGATTTTTATGTATTTGATACGGATAAATTTATCACTAAGCAGAGACTTGCCGAGATTCGTCAAGACTCTACCTATACACTGCCGGCACCGCAATTCATCACAGATCCCAATCTGTACCTGAACTTCAATGATGTTATCGATCCGGCTACTCAACAAATTCACATCAGCTATGAAGTCGGAGGTCTGAATGTTGAGGACTCCCATATTATTGAGGCAGCGAATGCCTGGAATAGTATCACGGATTGTAATTTGGACTTCACTGTAAACGTAGACACATCATCCGAAAAGGAGGATAATCCATATCCAGTTTCACGCGGAGGGTCTTACATCGGCTCGGGAGTATTGATTCGCACGAATGTTGCTGGTATGCCCAATATGCCGTCAAATATCGTCCTTTGATACAGGCCATGAGATGTGGAGTAATGTATGGGGACAACTCAGCGATGACCAAAAGAAGTACTTTTTTATGCATGTGATTGGTCACATCATACGCTTGGGGGAGCTTTCGAGCGAGCAACTGATATGGAATCCAAATTCGATTATGAAATCACACGAAGACTTATCATCCGATAATACCGAAATTTGGAGCGGGCTCAGCGACTTGGATAAAGAGACTTTGCAAGAGGTGTATCCTCCCCTCAGCGATCCATCGCTCATCTATTCGTTGAATAACAATGTGGAGATTACCCCTGAAAAGAAAATACACATCCGAGCAGGAGTAAATAACACTCTTGGCATCAGCTACTCAAACCCCTACTACCCGTCAAACAGCGGACTCTCCTTTCGCTATAATATACTAAAGGATGGCGAGATATACAAAACAGGAAACATCACTTCCTCTCCTATGAACTTACGAGTTGATGAGGCCGGGGCTTATACCTTTTTATTGCAAATCAACTCTATGGGAAGTTTGGTCGAAGAGTTTGAAACCGAACTATATGTTTACACCGGCACACAACCCTCAATTACAAATCCATACGAAGAATACAACCCCTCAAATCTATACTACATAAAGTTTAGCCCAATCGAAAATCCATACTCGGCCGAATCTGTAGTAGTTAACTATTATTTCAAAAGTACAACTTCGGATGGTACCATTGATTGTTTAAGTAACAATGAAATTGATATATCGTTCGCTGACCTGGGAGCGTATACTGTGGTAATGGATATCTATTATGACAACTGTTTGACATTCTTCTATGAATATAATTTTACCATTACGGAACACATCCCCGAAGTAACGGCCCAGTGGACTCCGACTCCTGCGAATAGTGAAGGGAAACTATTGAAAGGAGAAAAATATACTATGGTTCTGAATGGGGTTGGAGGGGCTTGCTCCCTTGAACCTACTATAACTCCCCGGGTGTCGGGCAATACATATAGTATAACCCAACTTGATTGGAAAACTTTTGAAATAACGTTCAACGATTCGGGTATCTATGATATTGCAGTGAAAATTTCTCGCAATGAAGAGTTGCTTAATACCTCGGAATTTTCTGTAACCGTAGTAGACGACCCCACATTCTCATTCGCTTGGGATCCCGTTGTTGCGGAAAATGACTATTTTGCCGTATGTGCAGATTATACCTTGTCGATTGATTATCAGAACGAATACTACGACAATAATCCGACCTGTCAGTACACGGTGACGCTGAATGAGGAGGAGGTTACTTCATCGGTTGTCAAGTCGAAAACATCGACTACGGCCAAGCTGAATTTTACCCGACCGGGCGAGTATGAGATAAAGGTTGATGTCAAATATGGGGATAAAATTGCGAACAGCTACACCACTACCTGCGCAGTCGTCGGAGCCTATTTTGAGCTGCCGAATATGAGCAACGGCGTACAGCTGAATACCCCCTATACCTTTAAATATAACTATTGGCACCCCGAGAAGGAGCGGATATATTGCACGTTTGAGGTGACGGAAACAGCATTTGACACAACGAACATAAACACAATTATTGAAAATATCAGCGAGAATGAAATTCGAGTAACCTTCCTCGATTACGGTTGCTACTTTATTACGGCAACAGCCACACATGGTGGTGTCGTTGAGGATCAAACAATTCTCAATATCACCAAGTTATATCAATTCGAGGAACACCTGGTGACACTTTATAATGTAACCGGAAGTACGCTTTTTTACAATTTGCAGTTGGGAACAGGTGCAACCGTGCCTGAGCGCATCTATTGTTACGTCGAGCAACTCAAAGAGGAGAGGACCGATTACTTTGTAGAGCGCAGAATTGACCGCAGATTTACATACAATCCGTTAAGGCGAATTTATGACAAGGGCTCCTCTATGCCCGTAAATCTGCCCAACGGAAGCATTACAACCAGACCCTTGAACGACTCGGTTGATATGAAAATTTTTATGACCTATACCGGAACAGTCTATTATCCGGCAAACGGCGTAAGAAGAGTTCGCAGCACAGTGGTAGATAGTTTGCCTAAAACCAAAGTTGAGATACCCTATAACGACATCACCGGTACCTTTACCGGTCTCGACCTCTGACCCAAGTCCGGTAAGCCAATCAGCCGGCTTGTTCTCTCCCGCGCAATATCGCCCCATTGTGCGGGAGAATTTTTTTTTGAGGGGGGGCGGAGAAATGAGCAATTAGGAACCGCCGACAAGCCGAGAGCAGAGCCAAGCTTGCTTGGGCTATGCCGAGGCGCGAAGGTGGAAAAGACGCTGAAGGCGGATTAATTAGGAATTAGGAATTAGGAATTAGGAATCCTCCTATCCATTCAGTCATTGCGAGGAGGGAGGTTTACCGACCGACGTGGCAATCTCCAACGAGGTGTAATTCAATGAGTAATGAGCAATTGGGAATTTCTCTCCTACTTTCCCCGGTAAATCTCAGTAACTCCCAGCAATCCCCAGTTTAATTTTGAATTTTGAATTCTCAATCACTAGTGTCTCGTTTAAACTAATTGAATAGCAACAAGTTATAATCAGGCTCT
>CAZTAX010000110.1:0-6062 GCA_964611765.1 uncultured Akkermansia sp. | reverse complement strand
GAATAATCAACGCCATTCTTTGAAGTATGACACTACGCCCAATGCGTCACCCCTGAGTCATATCTCCTCAGAAGATAATGCCCCGCTGCTTACGTAGGAAGCAGCAGACTCACCGGATTGTACAACAAATCCCCCAGGCGGGCAGCAATGCGGTTGGCCTCTGCAGCTGGAATGGTGGTGGATACGTAGAATGTATACGGCAAGGTAAAATTGCCGGGATTGTCGGCCCCGGCGCGGATGCCGACCTTGGCGCTGCGGCCGCGGGCCACAAATCCGAACACTGGGCGCTTACCGCTGGCGATGTAATCCTCCACCTGCTGGCGGGCAGTTGCGGCATCGCACACGGCGATATGGGGGGTAAAATTCTCAAGCACGGAATCGCTGTCCTGCTGAATCTCGCGAGCCAGGCGGTAAATACTCTTGTTGGCGGCATTCTCAATACCCATGACCTTGCGGCCTTCTTCCTCAAACAGCAGCACATCCACCTTGCCATTCGCAGGCATCCAGCAGGGGTGGCCGGTGCAGGCCTTCACCACAGCGCGGGTGATGTAGTCGAAGAGCGAATAGCGCTTCTCCAGCAGCTTTTCACACTGCACCGCAATAGGCAGGCTGATGCGGGCCAGCGCCGCCATGTCCACCTCCTGGTCATAGACGTAGTAACCGTCAATCTCCGGGCGCGTGGGGGTGATGGCAAAATCGTTCACCACCGTCCTGCCGCGGCTCACCGGGGCGATGGTGGGTTCCACCACATCTGCCGCCATGATGCGCCCGCGCGGCCCGCTTCCGCTCAGGGCGGCGGGGTCGATTCCCTTTTTCTGGCACAGTTTACGGGCGAGGGGGGAGATGAGCATGGGGGCTTGCAAATGAAGTGGTGAAATGAAAGAGTGGCGGGGTGCTGCAGCACCCCGCCGGTTGAATGATTTTATGCCTGGTAGCGGAGCTCGCCGTCGATGATGGTCATGACGGTGTCGTACCCGGCATCCAGCACCACCATATCGGCGGTGTAGCCGGGGGCAATCTTGCCCAGGTCGAAGAGACCAAGGCTCTGAGCCTGGTTCCAGGAGGTCGCCTTCACCAGCTCGCTGAGCGGGGCACCGGTGAGCTCCTGCACATTCTTGAGCCCCTTGGCATAGCGCAGGGTGGAGCCGGCCAGGTTGCCGCTCTCCAGGCGTGCCACGCCACCCTTCACGATGATGGGCAGACCTCCCAGCTGGCCGGGGCCATCGGGCATCCAGGAGCAAGCCAGGGAGTCCGTAATCATCACCATCTGGTCGATGTCTTTGTTGCTGAAGGTGAGTTTCAGCATATCCTCACAGAGGTGAATCTTATCGCAGATGATTTCAATCTTGATATCCTTATCCAGCATGCCGGAGCCCACCAGGCCGATTTCGCGGTGGTGCTGCGGGCTCATCTGGTTGCAGAAGTGGGTAAGGTGCTTCAGACCGGCAGCCTTGGCCTTCTTGAAATCTGCATGGCTGGCAGCAGAGTGACCGGCGGAGCATGTGATACCGGCGGCAGTGGCCTTGTTGATGAAATCAATGGCACCGGGCATTTCCGGAGCCAGGGAAATGAGGAGTACCGGGTAAATATCGTTCAGCATAGCCACTTCCTCATAATCAGCAGGACGCACGAAAGCGGGATTCTGGGCGCCGCACTGCTTCGGGTTGATGTAAGGCCCTTCCAGGTGCACACCGGGAGTCTTGGAACCGGTGGGGGCTGCGGCATATTCCTTCACCACGGTGCACACATCGGCCAGGGTCCTGGTGCCCAGGGTCAGTGTGGTAGGCAGCCAGGTCGTCACGCCTTCCTTCATCTTGCAATCGGCAATCGTGCGGATGCTCTCCACCTTGCAATCGCAGGTATCGCAACCGCCGGCGCCGTGGGAGTGGATATCGATGAAGCCGGGCATCAGCATGTTGCCGCCGGCATCAATCGTCTTATCGGCCTCGGCGGTTTCGCCGGGCTGCAGCACAGCAATAATCTTGTTGCCTTCCACAAGTACAGATCCACCAGGCAGGTCAATGCCGGGGGAAATGATATGCGCATTCGTAATGAGTGTCTTCATAATCGTACAAAAGGGTCAGCAGCGAGCTCATTCCCCCTGCTCACGGATTGATTTTAGCGTTATATCCACCACGATGCAAGGCAAAAGAAACAAGAGACGAAATTTTGCACACGTGTCCCAAAGATTTTGGAAAAAGCCCCCCTCAGCCCGGCAAAGGTCCGCCCCCGTAAATTCCCATTCATCAGGCAAATCTTTCGGGCGCATGTGCAAAATGTGGCCAAAATTCAAAAATGAGCTTGACTTAGCGCACCTCTGCCATATACTTAAGGAGTCATTTAACTAACGTATGAAAACTCTTCCCCTCTTCGCTCTCCTCGTTCTGGCTGCCGCCGCTGTGCAGGCCGCACCTGTTGTGCAGACTAAGGATCTCTCTGAGGACACCCTCAGGAGCATTGCCAATGATCGCCAGAAAGCCAGTATTGACCGCTACAACAAGGCTGTTGTCCGCGCTGAAAAGGACCGCGAGAAAGCCATGAAGGAAGCCCAGAAAATTACCCGCGACAATGATGCGGGCATGAAGAAGACCATCCAGCGCCGCCAGCTGAACACCATGCTGCCCCCCTGCGAGCGCACCCCTGAGGCTCCCCGCGAACCCCGCGACCTCAACATCCGCTACTGATCTGCTCCCAGTTTCATTTTTCCGGCAGGAAACGCGCAGCGTTTCCTGCCTTTTTTTGCAGCCCTGAGAGCTCAGGCTCCCGCACCCAAAAAGCCCTCAGAAGTCAGGCTCAGTGACTGTATGCACCTGCGGGGACGGGCTGCACCGGGGTCTGCTGGCCACCCTGAGGCCCGCGGTTCCACTCCAGCTTGAAGCTGCCGGGGGCGGAGGGGCCTTGCACCACCGTGATGGTGATGGCATGCTTACCGGCCTTCAGCGGAATACCCTTCTTACCGGTCTTTTCGGCAATAGCTTCATCGGTATTAATGGCGGCAGATTCATTCACCGTGCTGCCGGGGGTATAGTTGAAGTCGGCATCTACCAGCTGGAAGTTGTGCAGCTTGATATAGGCCTTGGTGCCGGGCACCTCGCTCAGCGTGAGGTAGAAGTGCCAGTGGTTGCCGTCGTTGGGCACATTGATATAGCCCTTGTATTCGGTGATGCTGCCGGCGGGCAACTGCTCGGCGGCGGGGTCGGCCACCGTGCCGGTAGCGGCTTGCGCAGCGGCGGGCAGCGTGTCGAACTCCGGCACCCAGGGGCAGGTGGCGCTCACGCGGCGCATGGCCAGGCCGGGCTGAGTCGCACCGGGGTTGCTGGCGGGCACCAGGGTCATATCATAGTGGCGGAAGCCACCGCAGCCATTATTGCGGCGCCCGGCGGCAGGGTCGCGGGTGTAATCGTATGCGCGGCGGGTGTGCAGCACGGCGGCCTTCAGCTTATCCTGAATACCGGGCAGCTGGTCGGCAATATTGGTGGTTTCGTGGCTATCGGCGGCCACATCATACACCTCGAAATCATCATTCACACTCTTGATATTCGTGCGGATAGCCTTCAGGTAGCGGCCGTCCTCAGCGCGGAACACGATAGCCTGCTGCTCGCCGCGGGCGCGGCCGCGTTTATTCTCCGCATAGTCCTGATACTGAGCCATTCCACCGCCGAAATTATATTCGGAATACACCACGCCATCCTTCTGCGCGGCATCATTGCCCTGCAGGGTGGGCAGCAGCGAGACACCATCGCAGCGCTTGGGTTTGGGCATACCTGCCAGGTCGGCAAAGGTCGCCATCCAGTCGTGGAACTGGCTGGGGAAATCGCTGTTGTGGTTCTTTTTGATGATACCGGGGGCATACACCAGGCAGGGCACGCGGAGCCCGCCCTCCCACAGGTCACGCTTAATGCCGTCCATCGGCCCGTAGCTGCGGAAGAAGGCCGGGTTCTGGGCCGGGGCGGGGTGCTCCTTGCTGCCCCATACCGCGCCGGGTTCGTTGTGGGGACCGTTGTCGCTGGTGAATACCACAAAGGTATTCTTGCTGATTTTCAAGTCACGCAGCAGCTGCAGCAGGTCGCCCATGGCATCGTCCACACGCGTAATCATGGTCGCATGGCGCTGGGCAGAGGTGATGGCACCCTGCGCGCCGCCGCCGAAGCGCTTCTCGGCATACTTCTTCCACTCAGCATTGTTGCGGTATTCGGGGTAGATGAAGCTATCCCAGTCGCCGGTGGCGGTGTTAATCATCTTGCCGGGTTTGCCCAGCCACTGCACACCACCTTTCAGACCACCGCCCTGCGGATAGGGCGCACTCGGAACCGCCAGGCGCGCATGTGGCGCAATCAGTGTCAGCGCCAGGAAGAAAGGTTTCTCTGGGTTCGCCTGCACATGGTCGGTAATCCACTTCTTGCCGCGCGCGGTGAAAAGATCTGTGCTGTAGCAGGTGTCCAGATCCGGGGTGATGAGCTTGTCACCGTCCCAGATGGCGTTCATGCCGGTTTCCGGGTCGGCATTGCTTTCCTCCTTAGCATAGTGGCGGTGGCCGGCCAGGTGGTTATTGTAGCCGAAGAAATAATCAAACCCGCGCAGGGTGGGCCAGGCCGCCGCCGTGGTGGGGGTGCCGCCGCTTTCCATGCCGCCGCCGATTCCCCACTTGCCGATAAGCGCGGTGGCATAGCCCGCCTCGCGCAGCACACTGGCCAGCGTGTGGCTGTTTTCCAGGGCAGCATCAAAGCTGTTGTTGCGTATCACTTCGCTGTGGCCCTGGTGCGTGCCGCCGAAAAGCGAGGCGCGCGCCGGCGCACAAACCGGGGCCGCCGTATAGTGCCGCCGCAGCTGCACCCCTTGCTGCGCCATCTTCGCCAGGCTCGGCGTGCTGATAGCCGGCGGGCGCACCGTGCCATCCGCGCAGGTCGCCGGCACATTAATATTCAAATCGCCCCAGCCCATATCATCCACCAGCACCAGGAGGATATTCGGCTTCTCCGCCGCGCTCACCAGCTGCCCCGCTGCCAGCAGAACACTCATTGCCAATGCCCGTAATTTCATAACTTTGTCAGATAAAAACTTGTACCCCCTCATTCTACCAGTGCAGCCACCCGTTTTCAATGATAAAAGCAAAAAAAATCAGCGCAGCCCCCCTGCGGAGGACTGCGCCGGAAATCATTTTGCTACCGCCCGCTATTACTTCCTACGGCGGCGCACAGCCAACCCGGCCAGCGCCAGCAGGCTCAGCGTGGCCGTGGCAGGCTCGGGGATGATGTTATTAGCCAGTGAACCCACGGAAATGTTGTAGAGCTTTTCAGCTCCACCATTCGTCCACAAACTACCGTTGTTGTTGACCAATGTGGCATGGGACATATCATGTGTGATGTCAAAAGAAGCCGTTTTATCACCGGATGTTAAGGTGAAAGTACCACCCACAATAGTACCGGCAGCTTCACCTTTGTTGTAGAAGCCATAATACTCATCTGCCTCATTTGCAATATAGCTCATGACGATGGAAGTCTTCTCACCGGCAGAAATCCAGCCATCAGCAGTTGTCCACGTCTCGAAAGTAGTATCACTCTTATGAGTGAACAAGGTCAATGCACCTGTGTTCGTTATTGCCAACAGGAAACCAGCGCCACCACCACTAATCTCGGTACCAAAAAGAACCGATACAGAACCACTATAAGCTGATGAACTGCTTGAATCGGGGGATTTGCTTATAAGCGCAGAATCCAGTAAATCAAATGACATGGTCCACGAAGTCAGGCTCTCGTTGGTCTCTGTCCATTTTATTTTGATGTTGCCGCTCGTAAGTTCGGCCTTGCCATCTGTCACAACGTAACCGGTATTGTTCTGTCCGCTGGTATTTGTAGCGTCTGATGAAAAGGTCAGGATTTCAGCCATGGCAACGCTGCTCAGGGCCATTAAGGTAATAAGTGTCTTTTTCATTATGATTCTATTGGTTATACAGTGTTATAACGGTTCCCGATGAGCAGTGCTCAGTTCCTCGCGCGATGGAACGATGATACCCCCACCATGTGCCGTTGCGGCCAGTATATCGCATTTCTTATGCGATGTAC
>CAZTAX010000109.1:0-6128 GCA_964611765.1 uncultured Akkermansia sp. | reverse complement strand
GCGAATGCCCGCGGAACTTTTTACTTCGTACTCGGTTCGTACTTCGTAACTCGTAATTCGTAATTCAAATTCCAATTTATCGGGCATGACCGGCCAGTGCATTATGCTACAATGCGAGAAGTCCGACCCATCAGCCGCCCATGAAACTCACTGCACCCTAAAGTCCCGGAACGCCTAACGAAAACGCCATCAAAAGATTGATATTCGTACTTCTTATGAAAATATACATCACAAAGATCACCTAACGTCGAAATGCGCTATTTTTATCTATTAAATCTTGTTTAGACATTGATAAATCAATGTTTTTAGTTTTGAGTATCGTTATGAGCCCGGGACTTCAGGCTGCACAAGAACAAGCCGATCTTGCTGCCCACGAGGAGATTCTGGCCAGTCTGATGCGCACGGCGGATGCATTTCTTCCGCAGCACCCGCAGCGGTACAAAAGCGGCACCCCGTGATTACCCGGAGTGCCGCCTTATCTGTTCTGTTTCTCTAACCTGATTTATCAGAAGGAAACCTTCACGCCTACCTGGCCGTCCACGCTGCTGGAATCACCGCGCAGCACTGCCTCGGCCGTGCCGTAGATGGACACATTGGTGCGCACCGGCACATCCACACCGGCGCCCAGGTTCCAGCCCCAGCGGTTGCGCGTGGCGCTCTCCTGGCGGTAGCCGTAGCCATCCAGGCTCATATCCACGCCGCTCTTGATATCACCGATGCTGGCGGTCACACCGGTCTGGGCGGTGAACACACCGGCAGGTGCATTGCCGAATGCACGCAGGGCGCGATTATAACGCACACCGGCGGTCACATCCGTGGCCCAGGCATCCTGGCTGCCGCCTCTCACTGTGCCATCAGAGAAGCTGTCAATCTCGTTCCAGGAGGATTCGATGGTGCCGAACACCTGCACGTTGTCCTTCTCGCGGCTCAGCACCGTGTAGGCGGCATCCTGCAGGAAGTTGATGGAGTAGCCGTCCACATCGCCACCGAGCAGCTCATGCTCGTGCATGCCCAGGCCCAGCGAGGTGGCAAAGCTCCAACGCTTCTGGCCATACAGGGCATACACGTCGAAGCGCGTATTGTCCTCGTGGCGGCGGGCTGCGCCATTTGTGCGCAGGTTCGTGCGGCCGTAGGAAAGTGCACCACCCAGGGTGAGCTCCTTGTTCATGAGGTACTCCACGTTCAGCATGGCACCGGTCTCCGAGCGGTCGTAACCGTCGCCGCGGGCATCGCTGTCGATACTGGTCTCTTCGTGGAAAGCTGAAACGCCCACGCGCCAGTTGCGGCTATCGGTCACGGCCGGGGTGGCAGCCAGCACCTCATTGCCTTTTTCATCCACGCTGCCCTTGCTGCCTGGAATTACGACATAGCTCCCCAAAGCAGTACCCTTGCCCATGGCGCCATGCAGACGACGCAGGTGGCCCAGGTTGCCTTCAATCTGGCTGCTCATAGCGGTGGCGTACTCGTGGCCGCTCATGGCATCAATAGCGGCCTTCACGGCAGCCTCGTCACGGGCGGTAGCCAGGTCAACCAGCACCTGATTGTCCGGGTTGGCAGCGGCGGCGGCCTGCGCAGCCTGATAGAAGCTGCTCTGGTTGCGGCTCAGGTTCAGCGTGGTGGTCGAAGCCTCCTGAATCACCAGATTTCCGCCATCGAAACTCCACAGAGCTGCATCCACCAACTTGCCATTCAACGTGATGATAAGGTCATCGGCATCCTCCGGAGTATCATCAAAGCCAAACAGCGCAATGGACTCGGCGGCTTCTGCTCCATCAAGCTGCACATTGATGACCGCATTGTCACCCAGCGTCAGAACCTTGCCGCTCACTGCGCTCTGCGTGGCATCCGCGCCATTCATGTCGATGTTCAGCGTGCCGGCCACATTCAGCTTGTTCAAATTCGTAAGCACACCGGCTGTCGTCGTGATGGAACCAGCCTCAGCCACATTCACAGAAGTGCCTTCTGCGGCGAGCGTAAGAGATTCAATGGCAGCCTCGCCATTAACTGCATTTACTTGCGTAAAATCAGCCAGTCTCACCGTACCTTTGTAACCAACGGAGTCATCTCCCATGTTGATGACTTTGGTTCCACTCACGGAACCCAGCTGAGTATCAGAACCGGAATTATCACAGCCACCGTTGATAGTGCCAGTTACCTCAACAGTATCTCCCAGCATGGTAATCTCGGTGCCTCCCTGAACAAAATCATTCATGCCGCCAGCATAGACGTTACCATCGATGCAGCCACCGGAAAGCTCTATTTGGGTAGAGCCTTTCACAGTGGATTGATAGCCATCTGCAGCATCATATGAACCACCGGCATACACATCGCCGTTGATGGTGCCACCGGTGATTTTGACCGCCGTCCCACCTACGTAGCCACCCACGTTGCGGGCACCGGCATAAATGTCACCAGTAATGGTACCACCGCTGATTTCAATGTTGACTGAGCCATCAACTGCACTGCGGGAACCACCGGCACCACGAATGGCATCCTGCAAAACACCATTCTCATACACCCCACCAATCGTACCACCGCTAATGGAAATGTTGATATCGCCGCCTACAGCCCACGGAGCAGATTTCACCGCTTCCTGCCATGTCTTGCCCGGATTGTTGTCCTCGAAATATTTCACCTCAGCCTTGATGGCAGTGCTGTTCAACGTATTGTGACCACCGAAAATCTGGCCCACACTACCACCTTCTATTGTGATGGTAATGTCATTATCGTTCTTGTACGGGAACCAATATTCGGAGGTGCTACCAGAAGTGACGTTGCCACCGGTTCCGATGTTATCGAAGTTGATACTGTTTGCCTTGCCCATGTTTATGATACCGCCAACAATTGTACCTATGGAACCTTCCTTTACGAGGATACTGGAACCACCTTTAACAACACTGCTCTGCAAGCCCTGACCAATGAGTGTACCGATTTTGGTATCCTGACCTTGCACCGTAACGTTGGTGCTGCCTTCCACAGTGGTCTTGACTTTTGCACCACCAGCATATCCCAGAAGATTATCATATACGGACCCTTTCACCAGCCACTTACCGGTATCTACACCAGGATACATGCTGAAACCACTATAGTCCCCTTCAAACACTACAGTCAGATCGCCTGTTGTAGAATCAATTGTAGGATTATAGGTGGGGGTTGTGTCAGCATTTGCAGTATGGTTTAAAGCACAAGCAGCCAGAACTGCCAGAATAAATTTACTTTTACGCATAATTAGAATTGATTTAGGTTAGAATAACGCACGGCCGCCCCATCTAAGGACAAGGAGAGGTAACATCACCATGCAGAGCCAGTGTAACGGTTTTAGAATACGTATGCAAGTATAAAACTATTATATGTCGTGATTAGTTAGGGAACAGGATGTAAAGTTGCGAACAGAAATCTCAATCTCGGTTTAAGGTTCAAGCCAAATTGATGTTTGTCGGGGAAATCCATTGTCGGAGCACGGGACTTCAGTCCCGTAGACTCCACAGTACCGGGCTATTTCGGGACTAAAGTCCCGTGCTTCGAATCTGCTCGACAAACTCACACTTAGGGTGTTTGTAGAAAACTCGCGAATAAATCCATACGTATTCTAAAGACGTATCACTTTCGGGGCGCTTAACACATAACATAGAGCACTCCCAGCGTGCTGCTCAGTCCGTCTTCGTTCACCCGGGAAATCAGGCTTACCGAGGCTTTTTGCGCTTCAGCGCTTGTTATTTTTCAAAAGGTTTATCTTATCGCGGAGCACGGCGGCGACTTCGAAATCGAGGCGGGCGGCGGCATCGCGCATTTCCTTCTCGAGGCGTGTGATGGTGGCGGGCACATCCGGGGCATCGTCATCCCCTTCCCCGGCCATGAGGGTGCCGAAGTCATCGTCATCCTCCAGTTCCGCATCGGGGGTGTAGAGGCGGAGGGTGCTCTGGTCGCCGCGGCTGACGCTGTGCGGGGTGATGCTGTGCGCTTCGTTGTAGGCATGCTGGATGGCGCGGCGGCGGTCGCTTTCCTCCACCAGGCGGCGGATGGAATCGGTCACGACATCGCAGAAGAGCACGCACTCGCCATGCACATGGCGGGCGGCGCGGCCGGCGGTCTGCACCAGGCTGGTTTCGTTGCGCAGGAATCCTTCCTTATCTGCATCCAGAATGCAGACGAGGGAGACTTCCGGGAGGTCGAGACCCTCGCGCAGCAGGTTGATACCCACCAGGATATCCACCTTGCCGGCGCGGAGCTTGCGCAGAATCTCCACGCGCTCAATGGCATCTACATCTGCGTGGATATATTCCACCTCCAGGCCGACCTTGCGGAGGTAATCCGTCAGATCCTCGGCGGTGCGCTTGGTGAGGGTGGTCACCAGCACGCGCTCGCGCACTGCAACGCGCTGCCGGCAGAGCTCGATAGTCTTGTCAATCTGCCCCTCCAGCGGCAGGAGGGTGATTTTCGGCTCCAGCAGGCCGGTGGGGCGGATGAGCTGCTCCACGATGAGCGGCTGAGCCAGCCCAGCGGGGTTGAAACTCTCCACCGGGGCGGCGCTGGAATGCGGCGGCACGCGCAGCTCCGACAAGTGGTGGAAGAACACACCGCGGAAGCCCTCCGGCGCGTGGGTGATGGCCTGGCTGGCCTCGCGGCTGCGGGCGTGGGTGTTGCCGCGCTTTGCTTTGAGCACGGGGATGTAGCTCTTGTTGCCGGAGACGCAATTCACATACTCAAAGGGCCCCGGCGTGGCGGAAACATAGACCAGCTGGGCCTGGCGGTTCATGAACTCGTCAAAGCGCAGCGGGCGGTTATCCAGCGCCGAGGGGAGACGGAACCCGTGGTCGATGAGCACCTGCTTCCGGGAGCGGTCGCCCTCGTACATGCCGCCTATCTGCGGCACAGTGGCGTGCGATTCATCGATGATGGTGAGGTGGTCTGCCGGGAAGTAGTCCTGCAGGGTGGAAGGGGTGCTGCCCGGGGCGCGACCGGCCAGATGGCGGGAGTAGTTCTCGATTCCTTTGCAGAAGCCGATTTCGTTGATGAGCTCCAGGTCGTAATCGGTGCGCATCTTGAGGCGCTGCGCCTCGATGAGCTTGTTCTGCTTCTCGAACCACTCCACGCGCTCCGCCAGTTCCCTGCGGATGGACTGGATGGCCGGCAGGCGCTTCTCCGGCGCGGAAACATACTGCTTCACCGGGAAGAAGAGATAGCTCTGCAGCCGCTCGCGCACGCGCCCGGTGCCGGCATCGATGAGCGAAATGGCATCAATCTCATCGCCGAAGAACTCCACGCGGATGGCCTCGCCATCGCTCTGCGCGGGGTAGACCTCCACCACATCGCCGCGCACCCGGAAACGCCCACGCTGAAAATCGTAATCATTGCGCTCAAACAGCAACTCCGCCAGGCAGGCCAGCATGGCATCGCGGTCCATCTCCTGCCCCACATGCAGGGAAAGCGTCAGGTTCCGGTAATCCTCCGGCGCCCCCAGACCATAGATGCAGGAGACTGAAGCCACCACAATCACATCCCGCCGCAGGAGGAGCGAGCGCATGGCATTCAGACACAGGCGGTCGATTTCCTCATTGATGGCGCTGTCTTTCTCAATGTAGGTATCTGTGCTGGCAATGTAGGCCTCCGGCTGGTAGTAATCGAAGTAGGAGACGAAATACTCCACCGCATTGTGCGGGAAAAAGGCTTTCAGCTCGGAGTATAGCTGCGCGGCCAGGGTCTTGTTGTGGCTGAGCACCAGCACCGGCCTGTCCTGCGCCGCTATGAGGTTCGCCATGGTAAAAGTCTTGCCCGAGCCGGTCACCCCCAGCAGGCACTGGTGGCGGTTTCCCGCCCGCAACGATTTGAGGAGCTTGGCAATCGCCTGCTCCTGGTCGCCCGAGGGCTTGTAATCTGTTACCAGTTGAAATAAGGACATCGACTCTACTGCACAGGTTCACATCCGGACTACGACAACCTCGCCACACCCACACGGTACTCCACAATGTGCGCCGTGTCAAGGCGTGAATACAAAAAGCCACCACCTGCCACACGTGGCACGAAGATTTTGTAAGCAGCAGAAATACCAGCGCCATTTTGGAAGAAGCCCCCCTCAGCTCGATAAATTGGAATTTGAATTACGAAGTACGAGTTACGAATTACGAAGT
>CAZTAX010000108.1:0-6425 GCA_964611765.1 uncultured Akkermansia sp. | reverse complement strand
CTGAGAAGTTCGTGGAACTCTCCATGCCCTTCTGCACCAAGGCCGGGTTGGAGGACACCGCCCAGCTGCGCGAGCTGCTGCCGGCTGTGCAGACTAAGGTACAGTTGCTCAGCGAGGCTCCCGCCTGGGTGAAGTGGGTGCAGACGCTCGAATACGAGGCTGAATCCATGGCCAAGCTTCAGGACAACGCCCGCGAGATGCTGAACCTCTTTGTGGAGGCCGCCAAGGGCATCGAGGAATGGAGCGGCGAGGCCGCCTTCCAGATTGTGAAGCCGCTGGCCAAGGCCAATGGTGTGAAGGTGGGAGCCATGATGTTCCCGCTGCGCATGGCGTTGACCGGCTGCCACGCCGGCCCCGGCATCGATGTGGTCATGCAGACCCTCGGCCGCGATGAAGTGCTGCGCCGCATCGAAATCTTCCCCTGCTGATTCCTGACTGGCCGCTCATGCGTACCATCGACTTCGATTACCACCTGCCCGAAGAGCTGATTGCCGACCGCCCGCTGCCGGATCGCGCAGCGAGCCGCATGCTGGTCGTGCACCGCGATACCGGGCTCATCGAGCACCGCCATTTCCACGATATTCTGGAATATGTGCAGCCCGGTGACCACTTTGTGCTCAACAACACCAAGGTGGTGCCCGCCCGCTACTTCAGCAATGACGGTGGTATCGAACTCGTCCGCGCCGGACTGGCCCAGGAACTCGTCTGGAAATGCCTGGTGCGCCCCGGCAAGAAGATGAAGGTGGGCCGCACCGTGCAGGTCGGCGATGCCACGGGTACTGTTGAAAGCATCGATGATGAGGGGTACCGCTACATCCGCTGGGATAAGTTTGTGGACCCGGAAGTGTATGGGAGACTGGCTCTGCCGCACTACATGAACCGCGAAAGCGAACCTGCGGATAAGGAACGCTACCAGACCATCTACGCCGAGCATGAGGGCGCAATTGCCGCCCCCACGGCCGGGCTGCACTTCACCCCGGAGATTCTGAATGCCCTGCCGCACAGCTTCGTGACCCTGCATGTGGGCGTGGGCACCTTCCGCCCGGTGAAGGTGGAGAATGTGGCCGACCACCACATGCACCGCGAAAGCTTCGTGATGCCGCAGGAAACTGCTGATGCCATTGCGGCGGCAAAGCGCGTGGTAGCCGTGGGCACCACCAGCGTGCGAGTGCTGGAAACTCTGGCTACGCGCCACGGCACCCCACTGCCCGCCACCAGCGGCGATACGGATATCTTTATCTACCCCGGTTACGAGTTCAAGACCACCGGGGCCCTGCTCACCAACTTCCACCTCCCGCAGAGCACCCTCATCATGCTGGTGTGCGCCTTTGCCGGCAAGGAACTCGTCATGGAAGCCTATCGCCAGGCTGTGGAGCAACGCTACCGCTTCTTCTCTTACGGTGACTGCATGCTGATTGTCTGATGAAAAATCCCCTTGCCAGACTCTACAATTTCCACGGCTGTCTCAGCCGCCGCGATTTCCTTGTATACTGGCTCTGGGTCTATCTGCTGCCGAAAGTCTGGTTCACCCTTGCAGGCGGCGGCATAGGGTATCTGGTTTTCGGCACCGAGATCGGGAATGCCGGAATAGCCGGGAGTATAGCAGGTTCTGCTCTGGTACACCTGCTGCTCATTTCTTTCTTTCTGGGAGCCATCTGGAGACGACTGAACGATATCGGCTTCGCCCTCTACCCCAAGCTGCTCATCTTCGGGCTCATGTTCCTGTTCCCGCCATACGGCTGGATTTTGCAGCTCATCATGCTCCTCCACCCCCGCCGCGAGCGCTGATGCTTTTTTTTTGCCTGTCACGCGTTGGAATAAATTCACGAACTTAAAACCGCAAGGGGGCAAAGTCTCTCTAAAAAGTCACGAAGGCGCGAAACGGCTGCACCCCCTGGTAGCAGATAAGATCCAACCGAAGTGTGATGGAAACGTCACCAGCGCAATTTGGCGCGGAGACGAGCCGCGTAGTCGCTGCCGGGCAGGTTCAGCAGGCGGAGCGGGTTCGGAGCTTTGCGCACACGAAGGGTCTCATTGAGCGTGATGGGGTAGATATTCCGGCCATCAAGCGAGAAGATGAGCGATTCCTCGGCTCGGCCTCGGCGTTCGCGCGGGCGCAGGGTGATTTCCACGGAATCGGGCAGCACAATCGGACGGCTCGTGAGACTGTGCGGGCAGATGGGGGTCAGGCAGGTCACCCCGGCGGTGGGCCACATCAGCGGGCCGCCTGCCGACATGGAATAGGCCGTGGAGCCGGTGGGCGTGGCCACCAGGATGCCGTCCGCATGGTAGCGGTTGAGCAGCTTGCCATCCAGCTCCACATCCACGTCAATCATCTTGCCGGTCTTGGCACGCGTGAGGGAAAGCTCGTTCAGCGAATAGAAACGGCGGTTCGACTCCTCGCCCGCAGCATCAAACTTGCGGACTTCGAGCATGGCGCGTTCATCCACCTCGTAGGTTCCCTCAGCCAGGGCGCGGACCAGCAATTCCAGTTCATCGCGGCCGCAGGCACTGAGGAAGCCGAGATGCCCCATGTTGATACCACCGATGATGGTGCCGGTGCTGCTGGCGGCCAGGGCCACGGAGAGCATGGTGCCATCGCCCCCCAGGCAGAGAATCAGCTCCGGGTGGCCCAGCACCGGGTCATTCACTGTGTTCTTGCCCATTTCGTAAGCATTCAGGCCGGCAGCTGAGCAGGCATCCATGAGCTGCTGCAGAGCAAGCAGACAGGGAGCTGAGCGCGTGGGGGCCAGTATGCCGATGGAAGCGGGCGTTTTCACGGTGGTGGTTATTCAGCGTTGTTCGCGGACAATCTCGGTACCGATGCCTTCGGGCGTGAAGATTTCCAGCAGAAGGGTGTGGCGCAGTCGGCCATCAATGAAGTGCACCTTGCGCACACCGGCGTTCAGCGCATCCACTGCGCTCTTCACCTTGGGAATCATGCCGCCGGAGATAACGCCCTTCTCGATGAGTTCGAAAGCTTCCTTGCGGTTGATGCTCTGGATGATGGTGCCCGGGTTGCCCGGGTCGTTCATCAGCCCCGGCACGTCGGAAATGTACACCAACTTCACAGGCTTCAGCTCACGGGCCAGCGCGGCGGCTGCCAGGTCGGCGTTCACGTTCAGGGAATGGTTGGTGCCCAGCTCGCGGGCCAGCGGAGAAATCACCGGGGTGAGCTGCAGAGAAAGAGCCTCTTTCACGCGGGAGAGCTGGCAGCCGATGACGTTGCCCACCATGCCGATATCCACCGGGTTGCCCTCGGCGTCCTTCTCCATGATTTTCTCGCCCACAAACACGTTGGTGCCGGGAATGCCCACAGCCTTGCCGCCGTGGCCGCGCATCATCTCCACCAGGCCGGGGTTGATCGTGCCGCTGAGCGTGCGCTCCACGATGTCGATGGCCTCGGGCGTGGTCACGCGCAGGCCGTTCACGAAGCGGGCTTCCAGGCCGGCATCGGCCATAGCCTTGGAAATAGCCTTGCCGCCGCCATGCACCACCACCGGGTTCAGCCCCATGGTCTCCATCACCACGATATCACGCATGAGCGACTTCACCAGGTCAGGATTATCCATGGCAGAACCGCCGAACTTGATGAGGACAGTCTGGTCTCGGTATGCCTGCAGGTACGGCAGAGCTTCAATGAGGATGTCAGCTTTGAAAATCTCCTGGTCAGGGGTAACTACCTTACGGATGGGAATCATAGTCAGATATAGCGTTTGATTTTGAAAATGACGAGCGGCAGCACGCCGGAAAGCACCATGAGCACCAGCGATACCCACACCCCCCAGTCCGTCTGCAGGAAGGGGATGTACTTGAAATTCATGCCGAACATGCTCGCAATGAGTGTGGGCGGAAGAAACACCACACTCATGATGGTGAACACCTTGAAGATATCATTCTGTTCAATGTTGATGAGCCCCAGCACAGCATCAAGCATGAAGTTGATCTTGTTGGAAAGGAAAGCGGCGTATTCGGAAAGAGAGTTCACGTCTCGGGAGACGGAGCGCAGCGGCATGTAAAGGTTATCCTCACCCAGGCACCCCTCCTCATTGCCGGCATAGGTAATGAGACGCAGCAGGTTCACCAGGGCGTCTCGCTGGCGGGTAATGAGGTCACCCACCCGCCCCAGTTCTTCCAGGGCGTCGCGCAGGTCATCGGTATCCGGGTCTTCCTTCTTCTGCTTGCGGCGGGTATGGTGTGTGCCGAACACTTTCTTGGAAAGCGAATCGAGGTCGGCACCGAAGCGCTCCAGAACGTCGGCCTGGCGGTCCACCAGCGTTTCCAGCAGACCGATGAACACCAGGTCTCGGTTCGTCTGGCTCATGCGCAGCAGCTGCTGCGAGAACATGCGGAAGGAGTACGAATCCGTGTGGCGGATGGTGATGAGCAGCTTGCTCTTCAGAATGAAAGTGATTTCCGAGATGATGGGTTCATCCGTCTCCACGCGGGAGAGCACCGTGGTGGTCATGAAGCGGCCGCCGTCCTCGCAGTACAGTCGCGAGGTAGCCTCAATTTCGCGCATCTCATCCTTCGTGGGCATCTCGATGCTGCAAAGCGATTCCGCATACCTTAGTTCATCTGCATTCGGAGTTAAGAGGTCAATCCAGAACACATCCCCGCGGCGGTTCTCCTGCTCTTCCAGGCCCACCGTGCGGGAAATCCCATTCTCCGTCTGCGTGTATATGCGAATCATGGCTCCTCTGAGGGGTTGCGATTTCGTTTTGTTGCCGGCACCCACGCGTGCTGCGTGCTGATACTGCCACATTTTTCCTCAAAAATCAAGTTTTATTACTTCTCTTCCCAATATAATTAACCGAATCTGGCTGAGGGTGCCAAATGGTGTATAAGCTGATTAGGGAGTTCAAGAAAACTTGCAGGGAAAAAGACCTGTGGGCTGCGGCTTGATTGAATTGCCCACTGACGACATATGTGTGACTGAGAAAGAAAAACTCGCCGAATCTATGGAAACGGCGAGTGTCTGTAAGAGTTTGGGGAGACCGTTACGCTGCTACCCAGCCATAGCCTTGAATGGCCATGTCAATGAAGTGATTGAGCAAAAGATTGATTTTCGCATCGAATGCTTCCTTGTCGTAGCTTTCAGGAAGGAACTCATTGAGAGTGTACTCCATCGCTGATTTAACTCGCGACTTTGGCTGCTCGTCCTTGTACCAGTCAACAACAAGCAGCTGTTCCTTCTCCTCTGTGAGCTTGTGTGTCAGAATGTCGGCGTCGTTAAACCGCAGGAATGCATCCAGCTTGCTTGCCCAATCCGCCATGGTCATGGGAATACGCCGCCGCGCCTGGCGTGTGGCATAATCCAGATACATGGTGACAATTTCGTTCAGCTCCGATATTTCCTCATGGGTGAGGTAATTCTTTGCCACGGAAACATCTGCCTTCACAATCTTGCCTTCCGGTGCGTTTTTCCACGTAGTCAGTCCCATGTGCTGCTTCTGGCAATCCGCACGGTTCATGATGACCTCAGCCTCTGTATGATGGTGCACGGCATAATGCATCTTGTTCTGTACGCTTGCAAAGAAGTCCCGCGTAATCTGACTGTCTAGGCTGTAGTCTACGCTCGTGGCGTATATGTCCGTAATTTTCTGATAGAACCTACGCTCACTCGCCCGGATTTCCGGAATCTCGGAGATAAGGTGTTCAAAATAATCATCATCGAAGATTTGCCCGTTAATCAGTCGGTTCTTATCCAGTACATAGCCCTGTTTTGTAAAGGTCTCCAGCACCTTGGTCGCCCATGTTCTGAACTCCGTGGCGCGGGCGGAGTTGATTCGGTACCCCACGGCGATAATTGCCTTCAATGCGTAGAACTTGTATTGATACGTCTTGCCATTGTCTGCAACATGTGCAAAATTTGCACATGTTGATCTTTCATCTACTTCACCCTCTGCATAAATATTTTGCAGATGCTTGGTCACCTCACTTCTGTCTACATCAAACAGCTGACCTATGGCTTTCTGGGTCAGCCATACTTCATGATCCTGCACGCGCACCTCTACCCCTTCCGCTTTCGCGTCGCGGGTAAACACCAGGAAGTCTGCCGTTCCATTGCGTATCTGTATCTTGTCTTTTGCCATTTCTGCGTCTCCTTGGGGTTATACTTCCAGCTTGCCGCTCATCAGACGGGGTAACAGCATGTCGCGCTGCTTGGTGAGATTTTTATTTTGCTGTGCTAGTTTTCTTTTTGAGTATTGAGCACCTCTATCATTTGCTGAAATTGTGTGAGTAAAACTTGTGGCGCTGGTGTATACTTCTTTCTGTAAAATATGAACACCAAGTTTCCACCCAGCGTCCCGGTCGGGCGCGGACCGGGCCCCTTGGGGCGCGATGAAACCTTGTAATGTTCGGTCATTTTGAGGTGCGCCCCGCCGAAAGGCCCATCAAGTTAACGAAATTTAGGGTAGCAA
>CAZTAX010000107.1:0-6476 GCA_964611765.1 uncultured Akkermansia sp. | reverse complement strand
TGTCACCCCACCAATGAGCATAACACAACAATCTTTAACTGCCGCATCAATAATAGGGACTGAAGTCCCGTGCTCCGACAAAGTTCCGCACCCGATAAATTCCAATTAACCGAGCTGATGGGGGCTTCTTCCAAAATATTGCAGATATATCTATTTCTGGCATAATCTTTGTCACACGAGTGATTACTGACATAACATCCGCATATTATCGTTGACTTAGCTCAACGTTTCGTGCAGAATACCGCACCACATGCGTTTCCCCCTCATACTCATCCGAAATGGCAAGACCACGTACCCGGAGCTGATTACGGCCCCGTGGCAGCTGGGCACGCCAGGGCTTGATGTGCTGCAGAAACGTGATTCGTGGGTGGGCTCCAATTGTTATATGGATGGCGCATTCAGCCGCATCATCGGTGTCAGCAGCAAGCGCAAGGGACGATTCTGGGAGTGCCTGCTGCACCGCGCCGATGCCGCCTACTGGAATGTGAAGGTGGAAATGACTGCGCCGAAGGATTACAACCTGGACAATCTCAAAATGGAGTTGATGCAGGCGCTGGAACTGGATGAGATGAACCTGACCGAGTTTTACTCTCCGGAATGCATCACCTACCTCATCAATCGCTGCGACTCCTTTGCCGAGATTCTCGTGGTGGGCTGCCTCACCGGTATGTGGGATGCCCAGAACTCCACCGTCAACCTCCCTGCCCTACTCAACAACCCCTCACTGCGTGAATGCGTGCCCTGCGTCACCTCGAAGGCATATGACGGCCCCCTGTGCGAGCGCAGCGTGCGCGAGCTGGCCGCCAAAGTGAACTTCAGCGAACACGAGGGCCTTTTTGAAGGCGGCTCCTCAGTGGAGTAAAGCGGCAATCCGCTCCGCTACCCGCACCGGACTCTCCCCTGCCCTGACCTCGATGGGTGTGAGCCATTTCTCGCGGCGCAACCAGGTGCGCTGGCGTTTCGCATACTGCCGCGTAGCCAGACTTATCGCAGAAACGAGTTCAGAGCGCGTCAGGCGGCCTTTCAGGTAATCCTGCACCTGCGATAGCCCCAGCGTTTTTGAGGCCGTTGCAGAGAGCGTCAGGCCCTCCAGAGCGGCAACTTCCTCGATAGCGCCATCCTTCAGCATCTGTTCTGCGCGCCGCGCAATGCGGGCGTCCAGTTCAGCAGTATCACGAACTATGCAGAAACCGGGTCCTGCCGGCTCCTGCCAGTTGTTGCGCCAGTATGAAAGCGGCTTCCCGCCAAGAAGCACGATTTCCAGATTACGCACCACGTAGCGCTGGTTGTGCAAATCGGTGGCGGCTGCCCCTTCAGGGTCTGCTTCCTGTAAGCGGCGCACCACTTCCTCCAGACTGAGGGCGTTCAGCTCCTCGCGAAGAGTTCCATCCGAAGGCGGCGCAGGGGAAATTCCGTGAGTGATGAACTTAACGTAAAGCCCTGAGCCTCCTGTGTGTAGAGGTAGCATGCCACCGTTTTGTAATACAGTTAAAATCTGCCCTGCTCTGCGTGCGTGCTCAGCTGCATCATTGTTCTCTGTAGGCTCCATGAAGCCTACCAGATGATGCTTCACCCTGCTCTGTTCCTCTGCAGAAGGAGCCGCTGTGATGATCGGCATGCGCTTATAGACCTGGTAAGCATCAGTGCTGATAATTTCTGTATTTCCGAGCAATTCAGCCAATTCAACAGCCACAGCACTCTTTCCACTGCCGGTCGGACCAAGAATAAAAACAGGTTTTGTTCCACATGGAACATGTTTGGCATATGAAGTCATGAATTTTGTTCTATGTGGAACATCAGAATGATTAAATCAGATTCCCGCCGGACCATATTTATTTGCACCACGCTGACTTGGAAGAAGCATCATGATAAACAAATAAAGGCTGACGAGAGACAAAACCAGGAAAGAACCCATGAAACACAGAAGCGCAAACAGGAATTGATCAGGAACTCCTGAAGCATTGCCAGTAAACTCAAAAGTGAAGAAAGCGGATGCAATAAGCCACACAATACTCAGAAGAAATAGTAAATGTGAAACACAAGCGCAAACGACTGCTGCGGCACTTCTTCCAACATCATGCAAGCGGCGTACTGAAACCGCAAGAAAAGGAAAGGTCATCAGAATAACATAAAGCCAATAAAATCCGGTAGCCAGAATAACCATCGGTTCCGAACAATATGCATCTATAGCATGTGAAAGTCTTACAAATTCATTTGCTTCTTCCGCTTGCTCAATTTGCGTTTGAAACAATGAGCTTGTGGCATCAGGAATCAGGAAGTATGCCGGCACGTATTCAAATACAAAAGAAAAAAGATAACAGAATAAACTGAATCCCCAGAATTCAGTCCTGGTGGCTCTTCCTTTATAATCGAATGACTTTCTGATACAATCAATGAAAGCAGACCACAACCCCCTGCCCTTCTCTGGTGCAGCACCTCCACAGACAGAGCATTTACTATCTGATGCGCCGGCGTGGATACATTCACGGCAACGCAAGTGTGGACACTCATTATTGTTCCACGTGGAACAATCGGGTGAAACCTGATTCAAAACTTCTGATAAACTCTTCCAACCTGAATCTCCGGGGGCGGCGGCCTTAGTCTCATTGCTGATTTGTCCGCCATCTCGCAGGACTATCAGTTCTGCTACTGACACAGGCCCCTGCACCTTCTTCTCTGAATCCAGGTAGTAGTACTTCATCGCGCTGCAAGGATTATAGCTGTTTTAATCTCCGATTGCAAGAATTCTTTGCAAATTTCAGCACTTTTTTCGTTAATTTTTCTTAATCACTAAAAGTGTGTAGATTATGTTAAACTCACATTTGGTGGCATTACACCGCACTATTTACGGCCTATAAAAACCCTGATTTTCAATTTGAAAATCAGGGTTGATAAGGAAAAGCTGACCGCCGTACCGTCAGTGGTGAAAGAGCCACGTTCCCTGTAATCAGGTGGGTGCGGAGCCTGGGTCGTCTGAGGTATCCATTGGACGGAACATAGTACCCATATAAGCTTAATGCCCCTTATAGTTCTATAACGGTCCGGGCCTGTAAGACCACGCGTCACGAGCACGGCAGCTGATTATGTATATAGCATAAGATGGGTGAAATTACAAGAATTTTTGCCAACAAAATTGTTCCACATGGAACAGTAATTACCCTGCTCCACAACAGTTGGAAAACATTGACAAATGAAGAAAAAACGTGTAGAATCTGCGCCGGACATGACAATACCCACTCTACTTTCGGAGCAGTTGACCGGAACTCTTCGCGCCATACTGGGCGAGGCACTTCCGTCAGAATTCAAAGCTGCCGTGACTCCCTCGCAGGATTTACGATTTGGCGATTATCAGAGCAATGCCGCCATGATGCTGGCAAAGCAGGCAAAAATGAATCCGCGTGCGCTTGCTACTCAGGTAATTGAAAACTTCGGTGATTCTGAAATTGCAACGCTTGAAATTGCGGGCCCCGGTTTCATTAATTTCCGAGTCAAGCCTGCCTATTTTGCTGAATGCGCGGCAAAAATGCTGACGGACGAACGACTTGGTGTATCCGTGGTGGCAGAACCGAAGACTATCGTGATAGATTTTTCGGCTCCGAATGTTGCCAAGCCGATGCATGTAGGCCATATCCGCTCAACTATTATAGGCGATACACTTGGTCGACTGGCACGTTTCATGGGACACAAGGTTATCACCGATAACCACATTGGCGACTGGGGAACTCAATTTGGCATGATTTTGTGGGGATGGAAGAATATTCTGGATCAGAACGAGCTGGAAAAAGACCCGATCGAGGCACTTCTTAATGTATATAAGGAAGTAAATTCCCGATGCAAGGAAGATGAAACACTGCTTCCGCTGTGCAAGGAAGAACTGGTGAAGCTCCAGGGTGGTGATGCAGAGAACATGGAAATCTGGCAGAAGTGCATCGCCGTTACCAAGACAGGCCTGGAGAAGATTTATTCTCAGCTTGATATCAAGTTCGACTATTGGTTGGGCGAAAGTGCTTATAATGATGCACTTGCACCTCTTGTAGAAGATTTGATAGGGAAGGGGATTGCACGGGAAAGTGATGGTGCGATTTGCGTATTCTCTGATGGATTCCATAAACCCCAGAACGATCCGTTCCTGGTACAGAAGGATGGTGAGTGGGTTCCGGTTCCTGCGATTATCCGAAAAGCTGATGGTGGTTTCCTTTATGCAACCACAGATTTGGCGACTCTCGATTACCGCACAGAGAATTTCAAGGCGGATGCCATCTGGTATGTGGTGGGCGCTCCTCAGGACAAACACTTCAAGCAGATTTTTGATATCGAACGCATGCGCGGAGTGACCGGCGATTTCCGCCACGTTGCATTCGGTTCCATTCTCGGAAAAGATCGTCGCCCGTTCAAGACTCGTTCCGGTGATACGGTCAGTTTGCAGGATGTCATCGATGAAGCAGTAACACGTGCAACTGCAGTCGTCGAATCCAAGAGTCCCGACATGCCGGCTGAGGAAAAGGCAGCTGTGGCTCAGGCAGTTGGTATCGGTGCAATCAAGTTCGCTGAACTTTCCCAGAACCGCATGAGCGATTATATCTTCGACTGGGAAAAAATGCTCGCCCTCACGGGTGACACTGCACCCTATCTTCAGAATTCCTACGTGCGCGTGCGCTCCATTTTCCGCAAGATCGATGGTGAATTCGTCGCACCTAAGTCACTGAGCATCAGTGAGAATGCAGAAATTAATCTTTCACGCCTTCTGGTGCGTTTCGGAGAGGTAGTGCCCGCCACTCTGGACGATTGCCGCCCGAATCTGCTGGCTGCTTACCTCTACGAACTGGCTAAAGCCTTCCACAGTTTCTACGAGGCCTGCCCGGTTCTGAAGAGCGAAGGAGAGGTGCGTGAAACACGCCTTGCCCTCTGCGACCTGACCGCTAAGGTGCTCAAAAAAGGCATGGGACTTTTCGGTATCAACATGCCTGAACGCATGTAATGTCACCCCTCATGAGAACCTCATTTTCTATCCTCTGTCTGGCAATTGCAATGCATTGCTGGGCAGAGGATAATGCTTTGCATAAACAAGCAGAATCAAGCGCTGAAAATCCGGTGTTTTCATTGTCCATTATCAATGAGAACCAGGAGGTTTCAAGGCATCTGAATCTCGGTTTGCAGTGCTGTCTGCTCAATTACCAGGAGAAGGCCCGTTACCATTTCCGAAAATCCATTGCCGCTGACGATACATGCCTGATGGCTCATGTCGGCATGCTGATGGTCCACCCCAGCGGCAGTCCTGAGTATAAGGAACATCTCAAGGCTGTCAATTCTCTTTTGGATTCCGCCATGCTTACCCCGGTTGAAGAGTGGTATCTTTCCACCTTTCTGCAATATATTGCCGGCGATTTGCAGGGAACTGCCGCCGCTTTCAGGCAACGCGCAGAGGTGTATCGCAGGGATGTGATGGCGGCCTGCTGGGATATTCTGCTCAATCACTATGCAGCAGAGCAGGGGGATAATCTCGTAGCCCGCGCCGATGCTCTCGCCCGGAATTTCCAGGATAATCCACTTGTCCTTTTCTGCAGAGCACTGCTGGATGAGTACACCGCCACTCCCGATCCTGCGGCTCTCCAGGCTGCTCAGAAAGCCTCTGAACTGCTCCCAGGCAACCCACTCCCGCATCTCCTGTACGGGCACCTTCTGAGACGCGCAGGACGCCTTGATGAAGCGATTTCTCAATACCGGATTGCCCGCCTGTCAGCGATGGATGATCTCGCCTTTATTTCCATACAGGATGCAGCCACTTACCGCATTGCTTCTCTTTCTGAAGTAAGCACTTATTGGCAGGCAGGCAAGAAGATTGAGGCATTGCGCCACAGCCTCGCACTTACAAAACAGGTTCAGAACGGAGCAGGGGAGGGCGATATCATCTTGCAATGGGAAGGCCGTACTCTTCCTCTTCGCCTTCTTGTCCTTCAACCCACACCCCCCGCCGGTGCAGCCATCAACGCAGCAGCCAAAGCCTGCAACGCACCAGACGAAAGCCCCGTTAAACTGGTGCAGGACTGTCTGGTTGCCGCCATACAGACCCGTTCATTAGCTGAATCCGGACGCTTATCTACCGCCACTCAGACCCTGCAGAAAGCTGAAAAAGCATTTTCCGAGCTGCAGAAACTTGCTGATGACATGAAGAGGGCAGGGGGGCTGCATTTCACTTGCTACAACCGCGCCTCGCAGGCATGCTATGGGGCTATTCTCCGCGCCAAAATTGCCCTTTATGCCGATAGTAAGTATGTCTGGCAAACCCATCTTGACGAACTCCTGGCCAGCCCCGAAACCAGGCTTATGCCCCCTGTTCTGCCCCAATTGAATCAATAATCTCACATCCCGGAATGTTCCACGTGGAACATTCCTGACGTGTCCCAAGCCTGTCGAGAAATGCGAATTTGAATTACGAAGTACGAGTTACGAATTACGAAGTAAAAAGTTCCGCGGGC
>CAZTAX010000106.1:0-6566 GCA_964611765.1 uncultured Akkermansia sp. | reverse complement strand
AATCTCGTTTTCCCTGCCCTAAGTGCTGCGATTTCGTGCGGGTTAGAGCTAAAAAGTTATTTTTTCATCGTGCGCAATTCGATAAATCGATATTTTCGGGACTGAAGTCCCGCGCTCCGACAAAGTTGCGCCCCCGGTTCTCTTACGGAACCGGGGGCAAGTTAAGCCAATTCTGAAACCTTATCAGGGCACGGCCACCCAGATAGGAGAGTCACTCTCAAACTCCGGCCATTCAATCTTAACCTTGCCGTTCTCCTTGACGGCATGCTTGCCCATGAGTTTTTCGAGATCGGGCTTGCTGGGTTCAGAGAAGTTGGTGCGGAACACGTAGAATTTCTTCCCGCCATTCACCTTACCATTTTTGGTCACAGGGTTATCGGACACATTCTCCCACAGAAGCACGTAACCGAACTTACCACCTTCTTCAGTAATAGCAATTTCGATGGGATAGGATACACCTTCCTTCACCTTGATGGGATTACCTGCAGTCAGACCACCAATTTCCCTATTCCAGGTATCAATACCGGGATAATTGATGAACTCATAGGCTTTATGGGTCTTATCCTCGCCGCTCTTAATACGGGCCTTGTACTTGGCGTGGTCACCGCCGGAGATGTGCACCATGCTCAGGTCACCTTTCTTATAATTGGAGGGCAGGCGATAACCGCCTTCGAGGACCATCTTACCATCGAAACGAACTGCAAGAAAGTCGTCACCTGTACCCACGAAGCGGATGGTGGCCGTAACCGGAGATTTGACCTTGCCGCGATACACCACAAGCCAGGCGGCGGGCTTCACCTTCTGGGCGCACTGGAAAGCATCCGGAGCCAGGGAAGCATGAGCCATGGGCAGGAAGAAGTTGGAAGCATACAGCTTGGCAGGAGACTTGTAGAAACGGGCAAGCGCACTCTGGCTCCAGTTTTTCAGATAACCGCACACAGTGGCATAAAGCTCATTCTTATCAACCTTACCGCCGGGAGCAACCTTGGTGGGAGCTCCGCCTTTGGACTGCTTGAGGTCATAGAGCGTACCTTCCAGAGCAGAACCGGCGGGCTGACTGGAGCCCATGCCGCTACCGGCCTCACCCAGGTCATCACCAAGGCCGGTATCCAGACCGATGCCGATATCGATGGAAAGGCCATCATCAGCACTGTCTTCCATGGGGATATCAATCTGAGCCATGGCCACGGGAGCTGCGCCGGTGGAAACAATCACAGAAGGCGCCACCGTGTTGGAAGGAGTGGCAGCCTTGGAGCTGAGCTGCGGGGTGGTAGGCACAGCTCGCGGGGGCAGGTCTTCTGCCGGCGGCACATAAGCCAGGAACTCCGCGGGCGGATCCTGGGCGAAGTAAATCACCGTGAACGTAAGGGTCAGGGCGAAAGAGAGACAAAGGGCGGACGACGCACCGAAAGAGGAGAGCATGCCGCGCATTTTGGCGCGCTTGTACTCCTTCTCGGCCTCCTCACTCATCTGGATGTGTAATGCCATAAAACTAAAAACAGGGGTTCTCTGCTGATTTTCTTTTTAACACAATCACCCGGCGGATACGAGCACAAACTTTCTGCCGAATGTTACAAATTTGTTACAGGCACTGCTCTTCATTCCTCGCGAAGTGCGAGATCGTCATTGGCGTGCAGATTTTCCTGACGAAGCTCCGGGGTGTAGGCAACGGGAGCGTAATCCACACCGGGGTAGAGGTAGACCACCACATTCCCGCCCATAGCGGCGGCGCGGCGGCGAACCTCCTGCAAGCAGTATTCATTGCCGAGGTCAAGACCGGAGTCCTCATGCAGCAGGAAACGCCCCACAATCTGAGTGCCGGGGGTAGAGGGCAGCATGGGACGGAACTCCACCTCATACGGCTCGACCACGGCGCGAGTGCCGGAGATGAGTTCGCGTTCCACAGGGCACCAACGGCACTGCTGGCAGGATTCCAAAGCCAGCAGCATCAACAGCGCGACACTGATTCGGTGCAAACGGGACATCAATAATCCTCAGCGGGAACAAATTTGCAACAGAACACATCCTGCCCATCAGCATGCAGGTGAACATCAATACAGCCGGGTCGATGATGAACGGTGTAGGAATCATGATTCTCCGGCGGGCGCGGAGAAAAGCGGCCGATGCGGTCCGGAGCGAGCACCTCATTACGCAACACACTGACCAGACACTGACTACTCATTTCCAGCATACGTTCGTAATCCGAGGTCGGTAGGGTCAGCAATGGTACGTTCTTGGAGCTCACGCGCGCACTATACACGCCATCGGGCGTTTCGTCAAGGGATTTTTAAGAGTCGGTCGCCTGTTGCGTGCGGCGCAGACGCAGCTGACCGCAGGCGGCGTTGATATCGTGCCCTTTCTCATAGCGCATGGTCACGGGAATTTTCTCGGCCATGAGCGCGCGGCAGAAGGCCTTGCAATCCGACTCGGACGGGCGCACCCAGGGGAGCCCCTCCACGGTGTTGTAGGGGATGAGGTTCACCTTGGCGTTCAGCTCGCGGGCCACGCGGGCCAGTTTGCGAGCCTCGGGCAGCATGGCGTTCACATCCCGGATGAGGATGTACTCCAGCGTAATCATGTGCTTGCCGGTGCGGTTCCACTCGCGCAGCGCAGGGATGAGCTCGCCAAGCGGCCACTTGCGGTTCACCGGCATCACCTGAGAGCGCACTTCATCGCTCGCGCCGTGCAGGGAAACGGCCAGGCGCAGCGGCTTGCCGAACTCTGCCAGGCGGCGCAGCCCCGGCACATTACCGGAGGTGGAGATAGTGATATGGCGCGCGCCGATGTTGAGGCTCTGCTGGTCCATGATGATGGTGAGGGCGGCCAGCAGGTTATCAATATTGGCCAGGGGCTCGCCCATGCCCATGAACACGAGGTTATCCACGCGCTCTCCGGCAATCTGCTCCGCGGCCAGAATCTGCCCCAGAATTTCGGAGGCGGTCAGGTTGCGGGTGAAGCCCAGCAACCCACTGGCACAGAAGCGGCAACCGAAAGCGCACCCCACCTGCGAGGACACGCAGAGCGTGAGCCGCGAGCTGTGCGCGCCCCCCTGCCCCACAGCCGCCGGGATGATGACAGATTCCACCAGGTGGCCATCCTGCATGCGGGAAAGGAACTTGCGGGTGGTGCCGGTGCTGCTTTCACTCACCTCCACCACCTCCAGCGGGCGCAGGCAGAATTGCTCCGCCAGCTGCGCACGCAGTGCGGGGGGCAGATTACTCATCTGCTCAAAGGAAGTGGCGCGGTGTTTCCAGATCCACTCCTGCAGCTGGGTGGCGCGGAAGGGCTTGTGGCCCATGCCGCCCAGCAGCTCCACCAGAGCTTCGCGCGTGTATTCCAGCAGACAGTCCATCGCGCTTACAGCAGGGTGTTCACATATTCATCCGCCTTGAAGGGAATGAGGTCATCCTTTCCTTCGCCGATGCCCAGGAAAACCGGGGAAATACCCAGCTCATCCTGAATAGCCACGGCCACACCGCCCTTGCCGGAGCCGTCCATCTTGGTGACCACCACCGCGGTGAGCGGTGTGGCTTTGTGGAACTCCCGGGCCTGCATCAGAGCGTTACCGCCGGTGGTGGCATCCACCACCAGGTAGCAGGCCTGCGGGGCGTCCGCATCCTGCTTCGCGATGGAACGGCGGATTTTGGAAAGTTCCTCCATGAGGTTGTGGCGGGTGTGCAGACGGCCGGCGGTATCGCAAATGAGGTACTGCACCCCCTCGTTGATGGCGCGGGTGTGCGCCTCGTAGCACACGGAAGCGGGGTCCTGGTTCTCGCGTCCTTTGTAGAGCGGCACCTGCAGGCGCGTGGCCCAGCTTTCCAGCTGCTCCACAGCGGCGGCGCGGAAGGTATCTGCCGCGGCCAGCAGCACCTTGCGCCCCTGCTTCTGCAGCAGGTGGGCCAGTTTGGCACTGGTGGTGGTCTTGCCGGCACCGTTCACACCCACCATCATGATGACCACCGGTTTGCCGGCTGCCGGGGCGGGCAGTTGCGGCAGATTCGCCGGAAAAGCGGCGCGCAGCTGGGCCTTGATGTAGTCCGCTATGTCGCAGGCATCCTGCGAGTCCTGCTCCTGCAGCTCCTCAATGAGCGGAATCACACGCCTGGCGCCGATATCGGAAGAAATGAGGTCGGCCTCCAGCTCATCCCAGTCAATTTCGGGTTCGCCGAGGAACTTATCTATCAGTCGTGTGAAAAAGTGAGCCATAGGGGGGGGCGGTGGTAAAAATTATTTCCTGGCGGCAGCTGCAATGATGCCGTGGATGAACTGGGCGCTCCTGGAGCCGGAGTACTCATTGGCCAGCGCGGTGGCTTCGGATACCACGATGGGAACCTCCAGACCGTTCTCCTCCAGCTCATAGAGGGCAATGTAGAGGATAGCCTTATCCACCATATCCACACGTTCCAGCGAGTAATTGGTAAGCAGACCCTCCAGGCGCGGTTCCATGAGCGGAATACGGGCAATAATACCCTTCACCAGCGATTCCACGGCGGGGCGCAGCTCTTCCAGGTCCTGAGCCTGGCGCACCAGACCGGCATATTCCTTGTTGCCGGTCAGCTCCAGCGGAGCGGCCAGGATGATGCACACCTGCAGCATGCGGGCGCGGCGGTTGATGGTGGCGGCCAGGCCATCCAGCAGCGGGCGGTAGGCCGGGAAATCAGCAAAACGCGGCAGCAGGTCGCGGCCCAGAGCCTCCACCACAGCGGCCAGGCGCAGCACATCACCCGTGCAGAGCAGCAGCTGTTCCGTTGTCTCGCGGCGCTTATCGGTGTAGCAATACTGCAGAGCCTTCACCGCAGCGTCAAAATTGGAGGACTGGTTGCGGTAGCGCTCAATCTCCTCGCGAAGGGAGGCGGCGGTCAGGTCGGCGTGCATCATGTTCTCCACAGCCTGCACACGCTCCTCCAGCAGGCGGGCGGAATCCGCCGTGGCGCGGCAGGCATGCAGCAGCGCCTTGGCATGCGCCGTGCGGAAGTGGTCACGTTCCTTCTCCAGCGAAATGGACCAGAACAGCTGGGAATCCACCGGCTGGGAGCCGTTCGTGAGGTAGGTGTAGAGGTAATTCAGCGCACTCTGGCGCACCTTGCTTCGGGAAATATTCATAACTCTGCGTCTCAATCTGTCTCAGATAAGTGAACCGGTGCGGCTCACGGAATTGCGGCGTGCCTGGTAGCGCATCTCATCTTTCTGCTCATGCAGCACATTGAGCATCTCCAGCGCGGCGCGGGCGGCCTCGCGACCGCGGTTCAGCGAGCTGGCAATGCAGCGGGCAAAGGCCTGCTCCTCGTTGCTCAGCAGCAGCACCTCGTGAATCACCGGCACCAGAGATTCGCAAGCCTGGCTCATCAGTTGGTTGGTGATGGCGGTGCCAATCAGATCCGCATGCGCCGTGCTGCCGCGCAGAATCACGCCGAAAGCAATCACCGCATCCGGGGTTTCGCCGTTCACCGGCTGCTCAATCGCGCGTTTCACCATCATGGGCACCTCAAAGGCACCGGGCACGCGCACCACTTCCACCACCACATACGGCGCGGTCTCGGCCAGCTCATCCAGGCAGTTCTGCAGCAGTGCATCGGTGTACTTCTCATTGTAGCGGGCCGCAACAATCGTGATGCGTCCTTCGTCTACACGGGCCTGGACTTTCTGGGGGAGTTCTGTGGACATGGTGGTGAAATATACGTTGCAGCGGCGTCAGTGTCCGCTGAGGTGCACGCTACCACAACCCGGCGGAAGGGTCAAGCGCAAAGTATAGATTTTTTTGCGCGTCATATACGCGCGTGAGCTTGACTCCCCGCCCCCTCAGGCGTATGATGCAGCTTTCGTCCGCAAATTTTTCCATTAACCAACAAAGAAGCAATACACACGAAGATGAATAAAATAGTCTATCATTTCGGCGGCGGCACCGCCGATGGCGACGGCAGCATGAAGCCCCTGCTGGGCGGCAAGGGCGCTAACCTGGCCGAAATGGCCCGCATCGGTCTGCCGGTGCCTCCCGGATTCACCATCACCACGGAGGTCTGCACCTATTACTACGACAACGGCCGCACCTACCCCGCCGAGCTCGATGCCTGCGTGAAGGAAGGCATCGCGAAGATGGAGGCCCTGGTAGGCCGCAAGTTCGGCGACACGGTGGAGATGCCCCTGCTCGTCTCCGTGCGCTCCGGCGCCCGCGAATCCATGCCGGGCATGATGGATACCATCCTGAACCTGGGGCTGAATGATGAAACCGTGGCCGCCATGGCCCAGGCTACCGCCAACCCCCGCTTTGCCTGGGACTGCTACCGCCGCTTTGTGCAGATGTACGGCGACGTGGTGATGGGTGTGCAGAAAGCCGAGAACGAGGACATGGAACCCTTCGAAAACGTCATCCACGCCCTGAAGCAGGAGCGCTACGGCAAGGATATCTCCGACTCCGAGCTCACCGCCGGGGATAATCAGGAACTGGTGAGCCGATTCAAGACCATGGTGCTCAAGCGAACCGGCGAAATGTTCCCCACCAGCCCGTGGGACCAGCTGCAGGGTGCCATCGGCGCCGTGTTCGGCTCCTGGAACAACGAGCGAGCCAT
>CAZTAX010000105.1:0-6587 GCA_964611765.1 uncultured Akkermansia sp. | reverse complement strand
CCGGCGCGGTCAACAGACCGCGCCGGTTTGCTTTTTGCCCGCGCTACCACACGCCACCGCAGCGTGAATTCGGGGTGAGCGAAGCAACCACCCCGCGCCCCCCGCGAGCGCAAGGTATCGGGGCGAGCGAAGCAATAGCCCCGAAGCGCGTGCCCGCGAGCGCAGGCAACGCGCCAGCAAAAAACAACACGCCGCCCCCTCTCATCAGCCCACCCCTCCCGCAATCGTGTCCCAAAGGACACGAGGATTTACGATTTACGATTGGAAAATCAGCGGCTAACGCCGATGGTGGGAATTCGGGGTGAGCGAAGCAACCACCCCGATGCGCGAGCCCGCGAGCGAGCGCAACGCGCCCGCAAAAAACAACACGCCGCCCCCTCTCGTCAGCCCACCCCTCCCACTCCGCCCATTAGAATGATTCCAAAGTATGGCAAAGAATCAGCGCGGCGGGGTGATGCAAGGCTTTTCCGCAGTCTGCCACCCCGCCAGTTGGCGGGGTTCCGGGTTTGTTATCACATGGAACCCAGAGCTTACGCTCTGGGCTACGGAAGGTGCCGCCCTACGGGCTCAGAATGCCCTGCGGCTGCGCCGCAATCGTGTCCCAAAGGACACGGGGATTGACGATGGGAGATTGACTATTGACGATTGACTATTGACGATTGAATATTGACGATTTACGATTGACGATTGGAAAGTCAGCGGCTTACGCCGTTGGTGGGAATTCGGGGTGAGCGCAGCAACCACCCCGATGCGCGTGCCCGCGAGCGCAGGCAACGCGCCCGCAGCAGGTTTCTCGATAATACGCCCAGACAGTCCGCCCACGCATCGCACGCGAGTAGCACCGCACCCAATAATCGCCCGCCACCCCTCCTCATCGGCCCATCCCTCCCACAATCGTGTCCTAAAGGACACGAGGATTTACGATTGACGATTGGAAAGTCAGCGGCTTACGCCGTTGGTGGGAATTCGGGGTGAGCGAAGCAACCACCCCGATGCGCGAGCCCGTGAGCGCAGGCAACGCGCCCGCTTTGCGGGCTTACCCCTGCCTACCATCTTACGCCCGTTTCACGGGCTTTGAATGCCGTTCGCCTACGGCTCACCAACTACCCGCCAAACATCAATTTGAATTACGAGTACGTTACGAGTACGAAGTAAAAAGTTCCGCGGGCATTCGCCCGCCAGCGTTGAACTATCTGATATACAATGGCGAGCCGTAGGCGAGCGGAGCTCATAATTCGTAACTCGTAACTCGTAATTTTGGCGGAACGCCAAATTCCAATTTGTCGGGCCGAGATTCCCACTTTGTACTCGGTTCCATTGACTTTCAAACTCTGAATTAACACTTCTTTCTTATATAAGAAGGTTCTGCCTCCTCGGCCTTGAAGTTGTAGAGCGGTTTGAAGATATCCACCACATCCACCGTGGGGCCGATGTGTTTGAGGATAGCATCCATACCCTTGTAGGCCATGGGGGATTCATCGAGGGTGCGAGCGGTCACTGAGGTGGTGTAGATACCCTGCATCTGGTTCTGAAAATCCTCCAGCGAGAGCTGCTTGAAGGCCTGAGAGCGGCTCATGAGACGCCCTGCACCGTGAGGCGCAGACTGGTTCCAGTCGTCGTTCCCCTTACCCGTACCGAAGATGCAGCCATCGCGCATGTTGATGGGGATGAGCAGTTTCTCTCCCGCGCGGGCAGAAATGGCTCCCTTGCGCACAATGTTGGAATCGTGGTCGATGTAGTTGTGCGTGGTGTGGAACATATCCTGCACCTCCAGCCCGAGGCGGCGCACGATGATATCCGCCATGACCTCGCGGTTACGCAAGGCAAACTGCTGGCAGATACGCATATCATGCAGGTAGCGCTCGCGGGCCTCGCCCTCCAGGTAGCAGAGGTCGGCGGGAATATCCGGCTGAGCAATATTCCAGGCAGCACGCTGCGCCTTGATGGCAGCAGCAATCTCGCGCTGGCGGCCCTGTGCCTTCAGGTCGGCAATGAGGGCAGCCTCGCGCTCCTCGCGGTCGGCGCAGCCGGCATGGCGGTCGATGGCCTCCTGCTGGTAGATTTCGCACACCTGCTTACCCAGGTTTCGGGAGCCGGAGTGAATCACGAGGTAGTAGTTCCCCTGCGTATCGGCATCCACCTCCACAAAGTGGTTACCACCCCCCAGCGAACCCAGCGAGCAACACAGGCGCTTCACCTGCTTCAGCAGCGGCAGGCAGTGCAGCGCATCCAGCGCCTCGAAAGGCTCCACCGGCTCACCGTGTACCTCCATACCGCTAGGGATGTAGCGGTGCATAATCTCATCCAGGGCTGCGAAATCCGGTTTCTGCTTACCCAGGTTCACGGTGAGCATACCGCAACCGATATCCACGCCCACAATGTTGGGAATCACCTTATCCCCCAGGTTCGCCGTGAACCCGATGACACAGCCCTTGCCGGCATGCACATCGGGCATGATGCGCACCTTGGCCTCAGCAAACGCAGGCTGCGCCAGAAGCTTCGCAATCTGCTTCTGTGCCAACTCATCTACTTCATCCGTGTAGATTTTCAGATTTTTCATAACAGTTTTATTGTTCTTATCAGTTTATCTCTGCTCTGTCTCACGACAGAATTATTCATTGAATCCAAATACGCTCGGAATGAGCCGCAACGTATCTCTCCGCAGGGGTAGTTTCGATATCAAATACCGGGCAGCCACACCCGGTGCGCAGGGAGTGTAGCACTTCGTCCCGCAATGTCAAGACTGTTGCAGAAAAATGTTTACTTGCAGCACAAAGACGCATAAAAATCTGCGCATTTTAGAACAGCATTCCGGCTTGCGCGGGTGTGTGCGGATGTGGTAACATGGGAAACATGAAAAGCTTCTCCCTGTTTGTTGCAGCCGTTGCGCTGATCAGCCAGTGCCAGGCCGCCAGTGATGCCGCCACCTCCGCCCGCGAAGCAGCCCAGCAGTACGGCGCCGCTGTGCGCAACTGCGATATGAGCTGGGCGGTGGATTCCATGTACCCCCCGCTGCGCCGCACCTACGCCGACCAGCTCACCTCCCGCACCCGCGAGGCTGAAATTGCGCGCGCCCGCCGCGTGCAGGGGCTGGAGCGCGAAACCGTGGTGGAGGCCAAGGCCCGCATGGCCGCCAACGATAAAGCACTGCGTGCCAAATATGCCCGCATGGGAGAGGAAATGAAGAAGAGCGGGCTCACGGTGGAAAGCTACACCGTGGGCGAAGCCACAGCAGAATACGTGGTCACCCCCCCCATGGCCGCCGTGAGCCAGGCCCGCAAAGACACCGCGGGCCGCGTGCGTGCGGAAGACATCGGCAACACGCAGGAGCGCAGCCGCGTGGTGGTGCTGCCCACCACCCTGGTCATCAGCGCCCCGGCCCAGAACGGCCGCCGCACCCGCATGGAGCGCCGCAGCTACATCTTCGCGGTGCGTGATGAAGTCATCACCGACAAGAGCCAGCCGCGCGGCACCGTGCTCAACAAGTGGTACTTCATTGATGGCAATACCGATGTGAACACCCTGCGCACCTTCTTCCCCAATCTGCCGCTTTACCTGCAACTGCCCGCCACGGGCGACCGCATCCTGCGCTGATTTTCCCCACCCGTTGCACCATGGGGCTGCTGAGCGAACAGACCCTGCTGGATTTCAGCGAGACCGGCCTGCTCTCACACGCGCGGGGCTTTGAGTTCCGCCCGGAGCAGCAGCAGATGGCCGTGGCCGTGGCCGAAACGCTGGAAAACGAAAGCGCCCTGCTGGCCGAGGCCGGCACCGGCGTGGGCAAGTCGCTGGCCTACCTCATACCGGCTATCCGCTACGCGCTCGACCACGGGCGCAAGGCGGTCATCTCCACCCACACCATCAACCTGCAGGAGCAGCTCTTCCACAAGGATATCCCCACCGTAGCCAAAGCGCTGAACTGCCATTTCGACGCCGCGCTGCTCAAAGGCCGGGCCAACTACCTCTGCCGCACCCGCCTGCGCCGCGCCCTGGAGCAGGCGGATGACCTCTTCAACCAGGCTGAGACGAGGCAGCTCCACGACTTGCTGGCCTGGTCCAGGGACTGCGGCGAGGGCTCCCTGGCCGAACTGCCGCACGAGCTCAATATCTCCCCGAAGGTATGGGCCCAGGTCTGCAGTGAAAACCACGTGTGCACGCCGCGCAACTGCGGCTACGACTGCCCCTATCAGGCGGCCCGCCGCCGGGTGCAGGAGGCCCAGGTGGTGGTGCTCAACCACACGCTCTTCTTCGGGCTGCTCTCCCTGGCAGATGAGATGATGGCCATCGAGCCTGAGGGGCCGCCCGGCTTCATCTTCCCGAATGACTTTGTGATTCTGGACGAGGCGCATACCATCGAGAACGTGGCTGCCAACCAGCTGGGGCTCTCGCTCAGCGAGGCCGAGATGAAATACGAACTGCTCCGCCTCTACAACCCGGCCACCCACAAGGGCAGCATGCGGCACAACGCCAGCCCCACCGTGCTCCAGCTCATCGAGGAAGCCCAGGCCGCCGTGGGCGAATTCTTCACCGCAGCCCGGGCCGATTGCCGGCTGGAGGCGCACCACGGCACCGTGCGCCTGCGCCAGCCGGAGTGGACGGAGAACCTGCTTTCCCCGGTGCTGCGCCAGCTCTTTGCCGAAATCAAGGATATGGCCGCCATGGAGGAAAACGAGCTGACCAAAGCCGAACTGCTGGACACCGCCGCACGCATCCTGGCCTATGATGAAGCCGCCACCGAAATGGTGAAGCTCAGCAAGGCTGATACCACCGTGTACTGGGTGGAAAGCCACGGCATCGAGGGGCAGTTCACCACCATGCGCGGCGCGCTCATCAACGTGGCCCCGGTGCTGCGCGAAAAGCTCTTCGAGGCAGGCCGCAGCTGCATCTGCACCAGCGCCACCCTCGCCACCGGCGAGCGCGGCATGGGTTACTTTGCCGGTCGCGTGGGTGCCGAAAGCGCCCGCCCGCTGCAAATCGGCAGTCCTTTCGATTTCGAAAAACAGATGCGCATCATCGTGGCCCGCAGCATGCCCCCGCCCCCGCCTGCCAGCGAGGACGACGAGTACCTCCCTGCCCTGGCAGACTGGATTATGCGCGCGCTGGATGAATCGCAGGGGCGCGCCTTCGTGCTCTTCACCAGCTACAGTCTCCTGCGTGCCATGGCCGTGCGCTTGCGCCCCTTCTGCGAGGAGCGCGGCTGGCCCCTTCTGGTGCAGGGCGATGAACTTTCCCGCAGCCAGATGGTGCACAGCTTCCGCGAGAATATCGGCAGCGTGCTCCTCGGCACGGATAGCTTCTGGACCGGCGTGGACGTGCCCGGCGAGGCCCTCTCCAACGTCATCGTCACCAGGATTCCCTTCGAATCTCCCGGCAACCCGCTGATAGAGGCCCGCATCGAGGATATCACCGCCCGCGGCGGCAATGCCTTCCGGGATTATTCCCTGCCCGAGGCCTTGCTCAAATTCCGCCAGGGTGTAGGCCGACTGATCCGCTCCAGGACTGATACCGGGCTCATCACCATCCTGGATTCCCGCGTGACCAGCAAGTTCTACGGCTCCCGTTTCATGTATGCCCTGCCCCCGGCTGCCCCGAGGCAGTTTCTGTAAAGAATCTTGACTCTGCGGAAACTATCTGCTATCATCCCCGCCGCTGTCTCATGAATTACCTGGAAATCACGCTCATAGCCCTGGCCCTGGCGGTGGACGCCACCGTGTATGCCTTTTCCTACGGGCTGGTGCTGCGGCAGGGCCGCGGAATGGCCGCGTTCCGGCTTGCGCTGGTGGTGGGTGCATTCCAGGCGGGCATACCCTTGCTTGGCTACTGGGGCGGAGAGGTGCTGCACAGTGTAGTGAGCACCTGGGCTCCGTGGGTGGTGCTGGCGGTGTTCGGCGCACTGGGCGGCAGTATCATTTACAAAGCCTGGCGGGAGGATGGAGTAGAAGCCGTTTCCTCGACCCCTCTTGGATTTGCCGGGCTCTTCATGGTAGGTGTGGCCACCAGCATCGATGCCCTGGCCGTGGGTGCCTGCATGGCTCTCGGCGAAATAGGCGGGCCTCAGCTTCAGCTGGGCCAGGCTGTCAGCATCATCGGTCTCATCACCTTCATCTGCGCCATGGTCTCCTTTCACAGCGCACGCCTGCTGCACCACCTGCCCACCCGCTGGCTCGAAACCCTCGCCGGCCTCTTCCTCCTCGCTCTCGGAGTGCAGAACATTCTCTGACACCCGCCGCAGAACCCCTGAAGCGGGACTCCCTAAAAGCACCAGACTAATCGACAAATCGATGTTTGTCGGGATGTACAAAGGACAAAGTACAAAGTCAATTTGGGGACTATAAAAACTCAGAATGAACCAATAAATTGGAATTGGGCGTTCCGCCAAAATTACGAGTTACGAATTACGAATTACGAATTATGAGCTCCGCTCGCCTACGGCTCGCCATTGTATATCAGATAGTTCAACACTGGCGGGCGAATGCCCGCGGAACTTTTTACTCGGTACTTCGTAACTCGTACTTCGTAATTCAAATTGATGTTTGTCGAGCATTTGGCGAGCGACCTCTAAAGCCCGTGAAACGGGCGACATATCA
>CAZTAX010000104.1:0-6679 GCA_964611765.1 uncultured Akkermansia sp. | reverse complement strand
TTACTTGCCGGAGAGGGTGAATATCCAGTTGCAGAATAATTGTTCCAACGCGTTAGATTCATGGTACAATTGTTTTTCCTGGCAGGAAGGCTATGGAGCATTTTCAGTGAGCATTTCGTGTCGAAACGATGTTATCAGTTATATCCAGAATCAGAAATCGCACCATCATGCGCAGACTACTCATGAAGAGTTCAGCAAATTTTTGAAAAAGCATAACATCTATGTGGATGAAAAGTACAGATGGTGGAATAATACCTCCAGCCACTGACGCTCATTCTGGGTCGCAACCTTGATTTCCTGTAATCCGCTTTCTGTCACCCCTGCCGGGGCTCCGCTTGATTATGCTGTATTCCGGGGGCTGCGCCTGCTATGCAGGCTTACCCCCGGCTCTATTCTTTCGCCCCTTCGGGGCTGTTAATTCATCACCGGCGGCGGCGGGCGAGGTTGAGGAGTTTATCATACGCGCGGGTTTCGCCGCGGGCGGCGGCTTTGCGGTACCAGTAGGCGGCGAGTTCAGAGCTGGCGGGGGCGCCGGTGCCTTTTTCGAAACATTCGCCGAGTTTGAGGGCAGCTGCGGCGTGGCCGGCCAGGGCGGCTCGCTCCAGGCAGCTGCAGCCGCCGGCGGGGTCGCGCGGGCAGCCGAGGCCTTTCAGGTAGCATTTGCCGAGCCAGTAGAGGGCATCGACCAGGCCGGCGCGGGCGGCGGCATCGAACCACTCGACGGCTTCTTCAAAGTTGCGGCCTTCTCCTCTGCCGCGGATGAGTTTCTTGGCAAGGTGAAGGGCGGCCTCTGCATCTCCGGCGGCGGCGCGGGTTCTGAGTTCCTGCAGCATGGCTCAGAATTCCTTTCGGCTGAAAATCCAGGTGGCGGTGAGGAGGTGCAGCAGCATGTAGCCCGCTGCAATGAGAGCCAGCCCTCCGAGCAGCGGCCAGCTGAGCTCTGCGCCGGCGCTGGCAGTATCGGCCACGCTGAAAAGGCCGAAATCGGGCAGGATGACGGCACAGGCCTGCTCTGCCCAGCGCATGGCGGCTGTGGTGCCCTGCCCTGCGGAGATGGCCGCGAAGAGCATGTCCTGGAACATGCCGATGAAGTAGGCCCCGAGGCCGAAGATGATGCTGACGATGGTGCCGCTGGTGAAGCAGGAGATGAGGAGGGTGAGGGTGGTGAGCACGCCGTAGCCCAGCAGGGTGGCGAGCACGCCGCGCTGGGTGTTCCAGCTGTTGCCGGCGGCGGTCACCTGGTCGAGGTAGGGCTGCATATCGGCCTGGCTGTAGCCGTTGGCCGTGAGGGTGGCGCTGAGCTCGGCGCAGATGCTGCCCACACGCTGAGCCAGCAGCAGGCTCATAACGCCATCCAGCAGGCCGATCATGAGCACGAGCAGGGCGAGCACGCCCAGGGCCTTGCCGGCCAGGTAATCAAAACGCGGCACGGGTTTGCAGAGGATGGTGTAGAGGATGCGGTCCTCGGCATCGCGCGGAAGAAGCAGCGCGGTGGCAGCCACGCAGAAAATGAGCCCGAAGAGCTGCATGCAGCCCAGGCTCACATCTTTGATGAACTGGAGCTGGGCCACGCCCTGGAACTCCACGCCGATGTTGCCCTGGTACGGAATGAACTGCAGACCCAGAAACAGCAGAGCCACCACGGCCGGCACCAGGAACAGACGCATGCGCACCAGCTGGGTGAGCGTGACCCCCGCCACAGCGGCGATTCGCCCGGGCATGTGCACCAGGTACTGAATTGGCGCTGGCATGCGTTTGCCGGTGGTGCGTTATTTACGGGCGGCTTTTTCGCCGTCCTCGATGAGTTTCCAGAAGCTGCGGGACTTGCTCAGCTTCGAGTCTTCGGCATCGGCACCCATGCCGCTGCGGAAGAGGAAATCCTTGAGCGAATCGGCATGCAGCACGCGCTGCACCACGACCACATCATCACCATCCGCATTCTTCTCAACGGTGAAGTAGATGCGGTAGTCACTCTCATCCGAACGGAAGCGGAAAATGCGACGCCCATCGCGTTCCATCACGCCGAAACGCGGGTCGGTGGGGGTGCCGGTCAGGCATCCTTCATCTACCTTGAATGCGAAGAAAATCTTCAGCTGCTGCATGGCGGGAATGGCTGAAACCTCCGCCGCACTGATTTCATTGAAAGCGATCTGTTGCACGGGCTCAGTTTATGGGATAGCCACCCGAAAGGCAAGCAAAATGTGCGCTTTAATCAAATTTGCTAGAGTATTCTCTAACTATTCAATAATCATAGGGTTTGCCGCCGCGGCGCTTCATTCCCTGCTTGATCTGCTCCTGCATGTATTGCCACTGGGCGGTCTTGCGGGCCTCGGGGAGGTCGCTGTAGATGTAGTCCGCATAGCGGGTGCCGGTGCGCACCATGGACCAATGCTCGATGGGGCGTTTGTGGCCTGCCGGATAAATGCGGTTCAGGTTGGCTGCGCTGCGGGGGTCATCCACCCAACCATCGGCATCCTTTTCATCTTCCACCCGGAGCCGGCCGGCATACCACCAGGCATCCAGGAGGATGACCTTGGTCCGCGCTGCATTTTTCGGGGCCAAGTAAACCACATGATGCTCACCGCTACGCCCCTGGTCTCTCACACAGCAACCCAGGGTAAAGTAGCGCAAGGGCCGGCGGCGGAGCTCGCGGTACAGGTCGTGCTGGTAGTGCCAGCAGAGACCGCGGTGGCGCACGTTTTTACGCGTGTTGACCACGCGGTTGTTGAGCCAGTTCACAAAGATGGGGTCATTGTGGCGGGCGATGGCCGCGGAAGCTTTGTAGGCCGTGTCAGCCAGCCAGGTGGCTTCTTTCCGGGCAGAGGCGAAGCTACGTTGCTCCTCCGGAAGAAGTTTCAGCAGCCGCTGCTGAAGTTCCTGGCGCTTCTTCACGATGTGTGGTTGTTCCACATAGTCCGGACGGGGAGCATTCTGGCACGCCACCATCAGCAGAGAAATGAACAGAAGCAGGAATCGGTAAACGCTCTTCATATCAATAATTGGTCAGCCGGCCAGGGTGTTCCTTCTTGCCGCGCTCAATATTGCCATACATGCGGCGGTACTGGGAAGAACGGCGCATCTCCGGCAGCCAGTATCCCTCGTACTCACCATCCGGCCCCCGCAGCACGCTCCAGTGCTCCATGGGCCACTGGTGCCCTTCCTGGTAATAGATGGACTGAATCCGGCAGATGTTCGGCAGGTCTGCCCAGCGGGCGGGGCTCAACCGGCGGGCGTCATCCACTTTCAGACGTCCGTTCCACATCCAGGCATCCAGCACCCAGGCTTCCGGCCAGGCTGCCCCCCTGGCCGCAACATACACACAGTTGTGCTCAGAGGGTTTCCCGCCATCGCGCACGCAGCACCCTATGCGGAAATACTGCAACGGACGGCGCCGAAGCTCGCGGAACATGTCGTGCTGGTAATGCCAGCACAACCCGCGATCCTGCAGGCGGGCATTGATAAAAGCATTCCCTGCCCAGCCGGGAAAGTATGAACCATTGATTCGGGCAATGCCGGCTGCTGCCTTGTATGCCGTGTCGGCCAGCCAGGTGGCTTCCTCACGCGCCGCCACCTGCACCTGCTGCTCAGCCGGAAGTAGCGCCAGCAGATTATCCTTCAGCTCCATTCGCCGGTTCACAACCAGCTCTGTATAGGGATACTGAACCTGGGGAGGATAGCAGGATGCCAGCCCCACCGCTGCCAGTATACTCATACTTACCTGATACAGTCGCTTTTTCATGGATAACTGATGGAAGGCTTATTCTACCGTACCTTTTGCTTTACAGCAAGCTTTATAAACTGCATTTTGTTCCATGTGGAACATTTGAATAGCCGGAACCTGGGTGTAAGGCTACCCAAGTGTTCCGCGGATGATGATATCGCGCCCGCATTCGATGAGTTCCTCTCGCTGGAAGATGAACTCCTGCGGCAGGAATTCGCCGGGCACCACACAATCCGGGCCGGCACCAATCATGGGGGAAATGCTCTGCATCCATTCATTGATGAGCCCTTCCTCCAGGAAGCGGCGCAGGAGCCGCCCCCCGCATTCGAGCATGAGGTTGACGATACCGTAGCGGGTATAAAGTTCATTGAGAAGAACGCGAAGGTCTTTCACGTTTTCCCAGACGAGGGTGCGCTTGTGATGCTCATCGGTAAAAAGCTTAGCCATGGGAGGCAGAGAAAGCAGGTTTTCCGTGAGCACGATGCGCCAGGGCTGTTTTTTGCGCGGAGAAGGTACCTGCACCGGGGTACGGATGGTGAGGGCGGGGTCATCCGTGCGCAGGGTGTTACCGCCGATGAGGATGGCATCACTCTCCAGGCGCAGCTGGTGAGCATAACGCAGGGTATCCACCCCGCTGAGCCAGAATTTCTGCCACCGGGTCATGCGGCCATCCAGCGTGGTAGCCACCTTGGCGGTGACCCAGGGGCGCCCGGTCATCACGGCGTGAAACCAGGAGCGCAGAAAGCGGTCACAGGCCTCTTGCAGCACGCCGGGGCATACCGATATACCGGCAGCCTCCAGAATGGCGTCTGCGCGGCCCTGGTGGCGCATATCGGGGTCTGTGGAACCATAGACCACCCTGCCCAGCTTCTCAGTGATGATAGCCTCCGTGCAGGCGCCTGTGCGACCCACGCTGGAACAAGGCTCCAGCGTAATATAAATAGTGGAACCGGGAAGCAGGTTTCCATTGCCCCGCTTGTATGCATCGGCAATGGCCCGGCGCTCAGCATGTGCCTCACCCGCTACCTCGTGGTACCCCTCCCCGATGACCTGATTGCCTTGCACAATGACGGCCCCCACGGGGGGATTAGGGCTGGTAAGACCAAGCCCATAACGAGCAAGTTGAAGTGCACACTGCATCCACTGCTGATCTGTCTGCTCCTGCATGCGGGGTATTGTAACAGCCTCTACGGCTCTGTCAAGACGCGGGCTCGGGTACTGTCTTTTTTTCTTGGTAAAAGATGTATCTACAGTATATATAGAAATTCATCATCATCTGCGGTGTGGATAAGTGGATAACATGACTATCCCATTATCTGTCAATGATATAAAGGTAAGCAAAAGTGTGAATAACTGTGTAAGTAAGCAGAGTCTTCTTTGTGGATTACAGTTATGAACAACCCAATCAACAACTTATCCACCGACTTATTAACAATAATTGTGGATAAGTATGTTATTATATTGATATTGAGTTGATTATGAAATAAAAAAGGCCTCACCTTGTGCAGATGAGGCCAGTTGAGTTGACGCGAGTACCGGTTTTACTCAAGCTCTTCGGGCTGGGCTACCTGCTTCTTCTTTACAGGCGGGCTGTAGAAGAAGCTGGCCGGAGTATCGACCACGATGGTGCAGAGACCAGCCAGCGGATAGGCCAGGATGGAACTGAAATCAGCCGTGAATTCCCCGATGTGGGCCAGCAGATAGGAGTTGCTTTCTGTCTGCAGCAGGCGGTGGGAGGACATCTTGCGGAAGTATTCCGGTGCAGACGTCCTGGTTTCCACTTTCTTCACCTCGCCTTCCGGCAGCTGGTCTACCCACTTGCGGTTGATGAAGCTGATGGCCTGGCTATGCGTGTACTTGCCCTTGCGGATGCTTTCTGCCATCTCAGCAGGTATGGCGGTGTAAACGGTGCTCTGCTCGTCGCTATCGATGGAGTAGCGCTCCGGGTGGCGCTTATCTGCCGGCAGCTGATCCGGGTGCACCCAGGGGGCGTTGTGGCGCTCTACGTAGGTTTTCTGCCCGCTCATGTACCACGTATTGTTCACAGAATACAGCGTGGGATTTTCCAGCGGCAGAAGAATGGCCTCTGCGCTGCGGCCGAAGTCGGCCACGGAGACGTGGCTGCGCACGCTGCAGGATGTCGTGCTGAGTGCACCCAGCATGCCCAGGGCCAGGAGAGTAAGTTTTTTCATATCGGTATTAAGATTCATGTTCGTTCAGAAACTCATGGAAAAAGACAAAAGGAGCCATGACCGGAATGGCCACGTTGTACAGAACTGTACCGGGCCAGTCGATGCAGAGCTGATCAAAAGTGCTCAGTATTTTAATGGCGGTCGGCGTAGTAGCAGAAGCGTTTTCATCCGTCCAGGTAATGGCCTGGCCCACGATTTCGGCCCGTATTCTGCAATTGACAGCCCCGGCAGGCAGGGCGTCCAACCAAGGGGTATCGCTGCTGTTTAACTCATCTTTGAGGACGCTCAGGTCCGCATATCCGCTGTTTTGTTGCAGCACTGTGGCTGTACCGGCAGATATTTCCTTGTAGGCTGTAGCGGACGTACCGGCTATCGGCTCCAATGATGGAGCGTTATTATCTTTCAAGAAAATGCTGTCGTGAATGACTGGGTAAGTTTTCTTAAGGCTCATTCTATCTATTGTAAGATAATAACTCTTTCCCGCCTTAAATAACTGGAAATCAGGTGAAAGCTGATATCCGGCATGCTGACTGAAACTTTCCTCAATATTCTTATGAGTCTGCATATACGCGCAGGAACTGAGGAAAACACTGCCGGTCAGCAGGCAGGTTCTGAGAAAGGCGCGGCTTGTCATGCCAACACTCTAGCATATTGACTGTGCTTTGTAAAGAAAACGCTGAAAAAATAAGGACGTGTGTCCCAAAGTCTGAGGCAGAGCTCGATAAATTGGAATTTGGCGTTCCGCCAAAATTACGAGTTACGAATT
>CAZTAX010000103.1:0-6741 GCA_964611765.1 uncultured Akkermansia sp. | reverse complement strand
AGAATCTAACTTAGATTTCAGGGAGACCGTTAATTATTCCAACGCGTAATAATATCTTAAACGCAGCTATGACGAGCGACTATGATATTCTCCCCAAGGTCAATAGTCATTCGTTAATGGTCAATTCTCCCTTAGCGGTAGGTCTTGCAGCGGTTGAGCCAGCCGGGCAGCCAGCGTTGCTCACCGCGGGCAGCGGGGGCATTCTGCACGCGGCGGGTGAGCACGGCTCCTGCGGCGCGTGAGAATTCAGCCGTGGCGGCGCTGCCGGTGGGGAAGCCCTGCATTTCCTCCAGCACCTGGAGAAGCCCCCAGCCCCGGCCATTGTAGCGCTCGGTGGTCTTGGTTCCTTCACCTTTGAAATTCACATAATCCACCAGGCAATACATGCCCTGGGTTGTGTTGGCGAGGGCGTTGTAGCGTGCGGCTACTGCCTGCGGGTTATTGCTGTGCTGCATCATGCGGCGCAGAGCCAGCTGCGAGCGAAGGATGATGAACTGCGTCTGAATCTCCACATGGGTGGCCAGCCAGTGGCGCATCGCATCAGCCTTGCCGCTGCGGTCGGCCTGGAAGGCGGCTTTATCGGACCAGGGGGCGGGGCCATCGAAATATGCGGGCACTTGTACCCCGCGGGAGCGCGCGTAGCGTACGAAAGTGGGGAAACTCTCGTCAAATGCCTCCTGCACCCCGGCAGGGTACCAGATGAAGTGCCCGATGCCCAGCGAGGGGAAGGCCTCACCCGCGTTCCAGGAGACCAGCCCCTGCACACTGCCGGCGCATTCGTTCTGCCAGATGCGCCGGCCGAGCTCCTGCACGTTGACCGCGTAGTGGTATTTCACGTTGCGCGGGGGTGTCTGCGTGGCACAGGAGACCAGGGAAAGGGCAAGCAGGGGAAGAAGCAGGAGTCTCATGCCACCTATTTTAGCAGATTTCGCTGCCCGGTAAAGCTTGCTTTCTGGCTGTATCTGAACTTTTGTGCGGAAAAATCTGCCTTTGTGCTTGACACGCTGGCTACGCTGTGGTACATTTCCGCACCGCCATGCGGTCAGTGTGCTTGGTATCACGGCACCACGCGGGCGAGAAACAACCGAAATCATTACACTTTTTAGATATGGTAGCAATCCGTCTTAACCGTCAGGGCTCCAAGGACCGTCCTTTCTACAAGATCGTTGTCGTTGACAGCCGCAGCCGCCGTGATGGCGATTTCATCGAGCAGGTGGGTACTTACAATCCCATGGCCGAGGGCGAGAACTACACGCTGAACCTCGAGAGCGTGGATAAGTGGATCGCCAACGGTGCTCAGCCCTCTGAGACTGTGGCCTCCATCATCAAGAAGGTGCGCGCCGCCAAGGCCTGAGCCCTTCCCTAAAAACCTTTCCCAGGTTGTTTCAGAACGAGCCCCGGTGCTGCAAGGCATCGGGGCCGTTCTGCGTTTCATGTTTTTCCCGGTGGAGGGATGGGTGGGGACTCACCACCACCAGTTGAAGAAGCGGAACAGAGATGCGCCGCCGCGGTAGCAGCCGCACAGAGAGCCCCACAGCACTTTGTAGATGGGCACAACGATGAGCAGCACCATGCAGATGACCGTGCTGCGGGTGCGGGAGGTTGAGGTGATTTCAAAATAATCGAGGCCGAAAAAGACACAGAGCTCCACAGTGGCGGTGATGAGCCCTACCCCCAGTGCGTTGAGGGTAGCGATGGGGTGCGCAGCGGTCAGCAGGCAGACCAGCCACGGCAGCAGCAGAGCTCCGGCGGTGAAGATGCAGCGGAGCTGCCAGCAGTAGAGCCTCCCCGACCAGAAATGAAGTGCCAGAGCCCCGGTGGCAAAGTAGCCTGCGGGGCCGGCCAGCAGTTGCCAGATTAAGGTGGCACTCCTGCCCGGCAAGATGAATCCGGCCAGAGCTGCCCCGGCGCAGATGGCTGCGGCCAGCAACAGCGTCAGCATGGCGGTGGTGGTGAGTGCGTGTTCCAGCAGGTAGGCTGCGGCCAGAAGCCCCAGAACGAGCAGGGGCATCAGGTAGTAGTGTGCCAGCAGCCAGAGGTGGAAATCGTGGGAAACGAGACTGATGTGGCCGCTCACAGCAGCCAGACATACCCACCCGGCACATCCCAGGTGGGCAAGCCTGGCATGGGGTTCATTCAGATAGGTGCGTTCAGAGTCCATAAGCCTGAGAGAGGAGATGCAAAGCACGGCGGCGTGCGGGCTTGCCGCTTTCGGTGCGGGGAAGCGGGGCGTGGTGGATGAAATGGGGCCGGTGGTAGCGCGGCAGGGTGGCGCAGGCTTCGCGCAGGGCGGGTTCGGCCTGTTCATCGCCTTCCCAGAGCAGGGCTACGCATTGTCCCAGACGCGGGTGCGGCAGGGGGAGTGCGAGTACCTGCAGCCCGGTGCGTTTGTGCAGCGCCTGCTCAATTTCTTCCGCCTGGATCTTGACTCCGCCGGAGTTGATGACGGCATCCACCCGGCCGAGGATGCGGAAGTTGCCATCCGGCGCGATTTCTGCCAGGTCATGGGTGCAGAGCTCATCGATGCCGAGCCAGGGGACTCTGATTTGCAGGGTGCCCGCCGGGGTGAGCGTGAGCCACACGCCGGGCAGCGGGGTATACCACTCGCTGCGCTGCGGGCCATTCACCGCGCGGAGTGCGATGTGGGAGAGCGTTTCGGTCATGCCGTATGAGGCAAACACGCGTGCCGAGACCTCCTGCAGCTGCTCCTCCAGCGCAGCATCAATGAAACCGCCGCCCAGCAGCAGGGTGCGCACACGGGCGAGCTGCGCAGCGCCATCCGGCAGGGCCAGGGTGGCAGCCACCTGCATGGGCACCAGCGGGGCAAAATCCACCGTTTGCTGCAGCCCGGCCAGCGGGGTGGAACTTGGTTCGGCTGTGCCCAGATTCAGGCCGCCAACCAGCGCGCGCACGACCATCATCTTGCCGGCGATGTAGCGAAGCGGCAGACAGAGCAGGGCGGAATCACCCGGTTTTAATCCAAAGAATCGGCAGGTGGCCTCAGCGCTGGCTGCCATGGCGGTTTTGGTGGCCTGCATGCGCTTAGGCGCACCGGTGGAGCCGCTGGTCTGCAGTTCCATGGTGGGCGAATCGCTCCACCATTCGTTCAGGAAATCCGCCAGTTCGGGAGACACGCTGCCCTCCCTGCGGTGCTCCGGCAGGTTGGTGGGGGTGATGGTGCAGCCATCTACGCTGATGGCAGTGAATTGCATGATTAGTTCCCGGCAGAGGTGCGCCTGGATGTGACAATCTCGCGCAGGCAGTGGATGAGCTCCAGGCGGCCATTGGCCAGCACCGGCTCCGAGCTGAGGGAGAGGTGACAGTGGGCGGCCCGCTGCAAGGTGTTCACGGTGGCGGCGGTGTCGCGTACCACCACTCCGGTGGTGGCCAGTGAGGGGAAGCGGCCTTCGAACTCATCCCGGCTTTCCACGGAGATGATGACGCCGAGCGGCTCCAGTGCGCGGGGCATCCAGGCGCGCATGCCAGCGGTGCTCAGCTGGATATCGCACCCGGCTTTCAGCGCAGCCATGAGCGCAATGGAGAGGTCGATATCACTGGTGGCTTTTTCTGCACGGATGCAGAGCGGCAGCGGGCGGTAGCTCAGGGTGGTGAGCTGAGCCGGGCTTTCATTGAGTACGGTGGTGATGCCGAACATGTGCTCCCACCAGTAGCCGATGGAGTCTGCAGCGGAAGAAAGGCGTGTGATGTCATCCGGGCCCGGTTTCGGGGAAAGAGACTCCCAGGGGGTGAAAGCAATGTTGCGCTGCGAGGCGCGGTGCTGCGGGCGGGCGGTTTCCTGCCACTGGCTCAGGGCGGTGATGAAGTTGGGGCCTCCGCTCATGGGGGCTGCATTCTGCCAGCCGGGGCGGGGCAAAGCGCCGGGGCGGTGCTGTGGCCAGCAGTTAATGTTGGTGAGACTGGTGGCGGTCAGGCGAATCCAGAGGTCGATTTCCTGAGCATCGCGGGAGTAGATGCCGGCGGAGCGCTCCTGGCTGTGTTTGCGCTGGAGCCGCCCGGCTTCTTCTGTGCTTTCCACGCGTATGATACCGATGACGGGCACATTGTGAGCGGCCTGGGCAAAGGCGCTGGTCGGGGTCACGCCGAGGCGCACACCGGGGGTCCAGACAAGAGAACCCATCTCCGCAGTGGTGGGGGGGACGAGCCAGGTTTCGCCCTTCTGCAGCTGGGTGAGCAGGTACCACTGGTCATCGTTCAGCGGGCGCCCCAGCGGGCCGATATCGCCGCCTTCCAGCCAGCCCGGCTGGGCGGTGATGCTGGAGATTGCATCGCGCAGGGCGTTCATGAAATGCTGGTTATCGTACACTTCCGCATGCACATAGAGGATGTGCGGGGCTGTGGGGTCCTGGCCGACGCGGGAGAACAGGCTGCGGCATACATCGCGTATGGCCTGTGCCCAGTCGCCCTGGGAGGAAATGTAGATGCTGCTGTGGCCACCGGTGCCACCCAGCACCGGGCGGCCTTCGGCTGCGGCCACCATATCGTCGGTGTGCCGCATGTTGCCGTGGTAGATGAGACCGTTCACCCGATTACTGGTGAGCAGTTTGCGGGCAATCTGGTTATCCAGGCAGGGGAGCATCTGCAGGCGCGGCGGCTCCATCCCGGATTCTTGCAGCAGGGCGGTGAGCCTGCTGGCCAGCAGCACCGTGTGGGCAGAGGGCTTGTAGATGACGGTGTTGCCTGCAGCCCAGGCTGCGGCAATGCCCGCCACGGCCTCCTCCAGCGGGTGCACCCGGCTGGGTGCGACGGTTATCACGCCCAGCGGGGTAGGCATGGTGCCATCCATAAGCCCTTCCTGCACGGCGCTGTTTTCATAGAACTTGCAGGCATCAATGGCGTTTGCCACCTCCTGGTCAGCTTCTTCCAGCGTGAAGCCGGCATCCCTCACCAGCAGGGCGATAAACTCAGTGCTGCGCTTTTCAAGCAGTCGCGCGGCCTGCAGCAGGTGAAGGCGGCATTCCTCCTGCGTGGGGGGCATCTGCACGGCCATGGCGGCTGCGGTGTCCAGCACGGTGTTCACCTGCTCGAAATCGGCGGAATAGTAGCGGTAGTCCTCCATGCCCGGGGCGGTGAGAGAGCGGCTTACGCAGAGCAGCGCGGATTCCTCTTCCTTGCCGTTGATATTCAGCAGGAGCTGCTCCTGGGGACGCTCGGCCTCCTCCTCTGCTGCGTGGTGAAGGGCATCGATGTGAGCACGGTTTGTGATGTTCTGCAGGCGGGTAAAGGCAAAGGTTCCGTCTGCGCCGGGTGCGGCGGCTGGTTTTTCCTCGCGCCCGCTCAGGGCGGCCAGGAAATGCTGGCGCATGCGGCCCCAGCCCATGGAATTGGGCTCCAGCTCACCACCGGAGGCAAGAATGCCCTCCGGGCGTCCCAGTTCCTGCACCAGAGAAAGCAGGTAGGATTCGAACCCGGCTTCTCCGCCTTCGGAGGTCACACCGGCGGTGATGAGAACCTGAGCGCCATGCTTGGAGAGTACACGGCCGATATGGTTGGCCAGCCCGGAGATAAAGCAGAAATGCGGGTCCCCGCTGCGGCCGGAGCGTCCCCAGCTGAGCAGCCCGTAGGCGATGTCGAACAGGTTATGGGTGCCGACCACGGGGGTGAGTACTTTCTCCCTGGTGGCCATGGCGGCAGAGATGAGCTGCTTGTACCGGGTTTCGGTTTCTCCCTTGTTCTGGCATACCTCATTGGCACTGCCGTAGTTATAGGTGTTTTCCTGTTCTTCGTCGAGGTGGCTGCCTTTGACAAGCAGTACTTTGAGCGGCGCTGCGCCCTTGGCGGCGCGGGCGGTGGCCCACTCAGTCATTTCCCGCAGCAGCGCGGGGCTGCCTTTCAGATAGGCCGGAATTTCCAGCGCGGCATCTGCTTTGTGCAGCCCCGAACCGGCCATGGCCAGGCGGAATGCCTCGGCCACGATGTTCATGGTGGGGGCAAGCCCGCTTTCTACCAGTACCGGACGTGGCGTTCCTCCCTGCACAGAGAGTTTGAGCAGCGGACGAAGCTTTTCTGCCAGCATCTTGGCGCCGGCTTCCGGGGAATAGGGACTCAGCCCGGGGCAGAGGCGCCAGGGCTGCACCACGATGCCCACGCTGTGCTGCTTGGTGAGGATGGCTTCCAGGTGTTTGTAATATTTCTCAGCGCTCTTCTTGCCGAATACCTCGGGCACAAGCGGGTTGAGCGCCAGGGTGAGCCCGTCTTTGGTGACTTCCCTGACCCGCTTTGCCACCTTATCGGTCGTGGTGGGCAGGGTCAGATCCCCGAAGGTGGAGCGGAAAATGCGCTGTACCTCCGCAATGGCGGCTCCCTGCATGCTGCGGGCAGCCATGGTCGCGGCCTTGAATCTCAGCTTGCCCATGGTGCTGAAAATGGCGGGCACTCCGCCGTGCTCCGCCAGCAGGCGCCGCAGGTTTTCAACTTGCTCGTTCGGGTCAGTCACGCGGAACACGCTGCCGCAGAGCTCCTGCACAAAACGCAGGTTTTTCTTATCTGCCGCCAGTCGTGCCAGGGCGGAAACGAGGGTGCGCTCATCAGAGCGGATGGATTTCAGTGAGGCCATCAGCAGTTCCTGTGCCATATCTGCGGAGCGCTGGGCGAGTGTGCGGTCGTCCCATTTGCGCTTCTTTGCCTCTGCCAGTTGTGCCTGTATATCCAGTTCCGCCATACGTGCGGATATTCTATCTCACCCCGCCCCATGCTGGCAAGTGAAAAGTATGACTTCCTGGG
>CAZTAX010000102.1:0-6773 GCA_964611765.1 uncultured Akkermansia sp. | reverse complement strand
CATAGGTTCTCATTATCGCATGCCTGTCTACAATGTCGTTGGTTAAGAGCTTACCTCGTAATTCGTAATTCAAATTCCAATTTATCGGGCTAAGGGGGGGCTTCTTCCCAATGTTGCTGATATTTCTACTGCTTACAAAATCTTTGGGACACGTGTGGAAGCCGGTGTGAAAATTGAAAAACTTGACACGCAGCAGTAATTGAGGTATGGTACGCGCGTTATGGCAGGACTCATCATAGCGCCGAAGGCGCGCATTTTCCACGGACACGATTGGGTGTATGGCACTGAGGTTCGCACGGTTTTCGGGAATCCGAAGCCCGGTGATGTGGTGTTGCTCAAGGACCAGCGCGACCATTACCTGGGGTCTGCCATGTACAATCCGCACTCTCAGATTGTGGCCCGTCGTTTCTCCCGCCGCAAGCAGGATCTGGACCGCGATTTCTTTGCCCGCCGCATTTCCCAGGCTGCCATGCTGCGCGAACGCTGGCTGCCCGGTGAGGAGATGATGCGCCTGGTGTGGAGCGAGAGCGATGGCCTGCCTGGTCTGATTGTGGACCGCTATGCTGATGTGCTGGTGGTGCAGACGCTGACTATGGCTATGTACCAACGCCTCGGCCTTATCAAGGATATTCTGGGGGATTTGTTTAATCCGCGCTGCATCATTGTGCGCAATGATTCCCCCATGCTTGTAGCGGAGGGAATCGAGCAGGAGACATACGTGGCCCTGGGTGAGCAGCCGGAGCCTTTCGTGGCTGAGGGGCGTGGTATCAAGTTCATGGTAGACCTTGCCACCGGACAGAAGACCGGTCTCTATCTTGACCAGCTGCAGAACTACCAGGAGGTGGCCCGCCTGGCCTGCGGTCGCCGCGTGCTGGACTGCTTCTGCAATCAGGGCGGCTTTGCTCTGGCTTGCGCCAAGGCCGGCGCTGCCAGTGTCACCGCTGTGGATATTTCGGAGGATGCCATTGCTTCTGTGCGCAGGAATGCTGAGCTGAACGGCGTGGAGATTGAAGCCATTGCCGAGAACGCCTTTGACTTCCTGAAACGCGAGAGCGACAGGGTGCGCAACGGGGCGGACCCGAAGTGGGATCTCATCATCCTGGATCCGCCGAGTTTTACCCGCAACAAGAAGAGCCTGAACGGCGCTCTGCGCGGTTACAAGGAAATCCACCTGCGTGCCATGCAGATGCTGCCCGTGGGCGGTGTGCTTTCTACTTTCAGCTGCTCCCACCATATCAGCGCCAATCTGTTCAGACAGACCATCTCTGATGCCGCGGTGGATGGCCACTGCACCTTGCGCCAGACCCACGTGCATGGCCAGAGCCCTGACCATCCCATCCTGCTGAATATCCCTGAGACAGAATATCTCAAAGGCTTCAGTTTCGAAATGGTGCCCGGACGCTAAGGAAAAGCCTTGCAAAAACGGCCTGTTGTGGTACTCTAGAGGCTGCATGATTCGGTATCTCTCCCGGCTGTTCCTATTTGTGCTTCCTGCCTTGACCTGGCCGGTGGAGGCTCAGCAGGCTGCAACCGGCGGATCCGATGTTGCGGTTGCTTCTGCACCGGTCGTTTCGGTGCTGCGCTATGGTGCGTTTGCTGCGGCTGAGGGCGCAAGTGGCATTTCTGCCACCACTTTTGCGGCGCAGATGCGCTATTTGAAGGAGCAGGGGCTGATCCCTATCTCTCTGCAGCAGTTTATCGATTGGAAACAGGGGCGTACCACGCTGCCGGCGCGTTCTGTCCTGATTACTCTGGACGAGGCCGATGCCGCAGCCTACACGGTTGCGTTCCCCGTGCTCCGGGAGCATGGGTTCCCCTTTGTCCTCTTTGTGGATGGGCGTTGTTTCAAACCCGGTTCTGCGGTGCTCGGCATTGATAAGTTGTCGGAGATGCAGCGGTCCGGTGCCACTATCGGCAGCCTCAGCCTGAGCCGTCCGCTGGCCTGTGACTGGACGTATGCCGAGCAATCCGGTCCGGATGCCGCGCAGAAAATGGCGGAACGCGAGCTGGGGCTGCAGGCTCAGCGCATTGTGTCTTCGTTTGGTAGTTGCCAGGCTTTTGCATACCCCCGTGGTTATGCCAATGCCGGCATGGTGGAGAATCTTCCCATCTATGGTTACAAAGTGGCTTTCGGGCTGAATGCCGGTAAGGTGCAGCAGGAGGAGCCGTCCTACATGTTGGAACGCAATGTGGTGAGTGATATGCCATCCTTTGCCTCGGCTGTGAATTTCGGAGACCCGGCGGAGGATGACAAGGTGCTGCAGCAGGTGCGGGCCACGGCGGCGGAACAGCAGCCGGTTTCCCGCCCGGTGGAGGTCGTTTCTCCTGAAACTGCAACAGCTGCATTTCCTGCTTTTAACGGAAACACTGCAGCTGCTGAAGCGGAACAGCCGCCTCTTCCCCCGGTGGTGGAACCTCTCGCCAGCCTGGCAGTTGAGAGAGAAAACTCAGCGGAAGCTCCTATACCGGCGCCGGTGGTTGAGCCTGTCAATCTTTCTGATTTCAAGGACCCGGTGCTTACTCCGCGCCCGGTAAGCACCAGACCGGCAGCCGGCACACTGATTAAACGCACCCCGGAGGGAGACTGGGTTTCCCGCGAGTTCCCGCAGCCGGAGGTGCCCCGCGCCCAGACTCGTGTAGCGGTGCTCGGGTATCATAATTTCAGCAATACAAAGCCGGTGAGCGAGATGCTCATGCGCACTTCCGAGTTCTGCCAGCAGATGCAGTATATCAGGGATGCCGGGCTCACCGTCATCACGATGCAGGATTTCCTGGACTGGCTTCTGGGCGACCGCTGCCTGCCGGAGCGCTGCGTGCTCATCACGATTGATGATGGCTGGCGCAGTGTGTATACAGATGCATTCCCGGTGCTGAAGGCCTACGGGTATCCGTTCACGCTTTTCCTGTATACCACCTATCTGAACGGCAGAGGACAATCCATGACTCCGGAGCAGATCCGGGAAATGATGGCCTCAGGTGCCACCATCGGCAGCCATTCCACCACTCACCTTTACCCAAGCCAGTGGAAGCGCTATGCTGAGGATTCCCCTGAATATGCGGCTCAGCTGAAGCAGGAACTGCCGGATTCCGTGGAGAAGCTCAAATCCTTGTTCGGGAATTGCAGCACGTTCTGCTATCCCGGCGGGTATCACACTCCTCCCATGCTGGCTTCTCTGCGTGAGCTGGGGATCGGGGCGGCGTTCACCGTGCTGGAAAAGAAGGTGACCACGCTTGAAGACCCGCTGCAGGTGCATCGCTACATGGTGTTCGGTACGGATTCGCGCATTTTCCGCCGCGCAGTGAATTTTGACGATGTGCCCGGTATCAAGCCCACAGCCCAGGGAATTATGGAGGCTCGCGAGCGGGCTGTGGCGTTCTTCCCTCAGGCTTTTGAGACACCCCTGAATCCGAAGGTGACTTCCCGGGAGCCGGCATCGGTCAGGGAGCCTATTCCGGCACAGGCGGAGGCTCCCACCCCGCGGGCTCATCTGGAGGATATACCGGCTCCTGTTTATGCGAATCCGCCACACTGATTTTGTGTAGCAATAGCTCATGCGGAACGTGTTTTTGAGTGGACAATTGATGCGGGGAGGACTATAATCCCTTGTCACCATGTTGAAACGCTGTTACAGAGTTCAGGAAAGCCAGGTGCGCTATTGGGCGCAGCAGGCTGTAGAACTTTGTGATGCTATTGATGATGAGTCACTTGAATCGGTGAAGCTTTCCCTGCTTGATGCCATGGAATCAATGGGGAAAGACCGCCGCGTGGTGCTGATCGGCGCCAGCCGCAGCGGCAAATCTGCCTTGCTGGCCGGTATGGTCGGAGCTCCGGTTCTGGCTCGAGTGTCCCCGGTGCACCATTACACCCGCTGGCGTTATATGGATGATGGCGGAGATGCCTGCCACTGCCGTTTCCTGCCTGAATCGAATCTGTACGGTATGGAATTGGTGGACACCAGAGGTTGCGAAAACCCTGCCGTAGCAGAATCTGTAGCTCCCATGCTGGCCGTGGCTGATGCAGTCGTTGCCGTGGTGGATGCCAGAGAGGTGCCATCGTCTCCGGTCTGGGAAATGATGGCTGCATTGTCGGCGGAAGGCGGACCTTCCTGCCTGGTGGCCATCACACATACCGATTACCTTGGCGCGGAGCAGACTGTTACTCTGGGCGATTCCGTTCGTAATATTTGCCAGGAGCGCATCGGCCGGGTGCTTCCGGTATATCAGTTGAACTCGACTAATCCGACTCTGGCGGATGATTTCGGCTCAAAAGTAGTGGCCGCGATGGAGCGCTCATCCGGTGGGCTCCGTGCTGCGATCCGCGAGGTCATGAAACGCGGTGGCGATCTGCTTTATAAACAAGGCAGCATTCTGAAAGCACGCGATGCCGTGGCCCGAACGGATAGCGGATTCCTGCAGAGCATTGAGCAGGAAATAGATAATTTCCAGAACCGTCAGAATCAGGGTGTTCGCAATTGCGTGCTGAATTATTCAGCTGCGGCCCAGCGGTGCATGCCCAGACTTCTGCACCACCTCCGCCGCAGCATGGGATGGTTTCTTTCTCCCGTGGTCCTGCTTCGTCTGGAGAGTTATGCCTCTGCCTCGGAGACGTTGTACTATAATCTGGTGTTGCAGGATGTTATCCAGCAGCAGGAGGAACTGGATAAGCAATTCGTGCATTCCTGCAATGGTCATTGGCGCAGTGTCCGCCCTCGTATGAAGCAGGCCTTGCAGTGTGAAATCGGCGAGTTCCCGGACTCTGACCTGGTGAATGAGCTTTCAGAGCTGCGCCTCCGTTTGCAGAACTCCCTGCATGAACCTTTCCGTATTCTGAAAGTCCGCAGTCACTTCGCCGCTTTATTCAAATGCCAGGTGGATTGGATGCGCTTTTTCACCACATGTATGTGCCTGTCTCTCATAATTGCCGGGCTGTTAGGCTTTTTCATGTTGGAAAGCCTGGCTCTTATTTTCATGGGGATATCGGCAGCTTTCTGGTTGCTTGGCACGGTGATTCACCTGCTGGTGGTGCGCAAGATCTGCCTGTTGATGCGCAAGGAAGCTGAGCCCCTGCGTGACTGTCTGGCTACCCACATGATGTCTCTGGTGCAGGATATGATTGTGTCACGCGTGGCGGCATATCGCCGGTTGTATACCGGCCCGCGTCAGAGAGTGGCCGATTACGAAACGACACTGGTGCCTCTCCAGCAGCGCCAGAGCGAAATTTTTCGTCAGTTGCGCTCCGCAGCGCCTCACGTCTAATGAACCATGCAGTACGACCTTTTCACCCCGCATGGCGAAACGCCACGGACTCCGGCTGATGAGCAGCTGCAGATGCCCCTGGCTGCGCGCATGCGTCCCGAATCTCTGGCCGAGGTTGCGGGGCAGAAACACCTGCTAGCCGAAGGGAAACTGCTCCGCCGCGCCATTGAGACAGATCGGTTCTCCTCGCTTATTTTCTACGGCCCGCCAGGTGTGGGTAAGACTACGCTGGCGTATGTCATTGCCCGATGCACCAGTGCTTTTTTCGTGATGCTCAACGGCGTGGAATCCAACGTGAGCGAAATCCGCGCCAAGATTGAGGAAGCCCGCACCCGCATGGCTATTCACGGGCAGAAGACCATTCTCTTTGTGGATGAATTGCACCGCTTCAACAAGGCGCAGCAGGATGTGCTGCTGCCGCATCTGGAGAAGGGGACGGTGCGTTTTATCGGCGCCACTACTGAAAATCCGTATTTCGCCATCAACTCGGCCATGCTCAGCCGCTCCCAGATATTTCCATTGGAGCCGGTACCGGATGAGGAGATTGTGGCCCTTCTTCGCCGCGCGGCGGCGGATGAGGAGCGGGGACTGGGCAAGCTTCCGCTGCTGCTGGATGATGACGCTCTGGCTCATATTGCCATCAAAGCCGATGGCGATGCCCGCAAGGCCCTCACCGCGCTGGAGGTGGCGGCTCTTTCCACGGCACCGGGGGCAGGGGGGCAGATTCATGTTACCCTGGAGGTGGCCGAGGAATCCATTCAGAAAAAGGCGGTGAAATACGACCGCGCGGGGGATGGACACTATGATACGATTTCTGCGTTCATCAAGTCCATGCGCGGCAGCGATCCGGATGCCGCACTATACTGGCTGGCTTTCATGCTGAATGCCGGCGAGGATATACGCTTCATTGCCCGCCGGCTGGTCATCTGCGCCAGCGAGGACGTGGGGCTGGCGGATTCCAACGCCCTGCGCGTAGCGCTGGATGCCGCCCGGGCTGCTGAGATGGTCGGCATGCCGGAGGCTCGCATTCCCCTGGCTCATGCCACCGTGTATATCGCCACCGCCCCCAAGAGCAACTCGGCCTACATGGGCGTGAATGAGGCCCTCAAGGATGTGAAGGAGGGCCGCACCCTGGCTGTGCCGGACCACCTGGCTACGCCTACCCGCAAGAAACTGGCCAGGCTCCGCGGTGTGGCCGAGGAGGATACCCAGTACAAATACGCCCACGATTTTGACGACCACTTTGTGCCGCAGGCCTACCTGCCCGAGGGGCGTGTCTACTACCACCCCACCACCAACGGCCTGGAGCTTCGCATCTCCGAGCGCATGGAGTACCTCCGCCAGCGCCGCGAGCAGGGAAAATGATAAAGGCCTGATTGCAGAGACTCTATCGGAAGGGTACCGAACATGCTATCGCGTTCCTGGAAAATGCCAATCTGAGAACCCCTGATAACTCGAGCCTGCCCGATAAATTGGAATTTGAATTACGAAGTACGAGTTACGAATTACGAAGTAAA
>CAZTAX010000101.1:0-6818 GCA_964611765.1 uncultured Akkermansia sp. | reverse complement strand
CTAAGCTCTTATTTATCAACCGTTTCCCGCAGAATCTAACTTAGATTTCAGGGGGACCGTTAATTATTCCAACGCGTATTACCACAGGCCTGCCGCTGACGCAAGCCATTTTGTGATTGCCTCTGCCGGTTCCCACGCGCGTCCCGAAGTTCGAGTACAGAGCTCGATAAATTGGAATTTACGGGGGCGGAACTTTGTCGGAGCACGGGACTTCAGTCCCGATTAAAAGTACCGTGATTTCGGGACTGAAGTCCCGTGCTCCGAGAACAACAAATTCTCTCATATCGGGGGCTGTTTAATCCACCAGAATGTTTCTGGGAGCGGCGCGGAGGATGCCGGTGCAGGTGATGGCATCGCCCACAGCGGGGGTGTAGCTGCCGGTAACTTCTCCGGCGAGGTAGACGCAGAGACGGTCTGTTGCCCGCGCTGCATCGAAAGAGACTTCTGCCACTGTGATGGGGCGTTCGCAGACTTTCAGTTCGTGCAGCGCACAGATGCGCCCGGTGAGACTGGTGAAGGGACTGCGGCCAACTTGTGTGATGCCGGGCCCCTCTGGCTTTTCGACCGGGTGGCATGTTTCAGCTACGAGGCTGAGCGACCAGTCGTAGCGGTGGCCATCGGGCACGTATTCCGGAATGACGAGAGCATCCAGACTGGAGGCATGGAGCACCAGGCCGCTATCGGACTGTAGCTCCACGAGGCAGATGTGATCAAGGCAGTTGCGCGAGATGAGCTGCAGCGGGCAGTGGGTGATTTCCTCATGGTAGAACACAGGGCGCACCAGAGTGGGGGATTCTCCGTTTTCGGAGTACATGAGGTTGAAAATGGCATGGGCGGTCTCTACGAGCAGAACGGTGTAGGGGGGCCGAGGCTCCTTCCATTCGTTATCCGGGCTGGTACCGGTGACCCGGAATCGTGCCTTGCCACCCATGCTGAGCAGGAAAGGAATGATGATGCAGGCCAGCTTGAAAACATGTGCTCCACCCAGCAACGGTGCATAGTAGTTGATATGGCGGCGCATGGCAAAGGGTAGAAACTGCTCGGCTGTTTCACTTTCAATCCACTTGCCGCCGCGGCGTATGCGTACCGGCAGCAGCAGTTTCAACTCGTTCTCGCAGGTAATGAAAAGCGCCGCAGCGTAGGCATCATCCTGACCGCAGAACTGCTGGCAGTGTTGGCATTGCTCCGCACTGAGATGGTTGATGCGCATGACACTGCTGGCTACCTCCGGCATGTATATGCAGCAGCGTCGGTTGTGGCGCATTGCTGTGTAATCCGGTGCATAGGGGGTGCTGTCTTCTGAGCGCCCGGCTCGCACGGCCTCGAATCCCTGTGCTTCCAGGGCCCGGATGATTTCCCAGCGGTAACGGAAGCGGCAATAATCGCGGAATGCAGGTTCGCTGTAGTCCCCATCCGGCAGGGTGCAGAGTATGGGGGTGCGGTATGGTTGCGAATGGCTCATTTCTGACGAGTATGTGATGAGAGAGGAGAACGGCGCGCATTCTACCACTTTGCTCCCCGTTTGTTCAAGAAAAATAGTTAATAAAATTAAAGTTTATAATAAAATAATACGAAAAGTGCCGATTTCGGCTCCATTTGCAAACATTTGGGAGGTTATTCGCCTACCGTGCCGGACTTTTGGATTTACATCGCGTGCGCAATATGGTAAACATATTCCGCTATGGACTTAGAGCAACGAGAAATAAGTGCAGAAACGATTTCCCCGTACTTTGAGCAGTACTTTGGCCACAAGCCCGTTGTTGTCGCCGCTTCTCCCGGCCGCGTGAACCTCATCGGTGAGCATACGGATTACAACAATGGTTTTGTGCTGCCCATGGCGCTCAATAATATCAACGTAATTGCAGTTGCCCCCTCTCCCACAGGTAAACACCGCTGGATTGGAGCTCTGGGTGAGGCAATGATTGAGATTGACCCGGCAGATGTGACCAAGCCCGGAGATCCCTTCTGGAGCAATTATGTGCGCGGTGTCATCTGCATGCTGGAGCGTCGCGGCATCAAGGTGCCTGCTGTGGATATGCTGATTGATTCCAACGTGCCGCGCGGTGGTGGTCTTTCTTCCAGCGCTGCGTTCGAGGTTTCCGCCTGCACGGCTCTGGCCGCCCTTTGCGGCGCCGAGGTGAGCCCCACGGAGCGTGCCCTCATCGGCCAGGCCACAGAACATGAGTTTGTGAATGTGCCCTGCGGTATCATGGATCAGTTCATCTCCGCCAACGGTCGCAAGGATCACGCCCTCATGCTCGATTGCAAGGACCTTTCCTACAAGCTCATCCCCATGACTGACCCCGCTGTGAGCGTGCTGGTCATCGATTCCGCCGTGAAGCACTCGCTGGCCGATGGTGGCTATGCCGCCCGCCGCAAGAACTGCGAGGACGCCTGCGCCATTCTCGGTGTGCCCTCCCTGCGCGAGGCTACGCTGGAGATGCTGGAAGAGAAAAAGAGCGAGCTGGGCGACCTCTGCTACCGCCGCTCCCGTCACGTCATCGGTGAGAACCTGCGCGTGGCCGCCTTTGCCGAGGCTGTGCAGAAGGGCGACTGGGATGCCGCCGGCGTGGCCATGCGTGCCTCCCACGCTTCTCTGAAGGACGATTTCGAAGTCTCCTGCGCCGAGGTGGATACCCTGGTCTCCCTGGCCGATACGATTCCCTCTGCCGCTGCCGTGTACGGCGCCCGCATGACGGGCGGCGGTTTCGGCGGCTGCATCGTGGCTCTGGTCAAGAGCGAGACTGTGCAGAAGGTGGCTGAGGAAATGATTGAGGCCTACTGCAATGCCCTGGGCATTGAGACGGATTACCTCATCACCCGACCGGGCGAAGGTGCCCGCGTGCTTTATCAGGCATAATCATCAATAGAATATCTTATGAAACACATCATGACAATGCTGGGCGCTCTGGCGCTCATGAGCGGCACCGCCCTGGCTCAGGATGCGGCTGCTGCCCCCGCGCAGGACGTGCTTCCCCTCTGGGAAATGATTGTTTTCTGCGTGGTTGTAGTGGGCGTTATCGGCCTGGGTATCTGGAAATCCGGTGATTCCGGTGAAGCCAGTGAAGAGAAGCAGGAAAAAGGCGCTGCCGATTACTTCCTGGCCGGCCGCGGCCTGAGCTGGTGGCTGGTGGGCTTCTCCCTGCTGGCCGCCAATATCTCCACGGAGCAGTTCGTGGGCATGAGCGGTCAGTCTGCCGACTGGCTGGGCCTGGCCATTGCCGGTTATGAATGGCTGGCTGCCATCGTTCTGGTGATCGTGGCCTTCACCTTCCTGCCCATGCTGCTGAAGCGCGGGGTATTCACCATTCCCCAGTTCCTGGAGGAGCGCTACAACGGTGTGGCCCGTGTGATTATGGCTCTGGTGAACCTGCTGATTCTGGTGGGTGTGCCGACCGCTGCTGTGATTTACGCCGGTGCCAGCGTGGTATCCGTTTACTTTGACCTCTCCGTTCCCACCGGTTGCCTTATCATTGCCGGTGCCGCCACGGTGTATGTGTATGTGGGTGGTCTGAAGGCCTGCGCCTGGACCGACCTTATCTGGGGTGCCGCCCTCATCGTAGGTGGCGGCGTGGTGGCCTACTTCGCCATCATGGCCCTCGGTGCCTACCCGACCCTGCCGGAGAACGTGGTGGCCACCGCTGTTTCCACCGCCAACACCAGTGCTGATGCCCTGGCCTCCACCGGTTCCCAGTTCTGCGACGGCCTGAGCCGCATGATGAACCTGAACGCCGGTGATGTGGAAGGCGCTACCAACGGTATCGGCGGCAAGTTGCACATGATGCGCGAGGCCAATGACCCCGTGATGCCCTGGACTGTGTACCTGCTGGGCCTGTGGATTCCCAACTTCTTCTACTGGGGTCTCAATCAGTACATCATGCAGCGCACACTTGCCTCCAAGAGCCTGGAGGAAGGCCAGCTTGGTATTGTGTTCGCGGCTTTCCTGAAGCTGCTCATCCCCTTCGTGGTGATTATTCCCGGCATCCTGGCCTACAACCTTTTCCGCGATGATCTCGCCCGGAAGGCTGATGACAACTCCGCTGCCATTGTGCAGACTGCTGAGGCCACCGGCAAGAAAGTGATTTACGACATTGCCGCCAGCCGCCTGGTGCGTGAGGATGCTGCTGCCTCTTCCGTGGACTACCTCAAGAAGAACCTGACCAACGTGGGCGCTGCCGACCAGGTGCCCGCCCTGGAGGCTAAGGCGGCTGAGCTTGCCGCCATTCCCACTAAGGATGTGGCTGCCCGCACCGCCAAGGCCGGTGAGATTCTCGCCATCGACAAGGCTGCTACCACTGCCGCCCGTGCCAACACCACGGAATACACCGTGACCACCACCATGGCTGCTTATCAGTATGACTACGCCTTTGCCACCCTGCTGCGCAAGCTGCTGCCGGGTACCGGCTGGGCATGGTTCGTGCTGGCTGCTCTGTTCGGTGCCGTGGTGAGCTCCCTGGCTTCCATGCTTAACTCGGCCTCCACCCTCTTCACCATGGATCTGTACAATAAGTCCAAGGAGGTGGCTACCGGCAAGTCTGCTTCCGATAAGCAGCTTGTGGCCGTGGGTAAGGTGGCCGTGCTCGTCTGCGCCGTGATTGCCACGGTCGTGGCTCCCTTCCTGGATAACCCCGCCTTCGGTGGTATCTTCACCTTCATCCAGGAGTTCCAGGGCTTCCTGAGTCCGGGTGTGCTGGCCGTGTTCCTCTTCGGCTTCTTTGTGCCCAAGTGCCCCCGCGTGTTCGGCTGGCTGGGTATCGTGATTGGTGCCGTGGCGTACGCCTCCTTCAAGTGGGTTGGCTTCCTCGGCTGCACCGATTCCTCCTTCCTCAGCCGCATGGGCTACTCCCTCATCGTGGTCTGCGTGGTGGGTCTCATCCTCACCATCGTGAACCACATCAAGGGTGGCGAAGCTGTGGTGCTTGAGGATAAGGGCATCATCGAGATGAAGACCTCCGGCCGCGCCAAGGGCTTCGGCTGGGCCGTCATCATCGCCACGGTGGCTCTTTATATCTTCTTCTGGTAAAAATTATTCGTCGGAATCATTTTCATACCCGCATTCCGTGAGGAATGCGGGTATTTTATTGAGCCCGCCATGCGGTGCGGCAGGTTGCAGCCCTTCTCCTGCTCAGGCTTTACGCCCCCGGGGATGGAAGGCCTGGTGCAGGGAGACCAGCCGCTTCTGATCCACATGGGTATAGACCTGGGTAGTGGAAAGACTGGCGTGGCCGAGCATATCCTGAATCACGCGCAGATCGGCCCCGTTTTCCAGCAGGTGGGTGGCAAAGGAATGGCGCAGAATGTGGGGGTACACATTCTCGGGCAGCCCGGCGGCACGAGCCCGTTCTTTGATAATTTGCAGAACCCGGTCGCGGGTGAGCTTTTCTCCGCGGTTGGAGAGGAAGATTGTGCTGCCGGGGCGGCGCCCGTTGCGCAGCAATTTGGGGCGCCCGTGCTCCAGATAGCTGCGCAGGGCTTTGGCTGCCACGCCGCCCAGGGGCACATAGCGGGTTTTGTTCCCCTTGCCGGTGATGCGCAGGAAGTTTTCCTCCCAATCCACCTGGTCGGCACGCAGGTTGACCAGTTCGCTGACGCGCAGGCCACTGCCGTATAGCATTTCCAGAATGGCGCGGTCGCGGGCACCGTAGGGCAGGTCGGCGGGGTCGATGCTTTGCAGCAGAGTATTCACCTCCTCTGCCTGCAGGGTTTCCGGAAGCCGGTTGCCCGCCTTGCCGCATTCCAGCAAGGCTGCGGGGTTGGTGGGTATTTCCTTTTCATGGGCAAGAAAGCGAAAAAACTGCCGCAGGTGCACTATGGCCACCCGGCAGGAGGAGGCAGCCAGCCCGCATTCACTGCGCAGCCAGCGGTGGTAGGAAGCGAGCAGGGGCTCATCTACCTCGGATGGCTCGTGACTGTGCTCTGCGCACCAGTCGGCAAAACGTTCCAGGGTGCGCTGCACGGAGAGCCGGTAGTTTGCACTCAGCCCACGCTCTGCTGCCAGATACAGCAGAAAGCGGTCAATCAGACTGGGCAGGGGAGCCCCCATGGTTACTCACCTGCGCTGCCGGCCGGTTCAGGCAGTTCGGCGGTGGGGGTGGGAAGTCCGCCATCGTTCTCTGCTGCGGGGGCTTTTTCCAGCTCCTTGCGGCGGGCTTCGAACTCGTCCGTTTTCCCGGACTTCTTGCTCACCACCAGCACGGCGCGGCCCGTGTCATTGGTCATGATAGTCTGCTCGCCGTCCTGTGGAGCTTCATTTCCCCAGCTGCCGATGGGCGGCAATTCGCTCGTGGGCAGTAAATCGCCAGCGGTGGAGGATACCAGCTTCACCGGATTCACGAAATCTGTTTCGCGCAGAAATCCCTTGCTGCCATCTTCAATTTCCACAAAGTAGTACAGCCCTTCGCAGGAGATGATTCTGGCCGTTGCCGTATCGACCATACGCCCCTTTGCTCCTTCGTAATAGTCAGGGTTGCGGTTGAAGAGGTAAGCCTTGCCTTGCTGTACGTCAAGAGTCTCGCCATTGGCATACAGGCCTTCTTTCACGTATTTAGCCCGGGCTTCTGCTCTCACGGCCTCCATGCCGGGAGGATCCAGCGGAGAGGGTTCCTGCAGATAGATGGGCATGTATTCCCCCGGGGTAGTGAGTGAGTCAATCACACCACAGGAACTCAGCAGGGCAGCACTGAGAAAAGAAAGGGTGAACAGGCGTTTCATGCGTGCATGATAGCACGTTTACCACCTGTTGGCAAGACCAAGACACGATAAATTCAGGGCAAACGCATTGGCAGATATGACACTTCATCATGTCATAAAATCGACAT
>CAZTAX010000100.1:0-7083 GCA_964611765.1 uncultured Akkermansia sp. | reverse complement strand
TTTCCCGCAGAATCCAACTTAGATTTCAGGGAGACCGTTAATTATTCCAACGCGTCTCATTGTCACAAGCCTGCTTCCCTTCTGCATACTGATTCTGTGTGTCGTCTATTATTTCCGGGTCGAAAGTGCCACCTGCATCGGCCTGCACGGAAAGCTGCAACATGACTGGCACGGTTTCTTCTTCAACTACTACCTGGGTATCCTGCTAGTGTCTTGTTTAGCAAGTTTTACACAATGCTCTCCGCGCATAAGCATTTGTGCCATAAAGGGTAAATGAGATTTCTTATTATAAAGGATAAACTCTACGAGACACTAGGAACCACATTAATGGGAATCCTGATCCGGCCCCAAATCAAAACTGATATTCTTGCCCAAATCAGCATAGCCTGCAGTCTCCTGCTACCATGGGTCTACTTCGGCTCCAGCCCGGAGAGCGGCATTTTCGGCAACAGTGAACTCTGGCTGAAAAACGGCATTATCTTTCACATGCATTTAATCGCTATCGCCTGTTTTGCATGGAATCAATTGAGGTGGTACAAATATACCTACATAGCGGCTTTTTTCATTTTAAACGCAAAAGACATTCTGAGCGCCCAAAAGGAACAGACATACACCCCCATCGTCTGCGATGTCTGGAACGGGCATTTACATCACCAGCATCCGACTCTATACCAAAAGCTCCCCCACTGCCATCGCTCCGCAATCCATGACGTATTGCTCCTGAAGGGAGGCAAAGCGGAGAAAATATTTCCTGGGAAACTACTGCCCAAGGCGCCGGGGTGCGACTATTCCCGCCCCGCCCGGCCTGACGGCGTACACATCACTCACTGAGTCTGGAAGCGGCGGTTCAGTTCCGCCATGGGGAACGGCAGCAGGGTGGATTTACCGCCCGGACTGCAATAGGGGATTTCGCATTCAAGCAGAGTGGCCAGCAGAGGCAGCGGATTCTGCAGGTAGGCAGTCACGTCCTCCTGCATGGCATACTGGCGGGCCAACTGACGGGCAAAGGGCTCGAAGGGGCTGCGGGCGCGGTTGAGCCGCACCTCGCCACTGGTGAATACACGCAGCAGCTCCTGCACAAAATCATTCACCTTGCGCAGGGGAAGAATGGAGGGTATGGCCTCTATACGCAGCGTGTTGCGCCCGAAGGGCGAGAGCTGGAATCCCGCCTGCTCCAGCTGCGGTTTCACCTCCAGCGCAATGCCCATATCGCGGGTATCCAGCTCCAGCAGTTCCGGCACCAGCAGCCGCTGCGATTCCAGCGGGCGGCGGTTGCTCTCCTGCAGTCGCTCAAAGATGATGCGCTCCCGCGCTGCACGGGGCGACATAAGCACCATGCCTTCCTTGTTCTCGAAGATGGCATACTGATTGTGCAGCGTGCCGATGTGGCGGAAGTTCGGCAACGTCGCAGGTTGCGGCTCCGGTTCAACAGTGGGAGAAACAGGCGCCGGCGCAGGGGGCAGTTCCAGCTCCTGCTGGCGCGGAGTGACCAGCGGTCTGAGCACCAGGGTCGGTCGCGATTCAGGGCGCTGCACAGGTGCAGCGGCAGGGCGTGCAGGCCCGGCAGGGAGCTCAACAGGAGACGGCTCTCTGACAGGCTGGGGGGCCGGGGCAGGTTGAGCAGGAGCCTCTTCCGATTCCCCACGGGCATGCGCCGCCAGCGTGGCCGCCACGGCATCCATCACCGCCAGGGTGATTTCCGCCGGGCGGCGGAAACGCACCTCGCGTTTGGCCGGGTGCACATTCACATCCACCAGGGCGGGCTCCACCTCCAGATACAGGAACAGGGCCGGATGCAGCCCCGGAGGGAAACCGCCGTAGCCATCGCGCACGGCGCGGTTGATAATCTGGTCCTCCACCGGGCGGCCATTCAGGAAAATATACTGCATGCGGCGATTGCGGCGCGCTGCGGAGATGGGCATCAGATAGCCGCTCACGCGCACCCCGGGAGCCTCCGTGGGGCGAATCCGCATGAGCGCGGCAGCCGTCTCCCGCCCCACAAAATCAGCAATTCGCTGCCGCAAGTCGTGCGTGGCCGACACGTCGAACACCATCTGACCATCCCGCACATATGTGAAGCGGATTTCCGGGAAAGCCAGCGCATGCAGGCGCACCTGGTGCTCCACGTGACCGGCCTCCGTCTCATCGCTCTTCAGGAACTTACGGCGCACCGGGGTGTTGAAGAAGAGGTTGCTCACGCTGATTTCGGTGCCCGGAGCACAGCCGGCATTCATCATGGGTGCCTCCACACCGCCCTCGGCACTCACACGCCAGCCCTCCACATCTGCCGCGCGGCGCGTGGTCAGGGTCAGATGCGAAACAGAAGCAATACTGGGCAGAGCCTCACCGCGGAACCCCAGCTGGCGGATGGCGAACAAATCCTCCACCTGCACCAGCTTGCTGGTGGCATGCCGCTGCAGGCACAGGGCGGCATCCGCCTTGCTCATGCCGCAGCCATCATCCGTCACCTTGATGAGGGAGACACCGCCGCGGCGCAGCTCCACGCGCACACTGTGCGCCCCGGCATCAATACTGTTCTCCACCAGTTCCTTGACAACGGAAGCCGGACGCTCCACCACCTCGCCGGCAGCCACCTGGCTGGCAAGGATATCACTCATGAGGTGGATGTTCTGTTCTTCGGGTTCCGGCATGGTCGTGCGGCGAATTTACCATGCAGACGTGCATGCGTCAACTCCGCAATGCCCTGCACCCCCTCATTGCTGACACAGAAAGACGCGCAGAATGCTGGCAAATTGCAGGGACTCGGTGTAGTCTGTTCGCGTGAAGAAGTGCCAGATATGCGGCAAACGCGCGTCGATGTTCCTGACGCAGATAGTGAACGGACAAGTTTCAGAGCTTGCTCTCTGCGAGGTCTGCGCCCGCGCCAAGGGGCTGTTTGACCCGCAGTCTCTCACCTTTGCGGAAAAATTCTTCCCGGAGGAATTCAAACAGAGGGTCGATAAACTGGTGCGCGAACTGACCGGAGCCGAAAGTCCTGCCCCGCAGCCCCCCGCCGTCATGAGCGACCTGAGCAGCTGCCCGGTCTGCGGATTCAACGTAGAGGATTACCGCCGCACCGGCCACCTCGGCTGCCCGGATTGCTACACCGTCTTTGCCCGCGAGCTCAACCCCGATGCCGGGCTGGAAGATGAACCAGCCGACGAGCCGCCCGCCGTGACCCGTGCCCGGCTTCAGAAAGAGATGCAGCAGGCCATTGCCCACGAGGACTATGAACGCGCCGCCGTTCTGCGCGACCGGATAAACGCCCTGCCCCCCGCCGACGCATGAAACTGGAAACCCTCTTAAATTCAGTCCGCAACTGGGCACCAGACCGCAACACCACAGACGGAGTAGTGGTGGGTTCCATTGTGCGCATGGTGCGCAACCTGCCGGGTTTCCCATTTCCCGGATGGAGCACTGCCGAATCCCGCGCTGCTGTGGCGGAACAGCTGCTGCCCGTGCTGCGGAGCATGCAAGGGTTCAAAACCGCGTTCTGCTCCGAAATGAGCAGACTGAGCTACGGCCAGCGCCGCGCCCTGCTCACCCGCAAACAGCTCACTCCCTGCATGGCCGCCCGCCAGGACGGCTGCTACATCATCATTCCCCAGCGCCGCCCCTTCATCATGATGGTGAATGAGGAGGAGCACCTGGTCGTGCATGCCTTCCGGGATGGGCTGAACTTCGAGGATTGCGTGCAGGACATCCGGGAGCTAGATGATACGCTGCAGGAAGAGCTCACCTTTGCCCACTCACCCCAGCAGGGGTACCTGACCAGTATCCCCTCCGAAGCGGGTGACGGGCTGCAACTCTACTGCCTTCTGCACCTGCCTGCTCTCACCACGTCCAACATGATGAACCAGGTGACCAAGGCTCTGGAAAAGCTGCATGTAAGTATCTCCCCGTATTTCTCCGATGCTCAGGACGACACCGGCCACCTCTTCGTTCTCTTCTCCATTCCCGGCCCGGAGGACAGCATTGATGAAATGATGGATGCTTTCCTTGATGTGGTGGATCACATCGTGCTGCGAGAGTTGCAGGTGCGCCGCAAGCTCCAGGCGGAACCCGGCCTTCACCTGCACGATGCCATCGCCCGCGCCTACGGTCTGCTGACTAACTGTCGCCGGCTCAGCATCAAGGAACTGCGCGATGCCGTCTCCCTGCTCCGGCTCGGAACGCTCATGGGCATCATTACATGGGACGAAGAGGAGCGGGAAATCCTTATCGCGCTCAATCAATTCGGGCTGGTTCAGGCCTGCGAAGCCGCACTGGCCGAAGAAAAGGGCGACCCGCAGCTCTGCCTGCGCCGCGCCACCGCCGCCCGCGAATTTCTCAACAAGCACCCACACCGATTTTCTGACAACACCATATGAACAGTAACTTCACCCCCCGAGCCCAGCAGGTGCTCAATATCGCCCGCCGCGAGGCGGACCGCTTCCACCACAACTACATCGGCGCCGAGCATGTGCTGCTCGGTCTCCTCAAACTGGGGCAAGGCGTAGCCATCAGCGTGATGGAGAACGCCGGAGTCGATATTGCCGACCTGACTTTCAAGATTGAGCAGTCCATCGTGCCCGGCTCCTCCTCGGCTGAGGGATCCCTGCCCTACACCCCGCGTGTCCGCAAGATGCTGGTGCAGGCCGGCGAGGAAGCCCGCAAGCTCCGCCACACCTACGTAGGCACCGAGCATCTCCTGCTGGCCATGCTCAAGGATGAGGACGGCCTGGCCTGGCACAGTCTGGTGGCCAGTGGCCTGAGCTATGATACCGTGCGCCGCGGAGTGATGGAGGAAATCAACCCCGGTTTCAGTGTGGATAACCAGCCGGAAAACGGCGGCGACATGCACGATGGACCGCCCCACCGCCAGAATCACGATGAGGAAGAGGAAGACAGCAATGCCTTCCTCCACCAGCACCACTCTGCCCGAAACAACACCGCTTCCTACAACAACAACTCGAACACCCCTGCCCTGAGCGCCTTCGGCCGCGACCTCACCGCCAAGGCCGCCGCCGGTGAAATGGACCCCGTCATCGGCCGCCAGGCCGAGCTGGAGCGAGTCATTCAGATCCTCTGCCGCCGCACCAAGAACAACCCGGTGCTGCTGGGCGAAGCCGGCGTGGGCAAGACAGCCATCGTGGAAGGGCTGGCGCAGCAGATTGCCCGCGGCGATGTGCCCGAGTTCCTGCTGGGCAAGCGCATCATTTCGCTGGATATGGCCCTCATGGTGGCCGGAACCAAGTACCGCGGCCAGTTCGAGGAACGCCTGAAGGCAGTGATGGACGAAATCCGCAAGGAGAAAAACATCATCCTCTTCATCGATGAGATTCACACCCTCATCGGCGCCGGTTCGGCCGAGGGCACCATGGATGCATCCAACATCATCAAACCCGCCCTTTCCCGCGGCGAAATGCAGGCCATCGGCGCCACCACTCTCAACGAATACCGCAAGCACATCGAGAAGGACGCCGCCTTTGAGCGCCGATTCCAGCAGGTGCAGGTAGGCGAGCCCTCAGTGGAGGATACCGTGCTCATCCTGCAAGGCATTGCCCCGCAGTATGAAAAGCACCACCATGTGCACTACACGCCCAAGGCGCTGGCCAGTGCCGCCTACCTCTCCAAACGCTACCTCACCGGGCGTTTCCTGCCGGATAAGGCAATCGACCTCATCGACGAGGCCGGGTCACGCCTGCGCGTCACCCGCATGACCCGCCCTGCCGACATCAAGCAGAAAGAGGAAGACCTGCGCAGCCTGGAAGCAGAGAAGAAGGAAGCCATCGACACCCAGAACTTCGAGCAGGCAGCTCAGCTGCGCGACCGCATCCAGAACCTGCAGAAAGACATCGGCAGCTATGTGAACAACTGGAAGAGCGAGGTTGACAAGACCTACATGGAAGTCACCGAGGATGACATCATGACCGTGGTTTCCAAGTGGACCGGCATTCCCCTGGCCCGCATGGAGGAGAAAGAGACCGAAAAGCTGCTCCGCATGGAGGAGGAACTGAAGAGCAAGGTTATCGGCCAGGATATCGCCTGCTCCGCCATTTCCCGTGCCCTGCGCCGCAGCCGTGCAGATATCAAGGATCCGCGCCGTCCCATCGGCTCCTTCCTGTTCATGGGGCCCACCGGTGTGGGCAAGACTTACCTGGCCCGCAACCTGGCCGAAATCATGTTCGGCACGGCCGAGGCGCTCATCCAGGTGGACATGAGCGAATACATGGAGAAGTTCAGCACCAGCCGTCTCATCGGTTCGCCTCCCGGCTATGTGGGGCACGATGAGGGCGGTCAGCTCACCGAGCGCGTGCGCCGCCGCCCGTATGCGGTCATCCTGTTCGATGAGGTGGAAAAAGCCCACCCGGATGTGATGAACCTGCTGCTGCAGGTGCTGGAGGAAGGCTGCATGACTGATTCTCTGGGCCGCAAGGTGAACTTCAGCAACACCATCATCATTCTCACCTCCAATGTGGGCGCCAGTCTGGCCAGCCAGCAGAGCACCATGGGCTTCAGCGCCATGGCCAGCGAGGAAGATGACTACGACAGCATGAAGGAAAAAATTACGGAAGCCGCCAAAAAGCACTTCCGCCCGGAATTCATCAACCGTTTCGATGAGCTCATCGTCTTCCGCATGCTCAACCGCCCGGACCTGGAAAAGATTGTGGAGCTGGAAGCGCAGAAACTCATCCGCCGCCTGGCCGACAAGCAGATTTCGCTCACCCTCTCGCCGGAGGTCATCAGCATGCTGGTGGACAAGGGTTACGACCCGCAGTACGGTGCCCGTCCCATGCGCCGCGCCATCGAGCGCCTGCTCGAAGACCCCATTGCCGAGGCTATTCTCCGCGGCGAACTGGTCGAAGGCTGCATGAGCCGCGCCATCCGCCCCGAGGGCACTTCCGATATCGCCTTCGAGGAGGACAAACCCAAGCCTGCCCCCAAAAAGCGGGCCCCCCGCAAGAAGAAAAGCTGAATGAGTGAAGCGGTGCCAGCTGGCGCCGCTTCCTACTTTTTATCACATTCGTCCCAATGTCTTGCTTGATAAACGCGTTGGAATAATTAACGGTCTCCCTGAAATCTAAGTTAGATTCTGCGGGA
>CAZTAX010000099.1:0-7118 GCA_964611765.1 uncultured Akkermansia sp. | reverse complement strand
GAACACGGTGATTGCGCAGAAGCAGCCGGCAAGCACTGAACCGGCCCCCGCACCCCTGGCTGAGAAACCGACAGAAACAAAGCCTGCTCCTGTTACTCAGAAACCGGTTGAGGTAAAGCCGGTGGCTGAGCCTGCGCCTGCTCCGGTTGAAGAGAAGAAAACGGCTACTCCCTTCTTCAGCCAGCAGCAGAAGGACGCTGCTACAATCTCAACCAAATCCACCCCTGCTCCTGCGCCGGCTCCGGTGGCTCAGCCCAGAGTCGTCAAGCCCTCTGTGAGCCAGCAGCAGCCGGCCACGACTACGCCGCGCGGTGTCAATTATCGTACGCCCCAGGTGACTCAGCCCGCTAAGCGTTCTTTTCCCATCATGCCGGGCCAGAATCGCGGACTGAAGAATCGCTATAGTTACTGAAATTAATGGCTAAGCAGCGGCTAGACGTGCTGGTGGCACAGCAGGGACTGTGTGATTCACGGGAACAGGCGCAGCGCCTCATCCTTGCGGGTGAGGTGAGCGTGAAGGGACAGGTCATAACCAAACCCGGCACCAAGGTGGATGACACCCTGCCCATCACCGTGAAGAATAAACCCCGGTACGTCAGCCGCGGCGGCTTTAAATTGGAAGGCGCACTTAAGGCATTTCCGGTCAAGGCAGAAGGTAAAATCTGCCTTGATATCGGATCCTCCACCGGAGGGTTCACCGATTGCCTGCTGCAGAACGGAGCGCTGCGTGTACATGCTGTGGATGTGGGCACCAACCAGCTGGTGTGGAAACTGCGCAATGACCCTCGCGTAATTGTCAAAGAGCAGTTCAATGCCCGCTACATGACCCCTGCGGATCTGGGGGAAAAGGTGCAGCTTATCGTGAGCGATGTTTCCTTTATTTCATTAACAAAGATTTTACCCGCCGCCTACGATTGTCTGGAAGACGGTGGAGATTTGCTGGTGCTCATCAAGCCCCAGTTCGAGCTGCAGCCGGAGGATATAGGCCCCGGTGGTATTGTGCGCGACCCTGCCCTGCACCAGCGCGCCGTGGATAAGATTCACGACTTCGTGGTGAACGAACTGCACCGCGAGTGGTGCGGCGTGGCGGATTCTCCCATCACGGGAATGGAGGGTAACAAGGAATTCCTGGCGTGGCTGCGCTGAAATGTAATCAGCAGGTTACGCCGCTCTCTTCTTCAAATTGAACCAGCTCGCGCAGCGGGGCATGCTGCGGCAGTTTCAGCTCCGGGTCGGCATCCAGAATGGCCGCGGCATCCCGATTGGCGCGGTGAATCAGGCGCATGTCGCCCAGCCATTCGGTGAACTCAATGTTGCCCAGGCCGCTCTGCGCTGTACCCAGCACATCGCCGGGCCCGCGCAGCCGGAAATCTTCCTCCGCGATTTCAAATCCGTTCAGCGTGCGGCAGAGCACCTCCAGCTTCTCCCTACCCGGTTCTCCGGGCTTGGCTTTGGAGAGCAGGATGCAGTAACTCTTGTGCTCGCCGCGGCCGATACGTCCGCGCAACTGGTGCAGCTGAGAGAGCCCGAAGGTATCCGCATCATTGATAATCATGATGTTGGCATTCGGTACGTCAACACCGACTTCCACAACCGTGGTGGCGACGAGGATGTCGAGCAACCCCTTGCTGAATGCCTGCATCACCTCGTCTTTTTCTGCGGCGGGCATGCGTCCATGCAGCAGCCCCACTCGGCGCTGCGGGAAGTGTTCTTTCCAGCGGTTCAGCTCGCTGGTGGCGCTGGCCTGCTTTCGCGTGTCTCTGTCTTCCACCAGCGGAGAGACGATATAAACCTGCCGTCCCGCATCGATCTCCTTGCTCATGAAGGAGATGATACGTTTCATGTTGTCCGGGTTACGGAGCGCGGTTGAAATCTCACCACGATTGGCCGGCAGTTCGTCAATGATGGACACCTCCAGATCACCGTAGAGGGTGAGCGTAAGCGTGCGCGGGATGGGTGTGGCAGTCATCACCAGCACATCCGGGTTCACGCCGCTGGCAATGAATCGCTCCCTCTGTTCCACGCCGAATTTGTGCTGTTCATCGATGACAGCCAGACCGAGATTGTGCGGGCGGTGCTTCTTGTACAGCAAGGCATGCGTACCCACGATAATGCGCGGAGAATCGTCCTGAATCCCGGCATCGAGCACCAGCCCGGTATCGTCTACGTGGTCCGATGTGCGCAGGGAGACTTTGATGTCGGTATGCTTCAGCAAACGGCAGAAATTGCGGTAGTGCTGTTCTGCCAGAATCTGCGTGGGAGCAATCATGGCAGCAATTTTGCCGCTGCCCACGGCCAGAAGCATGGCGCAGAGTGCCACCAGGGTCTTGCCGCTGCCCACGTCGCCCTGCAGCAGGCGGTTCATCTGGCGCGGGTTGGCCATATCCTGCCGGATTTCCTGCACGCAACGCTGCTGTGCCGCCGTCAGGCGGAACGGGAGCGCTGCCAGAAGTTCGTTCATGTAGGCATCGCAGGTGGCTGTTACCTGCCCCGGGCGCCCCTGCACTTTCCTGCGGCGCCAGGCCACGCGGAATTGCTGGTCGAAACATTCGGCCAGAGCAAAGCGCAGACGCGCTTTGCGGTGCAGTTCTTCCTCTGCCGGGAAATGGATATCGCGGATTGCCTGCCAGTAGGGATAGGCCGGGGCCACATCGTAGCCCGGTGCGGGCAGGTCAGGTGCAAGCTGCTGCAAGGTTCGCCACACGAGGTCGCGGTATGTGCGGGCCGCCAGACCGGGCAGCCCTTTGTAGATGGGTACAATCCGGCCCGTGTGCACGGCAGCAGCCCCCTGCCCCTCGCTCGGCGGCATCAGTGGCCCGCCCATGGCTGCTGCCACCAGCCGGTGCCCGGCATCCTCGTCATCCATTACTTCAAAATCCGGGTTGGCCATGGTCAGTTTACCGCCATAGACGCGAACTTTGCCGTAGACGGAAAGATTCATTCCGGTGGCCAGGAGTTTAGCCACATAGGGCATATTGAACCAGCGCAGGTAGAGCCGTGCGCCGTGCGGGTCATCTGCTGTTCCCGCTGCTACTTCAAAATAGCGTTTGTAGGAGTAGCGCCATCCCGCGCTGTAGACATGTATGCGTAGGGAAACGGTATCGCCATCCTGCAACAGATGAATCGGCTGGGAATTCCGCCTGTCTTCGTAACGGCGGGGTATGCGCCGCAGAAGCTGCTGCACGGTCTCCACCCCGGCAGCCTGCAACGCCTTCAGCTCGCGCTGTGTGATGCCCGCGAGCCGCTCCAGACGGGAATCAGGCTGCAGTCCGGTGCTCATCAGCGATTGGATTTGCCTTGGTTAATGCAGCGGTAGTAGTAGTCCACGCGGCTGTGGAACCATGCCCACTTGGGACCGGGTTTGCCGTTTGTAAGCAAGGGAGCCGGACAATTTTTATGCGTCCAGTGGTAGTGCGGCACCACGCGGCGCAGGTTGATTCCGTAGCGCTTCATGAGCACGGCGGTGAGCTTGGCCGCGCGATCCCAGGTACGGAAATGGTTGTGCCCGCGGTTTTCGCACTCGCACATTTCAATGCCGATGGAATTGTTGTTGCCGGCGGCCGAGCCGGCATGCCAGCCGGTTTCGCGGAGCGGCAGGTTCTGCACGCACATGAACTGGTCCACTGTGAAGTGCCAGCTGCGGTTGGTGAAAGCCCCGCGGCAGAGTGCGCGGGAGTGCTGCATGGCGGTGGAGGATGGGGAATGATTGGCTGTGCTGTGAATCGTGATGAATGAGGGATTCAGGCGGCGGGAACCGCGTCGCTGGCGGGCGTTGGAGGGCATGATGCGCACCTTGATGTTCACCTCGCGGGCCAGACGGGCTATGCTGCGCTGCACCAGCGGTGTGCTCACCGGCTGGAAACGTACGGCCTTCGGAGTGCGCAGGTAAGAATTGCGGCCTTGCTGCTGGCAACCCGTGAAAATTGCAGCTGCACCCAGCAGCAGAGTTGCCAAAAGTTTACCGTAATGAGCCATGCGCGTATTCTGCCATTTAGCTACCCATTTGGCAAGATAAAATCCTGTCGCGCAGCAAGTTTTCAATAACAGAAAAGGGGGCCTTGCGGGCCCCCTTTCTGTAGCGTAATGCTATACTTTCATGCTCAGGGCATGGGGAAGCTCTTGTTGAAGGCGGAAACCTCCGCGCGGAGCTCATCGTAGGCTCCGGGAGTTTCGCACACTTTCTGAGCGGCCAGGATAGCCAGGCAGCGGCCGATGTATTCGGCCACCTTGCGCACGTCGTCCTCCTTCATGCCGCGGGTGGTCACAGCAGGAGTGCCGATGCGGATACCGCTGGGCTTGAAGGTGGTGCCCTTGTCGTAGGGAATCGCGTTCTTGTTCACGGTGATGCCCACCTTGTCCAGAGCCACCTGGGCTTCGGCGCCGTTCAGGCCCTTGCCGCTTAGGTCAACGAGGAAGCAGTGGTTATCCGTACCGCCGGCCACGATGCGGAAGCCCAGCTGCGTGAGCTTATCGGCCATAGCCTTGGCGTTCTTCACAATCTGCTCGGCATAGGTGCGGAACTCCGGCTTGAGGCATTCGCCGAGGCAGGCAGCCTTGGCGGCAATGATGTGCATGAGCGGGCCGCCCTGCAGACCGGGGAAAGTGGCGCTGTCCAGCTTCTTGGCCCACTGTTCCTTGCACATCACCAGCCCGCCGCGGGGTCCGCGCAGACTCTTGTGCGTGGTGGTGGAAACGAAATCGGCGTAGGGAACGGGAGACGGATGCACCCCGGCGGCCACCAGCCCGGCGATGTGAGCCATGTCCACGAACATGATGGCGCCCACCTCGTCACATATCTTGCGGATGCGGGCGAAATCAATTGTGCGGGAGTAGGCAGAGGCACCGGCCAGAATGAGGGCAGGCTTCACTTCCTTGGCCTTGGCTTCCAGGGCATCATAGTCAATCATCTCCGTCTCGGGGCTCACACCGTAGTGCTCCACCTTGTAGGTCTTGCCGGAGAAGTTGGCGAAGAAACCGTGGGAAAGGTGACCACCGCAGGCGAGGTCCATGGTCAGGATGGTATCGCCCGGATTGATGCAGGCGTGGTATACCGTCTGGTTGGCGGAGGAACCGGAGTGGGCCTGCACGTTCACGGCATCGCAACCGAAGAGGGCCTTGGCGCGGTCGATGGCGAGCTGCTCCACCTTGTCCACCACTTCGCAGCCACCGTACCAGCGCTTGCCGGGGTAGCCTTCGGCGTACTTGTTGGTCAGGCAGGAACCCTGAGCCTCCATCACTGCGGGAGAGGTAAAGTTCTCAGAAGCGATAAGCTCGATGTTGTTATTCTGGCGCTGGCGCTCCTCCTCAATGTAGCCGGCGAGCTCAGGGTCGGAAGCGGCGAGCGGGGAGCCGGAACCCACCAGCAGACGGTTGATGTGGCGCCCCCCCTCAAACTCGGCATCGAGCCAGATGCGCAGCACTTCCTCCATGGCCTCGGCAGAAAGGAAAGCAGAAGCCATGCACAGCACGTTGGAATCATTGTGCTGGCGGGAGAAAGCGGCCTCCTGCGGAGTGCGGCAAAGTGTGGCGCGCACGCCCTTCCAGCGGTTGGCGGCAATGCTCATACCCAGCCCGGAGAAACAAATCAGCACGCCACGGTCAGCGCGGCCATCCACAATGCGCTTGCACACCTTGTTGGCGTACTCGGCGTAGTTGCAGGACTCCTTCGTGGCAGGACCCACGTCCTCCACCTGGTAGCCCCAGCCAGTCAGAATCTCCATGGCGGCTTCCTTCAAATCCACGCCCTTGTGGTCTGAACCGATGACGATGCGAAGTTTTGTATTCATGTAGGTGCGAAAATCGTACGCGCGGATTCTACCACAGCACCCGCCCCTAAGCAAGCGTAATCTGTTCCAGCAGCGATTCTGCAATGCCCTTGAGACGATTTGAGGATATTTTGTGCTCGGTGGCGTGTTTTCGTGCTGACATATCGGTCGGTATGGTGTATAATCGCCGCACGCGCTATGGCTTTCACTCACTTACACGTTCACACAGAATACTCACTGCTCGACGGCATGATCCACACCAAGGATCTGATTAAGAAATGTGTCGAGCTCGGGATGAATTCCGTTGCCATCACGGACCACGGCAATGTGTTCGCGGCCATTGAATTCATGGTGAACGTGAAGAAGCACAACAAGGGTGTGCTGGAGTGGAACAAGGAACACCCGGATGAGAAGAAACCCGTTTTCAAGCCGATTCTGGGCTGCGAGGTGTATGTTTCCCCCACCCCGCTGGATGTGAAGAAGCAGATACCGGGGCGAAACAAGTACTGCCACCTGGTGCTGCTCTGCGAAAACAATATCGGCTGGGAAAACCTTATCAAGATTGTCTCCCGCGGTCACCTGGACGGCTTCTACTACAAGCCGCGCATCGACTACGACACCCTGCGCGAGTTCAGCAAGGGCCTTATCTGCCTCACCGGTTGTATCTCCGGCCCTATGCAGGAGTGGCTCCTGCGCGATGAGCCTGAGAAGGCCGAACAGGTGCTGCTGGATCTGGTGGACATCTTCGGCAAGGATAATGTGTTTGTGGAGCTGCAGGATCATGAGCTGGAGGACGAGCGCCGCGTAACCCCTGAGCTGGTGCGCATTGCCCGCAAGCACAACGTGCCTCTGGTAGTGACCAATGATGCCCACTTCCTGAATGCCGATGACCACGATGCGCACGATATCCTCATCTGTGTGGGAACGGGCAACAAACGCATGGATTCCAAGCGCATGCGCTACCCCAAGAGCGTCTATTTCAAGAGCGAAGCCGAGATGCGCGAGCTCTTCCCCGAATACCCGGATGCCTACGAAAATACAAACGTGATTGCCGAGCGCTGTAACACCTCCATCAAGCTCGACTCCACCTCCACCGAGCGTTACCCGGAGTTCGCCCCGGAGGACGGCTCCACCCGCGAGGAATATCTGCGCAAAATCTGCTACGAGGGCCTGGCTGAGCGCTACGGCAAGGAACGCGCGGAGAATGACCAGGAGCTGCGCGCCCGCCTGGATTACGAGCTGGGTATCATCAACCAGCTGCGTTTCCCCAGCTACTTCCTCATCACGGCAGACTTCATTAACTGGGCCAAGAACCACGATATCCCTGTGGGGCCGGGCCGTGGCTCAGCTGCC
>CAZTAX010000098.1:0-7226 GCA_964611765.1 uncultured Akkermansia sp. | reverse complement strand
ACTCAGAATCTTGGATTGTTCAAAGTGTCATATTTCACAATGCGTCACCCCTGAGATATGACTGCTGCGGATTGACAAGCAGCGGGGAGCTGTGTATAGTGAGCGCATGCGGATTCTCATATTCGGAGCAAGCGGGCGCACCGGGCAGGTGCTGCGCCAGATGGCAGAGCAGGCGGGGCATGATGTGCTGGCCCCCACGCATGCGGAATGCCGGCTGGAGCAGGCGCAGCCCCTTCACGAACAGGTGCTGGAAAGCGGAGCGGAGCTGGTGGTGAATTGCGCTGCCATCAGCGGGCTGGAGGCCTGCGCTGCCGATCCGTTGCAGGCGCATCTGGTCAATGCTTCGGCTCCGGGTATCATGGCGCTGGCCTGCCGCCATACCGGGGCGCGTTTTGTGCATCTATCCACTGATTACGTGCTGTGCGGCCGCAAACCGGGGTTGAAAGGCGAAAGCGCCCGGTGCCGTCCCATCAACTGGTATGGTGAAAGCAAGCGGGATGGGGAGCTGCAGGTGCTGGAGACACTGCCTGCGGCTGTGGTGGCGCGAGTTTCCTGGGTTTGTGGGAACCCGGAAAAGCCCTCGTTCATCGAAGGGATGGTAGCCAGGGCGCTGGCCGGGCAGCCGCTTGCAGCGGTGGCGGATAAAACCTCTCTTCCCACGGATGCAGCCGATATAGCGCGCGTGGTTCTGGCACTGGGTGCGGGTGATTTCGGCGGCGTGGTGCATGTGACCAGCAGCGGTGAGCCGCTCAGCTGGTGGCAGTGTGGGAATATGGCTTTGCAGACTGCGGTGGAGCAGGGGGCTCTGCCCGCCCTGCCTCCGGTGGTTCAGCAGAAATTGGATGAAGTGCCCTTTTTTGAGGAACCCCGCCCCCGCCACACCGCCATGGGGAACACCAGGCTCACCGGGCAGCTGGGAATCTCCATGCCGACGGCGCAGGAAGCTATTGCCCGCGTGGTACGCAGGTATCTGAGTGCCCTATAGCCCCATAACTTCTACCGCCGGTAGATGATGCGGCGGAGAGCACATACCAGGGCCAGACTGGCGGCAAGTCCCAGGGCGGTGAACCGGAGCGGCAGCTGCCATGCCGCCGGCTCATGCGGGGCGGCAGCATACGCCACCAGCAGGGTAAGCGGCAGGTGCCAGAAAGTGCCCAGCAGGAAAATGATGCCCAGGCTGCGCTTATTCACCCCGCCGCAGCTGAAAATTACCTTGCGCACCATGCCCGCCACCACCGCGGCCACGGCCATGACCACCGGCAGCAGAGCCCCCAGTGCGGCGGCGGTTTCGCGAATGCGCCCGGGCGTAAGCGGCTCGGAAAAAAGTTCTCTCAAAGGTTCGCAGCACAGAGCGGCCAATACCACTGCTCCGTACGAAAGCGAGCGGTTGAACAGAGAGCGAAACGAAAAGGGATCCTCCGGTGGCGTCATTTCTTCTTACGGCGTTTCTTCTTCTTTTGGGCAGGCGTGGTATCGGAGTTGTTCTTCTCATCTGCCTGCACCGCGGCCTTATCGGTTCTGGTGTAGTAGCGCACGTAGTCAATCTCGAACTGCACCGGGTACTGACCGGCATCCGGTGCTTCTGCCCAGCCATCGATGGCGGTGTTCATGATGAGGTAACATGGGGTGCGCAGTGGATTGTTGCCATCCGGATAATTGGCTTCTTCAATGCGAACGCGGCCCACCTCCGCATCATCTATAAGGATGCGCATTACCTCCTCATCCCACTCCAGCACATAGGTGTGGAAATCTTTGCTGTAATCCGGGATGCGGGTGGTGCGGATGACTTTGTGCTCCCGGTTGCTGCCGTCTGCACCCCAGCGGAAAATGGAATAGCAGGTCTCGGGTTCCTGGGAAATATGCTCCAGAATATCAATTTCACCGTTGGCAGGCCAGCCGTACCGGTTTACGTGCATGGTCCAGAGTGCGGGCCAGACTCCCTTGGCTTTGGGTACCCTGGCGCGGATTTCGAGGCGCCCGGGGCATTCGAAGTGCTTGACGTCGCGCGTGGTTACCGAGCCGCTGGCGTAGGGCATGGATTTGCACTGGTGGGTCCAGTGCTCCTTTTTCGGGTCGTAGTTGCTGTTTTTCGTTTCCCTGGCTTTGGAGATGAGGATGAGTTTTCCGCCGCGAACTTTCACACAGTCTTTAGTGTAAGTCTGCACGGCATCCTGGTTGCGGATGACGCCCAGCTCATGTTGCCACTTCTTCGGGTTCAGTTTGCTGCCGTTGAACTCATCGGCCCAGTCCAGCCGCCAGCCGCCCGGCAAGGTCTCCGGCGCTTCCTCTGCGGCAAGCGGGGCTGCCAGCAGCATCAGCATGCCCGGCAGGTGTTTCAAGTGCGAAAGTCTCATGGCTCCATGATAGCAAAATCTCACCCGGGAATCGAGTTTTTTTGCGGGGTGTTGCACAGGTGGTATCCTCTCATTCTCAGGGCAGCGGGGTGATGCGCTCCATGAGCTCCTCGCTCAGCGGTTCCCGGCCGGCGGCTGAGGCGCAGTCTTCCAGCTGGGCCAGGGTGCGGGCGCCGATGATCAGACTGGTTACTCCGCTGCGCTGCAGCAGCCAGCGCAGGGCCAGTTGTGTGAGGGGGATACCCGCCTCGGTGGCGATGTTCTGCAGCTCCGCTACCCGAGCCGTATCCGCGGCTACCTTATCAGCATCCAGGAAGGGTGAATCGCGGCGCTCAGCGCGGGAACCGGCGGGCGGGACGGGGGTGCCCAGGTATTTGCCGGTGAGCATACCTTGTGCCAGCGGAGAGAACACAATGCTGCCGCAGCCCTGCTCGCGGGTGGCGGGCAACATGCCGGTTTCGCAGCTGCGGTCCAGCAGGTTATAGCGGTACTGGTGCAGCAGGCAGGGCACGCGGGCTTCCGCCAGCAGAGCACAAGCCCGGTTAAATACTGCTGCAGGGTATTTCGAAAGGCCGATGTAGAGCGCTTTTCCGCTGCGCACTATCTGCACCAGGGCCTCGATGGTTTCCTCCAGCGGAGTGTCGGGATCCGGGCGGTGGTGGTAAAACACATCCACATAATCCAGCTTCAGGCGGCGCAGGCTCTGGTCCAGCCCGGCGATGAGGTGCTTGCGACTGCCCCAGTCGCCATACGGTCCCGGCCACATCAGGTGCCCGGCTTTGGTGGAAATGAACATCTCATCCCGGTGCCCGGCAAACTCCTGTTGCAGCAGGTTGCCGAAACGCTCTTCCGCACTGCCGGGGGGCGGGCCGTAATTATCCGCCAGGTCAAAGTGACAGATGCCCAGTTCCAGAGCGCGCCCGATGATGGCCGCATTGGTTGCCCTATCATCACCCGCGCCGAAATTGTGCCAGAGCCCCAGTGAAATCTCCGGCAGCAGCACTCCGCTGCGCCCGCATCGTCTGTATTTCATGCCCCGGATGATACTGCATCCTCACGCATTTGTAAAGCGCGGGCAAGTGGAATTTATCCCAGGCGGGACTCAAAATCCGCGTAGGAGAAGGCCCGCACCGTCTGCACGGTGCCATCCGCCTGCACCACATCTATATCCGGGTGGGGAACGCCGTTGAAGTGCGTGGTCTTGACCATGGTGTAGTGGCTCATATCGTCCAGGATGATGGTGTCGTTCACTTGCAGCGGGTGGTCAAAAGAGAAATCGCCGATGACATCGCCGGCCAGGCAGGTGGGAGCCCCCAGACGGTAAGTGTGTGGTTTTTCGCCGGGGACTCCGGCCAAGGCATATTCCTCGCCGGGCAGGCGGAGTGCAGGGGCGCCGGTGCCACCGGGGCAGAGGGAGTATACCTCCGGGCGGTAGGGCATTTCCAGCACATCGGGCATGTGCGCACTGGCGCTCACGTCCAGAATGGCGTGGTGGTAGCCCAGTGATTCAAACACATCCAGCACGCGGGCGCGGATCACCCCGGTGTGAATCGCCCAGGCCTCACCCGGTTCCAGGTAGACCTCCACATGGTACATGTCGCGGATTTCGCGCAGCAGGCCGATGAGGGCGGTGCGGTCATAATCCGGCTTGGTAATCCAGTGGCCGCCGCCGAGGTTGAGGTAGCGGATCCGGGGCGAGGAGAGTAGCCCGCCGAATTGCTTTTCGAAGGCCCGGAAGGTATCGATGAGTTCCCGGGCACCCTGCTCACAGAGTGTGTGGAAATGAAGGCCTGAGATGCCGGTGAGGTCCACCCCCTGCAGCTGGTCAGCAGGTATTCCCAGGCGGGAGCCCGGCACGCAGGGGTCATAGAGGGCGGTGTGGCCGGTGGAAAAGCAGGGGTTGATGCGCAGCCCGAGCTGCAGCACACCGCTCTGCACGCGCGGGTGGGCCAGGCAGGTGGTGCGCCAGCGCTGCCACTGCGGCACGCTGTTGAAATCAATATGGTGGGCAAACTCCAGCAGCTTGGCCAGCTCAGACTCCCGGTACGCGGGGGAATACACCGCCACATGACCGCCCAGGTGGCGTGCTCCCAGCTGCGCTTCGTACAGCCCGGAGGCGCAGCACCCTGCTGCATACGGCCGCAGCACCTTCAGCCCTGCGGTGGTGGAGAATGCTTTGAGTGCCACCAGAACGCGCGCACCGGAGGCGCTGGCCACTTCATGCAGAAGGCGGGCGTTGCGCTCCAGCGCGGGGAGTGAAATCTGAAACCGGGCCACCGGGGGAGGAGCAGTGGGGTTAGCGGCGGCGGCGGTTGCGTACGCGCTTGTTGGCGGCCTCCTGGGCGGCTTTCTCAGCCTCGGCCTTCTCTTCGGCTGCTTTCTTCTCTGCAGCCAGGCGTTCAGCGGCGGCTTTCTCAGCCTCAGCGGCTTCCTGGGCAGCCTTTTCAGCGGCTGCCTTTTCTTCAGCGGCCTTCTTCCGGGCTGCGTCCTGCTCAGATTGCAGCTTCTGCCCCACGGACTGGATGGCGGGGAGCAGGGCATCGAAGCAACGCTTGGTCTCGGCCTTCACATCCAGCTTGGGGCTGCTGGCGTTCAGGCTCTGGCAGATTTTGGCGGCCATGACCCAGGCTCCCATGGCTTCCTGAGGTTTGCCCAGGGAGTTATCCAGGTTGCCCAGTGAGGTGAGCAGCTTCACGTACGCGATGGACATATCCGTGGAGAGCCGCTTGAGCCGCTGCGCCAGCTCATGCCCTTTCGTGTAGGTGGCCAGCGCCTCCTCGGGGTCATCTACAGCGCGCTGGCAGTCGCCCAGGCAGCGGTAGGAATCCAGCAGATCGGTTGCGGCACGGGAGAGATTGGGCTCCACGTCGCCCTCCGGCAGTTCCTCACCATCCTTGGGCGCCACGTTCTGGTACTGGGCATCATCCAGCGCCATAGCGGCTTCGTACTGGGCCAGGGCGTCGTTGGCCTTGTTCTGGGCGAGCAGGCACACGCCGGTGCCGTTCAGACAGCTGCTGAGCATGCGCTGCGCTTCCGGGGTGTTCTTCACGTCTTCCGGCAGGGCTTCGATTTCTTTCCGGGCATTTTCGTATTCAGCCTGGGCCTTGGTGTAGGCTCCCAGGTCACGAGTTGTGCCGGCTATCTGCAGGGCCAGGCGGGCGCGTTCCATGCCGGGTTCGCCTTTCTGCAGCTCAGCGTAGTACTTATGCTGCAGTTCCAGCATGTCTCGCACCATGGTGTTGAGCTCAGGGAAACGCTCCGGGCTGGTCACCTTGGCGGCCAGGGTGTAGACCGTGTAATCGAAAAGCGCCTGGCGGGCTTCAGCCAGCGTGTCGACCGCCGGGGCAGGGGCAGGTTCAGGTTCCGGGGCAGCTTCTACAGCCGGTGCCGGTTGCTCTGCCGGAGTGGCCTCGGCTTCTTTCTCCTCACAGGAACTCAGGCAAAGAGCCGTGGCCAGCCCCAGCAGGGCGGCGCAGCGGCTGCTCGATGTGCGAAAACGGAAAGGCGATATCATACTTCCACTATTCTGCACGCTTGTGCGCGCAGCGTCAAGCTCATTCTGCCCCTGCTGCCTCAAAAACATTAGTGCCTCAAAGATTTGGGATGCGGGGATTTATGATTCGTAATTTGTGATTTGCGACTTGAAAGTCAGTGGCTTGTATCCATGGATTTTCAAACGAGGGCTTACTGCCGATTGTGGGGTATGTGATGACCCGTTGCGAAATTTTGCACTGAAGCCTATGCCTTTATGTCGTTTAAGACTGTTTTTTCACAATCTTTGGGACACTTATGCCTCAAAACGCCCCGCGCACTCTGCCTTATCTGTGAAAAAATCCACTTTTTTGCAGAATTTGCAAATTTTTGCTTGTCTTTTCCCTTGAAGATTGGCTAGAATGAGGAGCAACGAAACGACATGAAACATTTCCATCTCTTCAAACGTATTGCCTTGACCTGCGGTATCGCCGCCGCTGCCGCTCTGGTCAGTTCCTGCACCACCACTTCTCCTGCCGCCGAGCGTGCTGAGCAGCTGCGTGAGGGTACGAATGTAACCGTTTTCAGCTACAACGATGCTTCTTCTCCCAAGCACCGTCTCTGCACTGAGGCCGGCCCCATGCCCGACAGCGTGGCCCGCGCTCTGGATATGTGGCTGCGCTCTTCCACCGTTAAGAATTTCACTTATGCCTACCCGCAGTATTACGTGGCGCTGACCGCCCCGAGCGGTCGCCAGCGCGTGTGGGGTATCTGCACGGATGGCAAGGCCAACCTCGTGGGTATTCTTATTCCTCGTGATGGTGTGGCTGCCTGGGACCTCCCCTACATCGGCGCCTACAAGATGTATGTGTGCGATACCAGCCAGCGCCGCGCTCTTTCGGATGCCATCATGACCTACCTTGCCGAGGCCGGCTACGATGAGTACCGCATTAACGCCCGCAAGGCTTCCGGCCTGGCTGACGAGAAGTACCTGGTTTCCAAGCCCAAGACTCTGCAGGAGATTGAGGCCGAGCGCGCCGCTGCCGAGGCTGCCAAGAAGGCCCGCGAGGCTGCTGCCGCCGCTGCTGCCGCTGCCGCCGGCACTGAGGCCGCCGCTGATGAGGAATCCGACGAGGAGGAGGATTCCGAGGAGGGCGAGGAGGAAGCCTCCGAAGACGAAGAGGAAGCTTCTGAAGAAGAGACTTCCGCCGACGAAGAAGAGTCTGAGGAAGAATCCGAGGAGGAATCTGAGGAGGAAGAGGAGTAAAGCTCTGCCTTCCCGCTTCATCAGCAGAATGAATTTGCCTGCTCCCTGTTGCTCCGCGCAGCAGGGAGCTTTTTCATTCTCCCGGCGCGGTCGTGACAGGCCGCGCCGGTTTGCATTTATGTTTCGGTGTTCGG
>CAZTAX010000097.1:0-7346 GCA_964611765.1 uncultured Akkermansia sp. | reverse complement strand
ATAACTGGAAAGAAAAGAAAACGGCCGTCAACAAGGTTCGCATCAAGGTAAATGGTCTGATGGTTCGCGGTTCCCGCATTGAATACGCCACCGATGCGGAAGGAAAGGAATACATAACCGTTTATGATGCCTATGTAACAACGGAGGACGTGCAGAACCCCTCCGCGTGGATCGGAACGGGCGTACTCAAAATTTACCCTGGCGATTATGGTGAGGTATCCCGTCTCAGCATAGCAGTCGGTGATCATGATGTAGCAGTTCCCGTTCTGGGCTGGTTCACTTTCTCCCACTCCCTCAATCCGAGAGAAGGTTACCTGCCCGGTGTCGGCACACGCTCCCACTGGGGCGCCTACCTGGAAAACAGCTACGGTATTCTCTTCGGCAACAGAAGAGTGGAAGGCATCATGCCCACGGCTGATTACCTTGCCACCCTGCACCTGGATGGCAGAACACGCCGCGGTCTTGCAACCGGTCTTGATCTGGAGGACATCTCCATGACTAAGAAGCACAAGGACATGGATGGGTTCACCTCCTATTTTGCCGATGACCGGAATCCATCCATCAATCCGATCGATGGTGAACGTCTTCCGGTGGACGACAAGCGTTACTACTTCAGTCTTAAGTCCCTGTGGGATGTGGATCCGGGTGGTGACCCACACGCCAAATGGCAACTTGCCACCAACGTGAATGTCGCAAGCGACCGTTACATGATTCGTGACTTCCTGCCCGACATCAGCCGCACAAATGACAAACCGGACAATACGGTCAGGGTCGTCCGCACGACCAATACGACGCAGAGCATGATTTACACCCGATTTGCGCCGAACGATTACTACGTGACGGACGAGCGACTGGAAGCATCGTTCTATCGCGTACGCACTGCCATCGGCAACACCGGCATTAATTACGAAACCAACAACAGCGCCTGCATCATGCGGCAATATCTGCCCACTGAAAGCAGGAAGGAATTTGAGGCGCGGCTGGATCGGGTTAAAGATGCGGAGATGAAGGAGTATTACTCCCGCCTGCTGAACACAGAGAGCTACTTCCGCGTCAACACCACCCACGAACTCACCACAAATCTGACCGCTTTCAAGTTCCTCAACATTGCCCCCAAAGCAGGTGGTGCCTACACTGGTTACTATGATGTCGGCGGCATCGGGTCTGATAACCGTTTCCTCGGTTATCTCGGCTGTGATTTTAACCTGAAGTTCCATAACAGATACCCCAATTTCCAATATAAGGACTTCGGGCTTAAGGGACTTACTCACATCATCCAGCCGTACGCGAACTACTCACGCGGAAGCATCTCATCATCGAACGATTATGTTCCCCAGGTGGATATGTGGTCCAGCACGAAAAGCGGCAGCACCACCAGCCCCATTCCTCTCGATCTCTGCGGTTTTGCAGGCATCGATGGCTGGGGCAACTGGAACATCTGGCGACTGGGCATGAAAAACACCCTGACTTCCAGCGTTGATGGAGAGTCCATCAAACTGCTCACCTGGGATATGTTCTGCGACTATAACGCTGATAATCCCAATTCTGATTACGATTTCTCCAGTCTGTACAACATTGTAAACCTGCGCCCCTCCAAGCGTTTTGAGCTTTACCTGACCACGCAGACACCCACTATCAACAACGGTGAAGGATTCTGGCAGTACAGTGTAGGCACCCGCATCATTCCTGCCGAATGGATTGAGGCGTACTTATCATATCGCTCCATCAAAGACCACCCCATTCAGGAGGACTCCGGCCAGTTCCACCTCCGAACCAACATCCGCTTGAGCGAAAAATACACTTTCTCCGTAAAACTGTATTACGAAGAAGAAGAGGGGCGCTTCCCCATCCAGCAATACTCACTCTTCCGCCATGCCGGTGCATGGTACATCGGCGCCACCGTATTCCTGCGCGACAACGGCGGCAAGAAGGAACAGGGCTTCGGCATTTCTTTCACCCTGGGTGAAACAGGTACCGCGTTACCCATCGACCTGATGTAAGCCTGGCAACAGTCCTTTCCATAAGCGGCAGGATTTTTCCATCCTGCCGCTTCTTTTGTGGGCTGATAACCCACTCTGAGACTCCCCAAAACTCAGATTTGAAGAGAATTGACTCTGCCCCCTCAAAAAAAAACATGCCTGCCCCCATCCTCGGAACCAGGCATGCGAAAAAACTATTGCAAGCACTTAACCGCGGCTGCGGCGCGTAGTAGTCTTGCGCTTAACCACAGCGCGTTTGCTGCGAACTGAGGTACGTTTCTTTGCAACGGCACGGCGATTCACAGACTTACCACGCTTCATGGAAGCATAGCGGCTGCTACGCACAGAAGTCCGGCGGTGCATGCTCCCCTTCGAGGAAGCCATGGCAGAACGCGGCACATAAGCGGGAACCGGAGTGCGGGAGGTACGAATAGCGGCGGCCAGTGCCTTGCGCTGGTCATCGGCGCTGTAATTGCGACCCTGCTGGTCGGCAAAATACTTACGGTATGCGGGATCCACCTGATTGATATTGGTGACCGCATCCGGGAAGTTGTGGTACTTCATCCCCCGGTCGCTCTGGCAGGCTGTCAGAAGACAAGCCGCCATGGCCACCAGGCAAAGTATTAACTGACGAGTGCTGGACATATTTAAATTGGGGAAATCTTTATGGTATGATGGCATCTAACAGGCGGAACGGGAGGGCTATCAGAAACCCGACCAGTCCGGTAACTGCAGAGCATGAGGAGAGACAGGTCATACACACAAGGATGAGCACCAGCTGCGCACTGCGCATTGCCACGTTCTGAATTACTTTTCTCATAAGCATTCACGCGGCCTGCCGGGCACACCATGCGCCACTACCTACCCCGCCGGACTTATATTATCACATTTCTCAACTCATTGCCAATACTAAACTTTTCTTTACAATCTTTTTTTAATGGGTATGACTTGAATTTGGTCCGAAATTGGGTAAAATGGGGTCTCATGGACACCATTCCGGACGATTCGCGAGCAAGTTTGTGTAAAGCACTGCAGTTATTTGCAAAAAAACACCCTGAGCAGCAGGAAACAGCCGACAGGATGCTCCGCTTTATCACCGGCGCTCCGGATTGTTTTGAACGCAGTCATGAGGAGGGGCACATAACCGGATCTGCCTGGCTCATCAATCCAGACGGAAACAAATCACTACTCACCCTGCACCACAAGCTGCAGCGCTGGATGCAGACCGGCGGCCACGCAGATGGAGATCCGGACACACTGCGGGTAGCCCTGCGCGAAGCGGAGGAAGAAAGCGGCATTTCCGGCATCAGGCCCGTCAGCACTGAGATTTTTGATATCGATATTCATCTCATCCCGGCCCGCCCCGCCAAGGGAGAACCGGCGCACTACCACTACGATGTGCGCTACCTGCTGCGTGCGCCACACGAATCATTTGTCGTTTCGGATGAATCGGACGCACTCGCCTGGTGGACGGAGGGGGATTTCGACACCCAAACAGATGAATTAGACGAAGCTGTACAACGCATGGCCTGCCGATATTTCGGAAAAGCATAACATTTTAGCTTGAAACAAGGCGTATTTCGGCGTAGAATGCGAGTTCAATGGGATCATCATTCCATGTAACCGTCACCATGAAACTTCATTTCAAATCCGCACTCTGCGCCCTCTCCTGCGCCCTGTTCTCTCTCCTGTCCGCTGAAGCGGTGGTCATCTACCCCCAGCCACAGCACAACGGCATGCGCTCCGTCACCACCCGTGTGAAAGAGGTGCAAATCATCATGCGCACCCCGGAAAGCAAGGGTGGAATGTGGGACCGCCTGCCGGATGTACCCGAGGGGTACGCCGTCCACATTGAACCGGGCAAGCTCACCATCTACGCCAATGATGAAACCGGCCGCTACTACGCCCGCCAATCCATCATCCAGATGCTCTACAACGTGCAGGATGCCACCCTGGCGCATAACGATGTATTTGCCGATAAGAGCCTGCGCGAAGTGACCCAGCTGGGCGAGCTGCCCATGGGTATACTGGTGGACTGGCCGGACCTGCCCTCGCGCGGCGTGGTGGAAGGCTACTACGGAGCGCCCTGGAGCTTTGAATCCCGCTGCTCGATCTTCCGCTTCATGGGGCGCAACAAGATGAATACCTACATCTACGCCCCGAAGGATGATCCCTACCACCACGGCCACGGCTGCTACCAGCCCTATCCCGCTCAGAAGGCGGCTGAGCTTAAAGACCTTATTGCCTACGCCCGGCGCAATTTCGTCCGCTTCGTGTGGGCCATTCACCCCGCCAACACAGTGCGCTGGCATGAGAATGAAGGCCGCAACCAGCTGGATGCCCTCTGCACCAAACTTCAGCAGATGTACAACCTGGGCGTCCGCGACTTCGGCGTGCTGGTGGATGACTCCAGCGGCGAAATCGGCAAGGCAGAGCGCCAGGTGCAGCTCACTAACTACATTCTGGAAAACTTCATCCGCAAGCATCCGGATGTGAACCAGACCCTCATCATGTGCCCCACGGGCTACAACCGCAGCTGGACCAATGAGAAATTCCTGCAGACTCTCGGTTCCGGGCTGGATAAGAGTATCCCCGTGATGTGGACCGGCGACACCGTGGTGCATGATATCACCCTCTCCGGCCAGAAATGGGTGAACCAGCACGTGCAGCGCCCTACCTTCATCTGGTGGAACTGGCCCTGCAACGACTTCAAGCGCAGCCGCGTGTCCATGGGCCGCACCTACGGTCTGGATACAGACCCGGACATGAAAAACCAGATGAGCGGCTTTGTGGCCAACCCCATGGAACACGCAGAAGCCAGCAAGGTGGGGCTCTTCGGTGTGGCGAACTACACCTGGAATATCGACCAGTTCGAATCCACCACCACCTGGGAGGAAGGCATGCGCCGTCTCTACCCGCGCCACCGCGAGGCCATGAAGACATTCTGCGCTCACAACTCCTACCTGCTGCCGAACGGTCACGGCTATTTCCGCGAGGAATCCGTCGACATTGCCCCCACGGCTCAGGCATTCATCGACAGCATTGCCGCCGATAAGCCGGATATGAAGGCCGGGCAGCTGCTGCAGCTGGAGTTTGACCGCATGGTAAGCGCCGCGCGCGAGCTGAAGCACACGCGCAACCCCGTGGCGGGGCTCTGCCAGGAAATCCGCCCGTGGCTCGACCAGTTCGAGCTCTGCGGCGTTGCCGGCGCCTCCATCATGACTGCCCTTGCCACCGAAGATGAGTTCCTCTTCTACTACTTCTTCGATACCGTGCAGGCGCTCTACGACATGCGCTCCACCCTGCGCAGCGAGTGGTCCGGCAGCGGCGTGCGCATGGTGGATGATGTGGAAGTAGCAGCCTATGCCATGACCCCGGTGCTCAACGCCGCCTTCTCCTACCTGAATGCCCGCGTGTACGCCGAGCTTTCCGGTCAGAAGCGCCCGGAGGCCAAGTTCACAGCCTCCTGCGGCAACCCGAATAAGGACGATGCCAAAATCAAAGATGGCCGCACCAATACTTTCTGGTCCAATGACTGCCGCCAGCAGTCGGGACAGTGGTACTGTCTGGACCACGGTTCTCCCATTTCCATCAACAATATCAGTCTGGTGATGGGCGGTCAGCGCCGGAATGACTACATCGAGAGTGGCGTGTTCGAAGTCTCCAACGACGGCACCTCCTGGCAGCAGGTCGGCAAGCAGCAGTATGGCAACATGGCTATCGTGAACCTTTCACAGAATCCCATCCGCGCCCGCTATGTGCGCTACCGCACCGTGACGCCTCGTCCGAACTGGCTCTCCATCTGTGAATTTGCGGTGAACCGTTCCCTGCCCCCGTATGTGGACTCCAACATCGAGGGGTGCAAACTCTCCGCCTATACCACAAATGAGGAAATCGGCATCAACCGCGTGATGGAAGTGTTCAGACTGCGGCCGCAGGAGAGCATCTCCCTGCAACTGCCCACTCCCATTGCTCCTGAGTGGGTGCAGTTCAACCTGGAAAACGGTAATCTGGGCAACTGGGGCACCATCACCCTCACCCTCGAATCCGGCAAAGAGTACCAGCTCAAGGCAGAAGTGAAGAACAACCGCATCTTCGTGAAAAAAGATCGGCTCCCGCAGGAGCGCATCACCGCCATGAGCCTGGTCAACACCGGCAGCTCGGAGGAAGAGGTGAAGCTCACCATCTTCAACATGGGTATCACAAAGGATGCCTTCGACACCGACACCCGCAACATCTACGATGCGGATATTGCCTCGTCTTACTATTGCGGCAAGGCCCCGCTGGATGTGACCATGCCCGTGCCCGCCGGGGCTAAGGAAATGATTACCGTGGGCAACATCAAGTGCGAGGTCACCGGTGCCACGATCACCAGCGAAGGCTACCACGTAAGCCACTACCAGGTAAACCCGGGTGCCACCGAGGTGCGCCTCCGCTACCCGAAGAAACCGCACAGCTTCCTCAACGAGGTCATCTTCAAGTAAGCATAAAGGTTCAGTGCCTTATCGAAAACTCCGCTTCCGGGCCCGGTCTGGAAGCGGAGCATGGTCTCAGCCTGTTCATCGAAAGCGGCGGGCGCAGCATTCTCTTCGATGCCGGAGCCTCCCCGGCCTTTCCGGAAATTTTCGCTTATAACAATTCCCAAACATACTTGATTTATCGATTTCGCCCGCTATAATTAACCGTAACCATGAAAAATATACTCATTATCTCCGGCCACACGAACACGACCAGCGATTCCGTGGCCAATGTCACCATTCTGGGGCAAATTGAAAAGCAACTGCCGGCAAGCCGTATCGTGTACCTGGATCGCCTGTACCCGGATTTCAGGATTGATGCCGCAGCCGAGCAGGAAAAGCTGCTGTGGGCGGATGTCATCGTGCTGCAATTCCCGGTATACTGGTTCTCCATGCCCTCCCTGCTCCACCGCTGGATGGAAGAAACCTTCCTGCACGGCTTCTCGCACGGCAGCACCGGCGACAAGCTGAAAGGCAAAACCCTGGTGATTTCCTACACCTCCGGTGCCCCGGCCGAGTCCCTGCCCTGGGAAGACTTCTTCGCGAATCTGCGCGCCACCTGCAAGTTCACCGGCATGAACTGGGGCGGCAGCATCGGCACCGGCGGCGTTTCCTACCAGATGCGCAATAATCCGCAGATGCTGAACGAAATTACCGAAAAAGCCCGTCTGCACGCCCAGCGTCTCGCCGACCACCTGCAAACACTGACCTGACGCAACAAGCCCGGATTTACGGTGCAGGATTCGCGGACTCCGATCGGGAAAGCCGGCCTTTTCCCTCAAATTGGGAATCAAAAAAAACTCAGCCGATGCGTGTTCGGCGAGCAGTTGGTGAGCGCAAGAGAACGGAA
>CAZTAX010000096.1:0-7426 GCA_964611765.1 uncultured Akkermansia sp. | reverse complement strand
GGTAACAAATTGGTGTTTATCGAGCTGAAAGCTCGATGAATTTTTGAGCCCGCGGAGCGGGTGAAAGATGGAAGGCAGGGGTAAGCCCGCGCAGCGGGCGCAGCCCCTGCATATGCAAAAAAACTAACTGAAGCCCGCGAAGCGGGTGACAGAAGAGTTGCAGCAAGTTAGAGCCACGGTTCTTTCACCCGTTTCACGGGCTCCGATATCTTTTTATACGTTAGCAGGGGCTGCGAGCTCTGGCGCGCTCTTACCCCTGCCTACCATCTTTCACCCACTACCGTGGGCTCAAAATTCCGCGGACGTTCCGTCCGCAAACTGCTCGACAAACTCGCATTTGTCACCCCACCAATGAGCATAACACAACAATCTTTAACTGCCGCATCAATAATTAATCATTCCGTTTAGTTCCGATTTGACTGCTTGCTCGTGTTAGTAGTTGCCTGCTGTTATGGTTCGTAGTCGATGCGCACGGGAACCTGCTCCACATTGAGCCCGGCGGCGGTGAGGGTATCGAGAACCTCAACAAAGCGGGCCATGGAAGAGCCGCCTGCGGCGGAGACCTGAATCTTTGCCTGCGGGTTCTGCTTCATGAGTTCGCGCACGGCTGCGACGAGCTCCCCGGCCGGCACCAGCTTGCCGTTGAAAGCGATGCTGCCGTCATCCGCCACTTCGAGGAGGATGCTGTTGCGGTCGCCCTGGGTGCCGGCCAGGTGGTGGGTCTGGGGCACATCCAGCTGCAGCACGCTCACCTGCCGTTTGAACTCGGTGTGCACGATGAAGAAGATGAGCAGGATGGTGAGGATATCCAGCATGGGCACGATGGGGATGCCCTGTTGCGCGAATTGGCGTTCGTAGAGCTTCATGGGGCAGAATCAGGCGTTGCGGTTGGCGAGCAGGTCGGTGAAGCACTGGTTGATGCGGGCGGCCCGGCGCTCCAGCGCGCGCTCAAAGCAGCTCAGCGCAATCGTGCCCGGCACGGCGATAGCCAGGCCGAAAATGGTGGTATACAGTGCCTTGGAGATACCCAGTGCGATGCCGTCCTGAGCATCCGGGGCGCCGAATACGCCGAAGATATCCACCAGGCCCCAGGCGGTACCCAGAATGCCCAGCATGGGGGCAATGGTGGTGATGATGCTGATGGTGGCGAGCCCGGCGCGCTGGCGGTCGATAATGCAGCGCAGGCGGGCTTCGACCTGCTGCTCCAGGGCAGGGGAGGCGGGCTGCTCGTTCAGGAAGCTGAGCACGCCCACGAGTTCGTCATTCCGGTAGAGTTCCTGCAAGGCGGAGGCGGAGCATTCGCCGCGGGCCACTTCCTCCAGGCGGCTCAGGCATTTGTGCTGCCGGGTGAAGAGCAGGTGGTAGAGAATGGCTGCGAGCATGATGACAGAGCAGGCAAGCAGCGGCAGACCGAAGGGATGGCAGGCGGCGAAGAATTGGCGGATGGTTTCGTTCATGGTGTGTTACGGGTGAGGGTGATTAGTCAAAGTTGAATTCGAAGATGAGTTCCATGAGCTCGCCTATGACGTCCGCCTGCACCTCGGGGGGCATGGGCGGCAGGCTGGCTTGGCGGATGGCTCTGAAGGTGAATGATTGCTGGCTGATGCTGGCACCGCGGCGGTTGATGAGCGCCATGCTGTCTACCTGCCCTCGTCTGTTGATTCGCAGGCTGATGGTGATTTTGCCGGGGATGATATCGCCGCGGTGCTCATCGCACGCGATGTACCAGAAATGCGCCACCCGGCGGTAAACAAGCGCTTCGTATGCACCGCGCGGGGTGGAGGCCACATTCAGCGCGGCACCGCGGCCCAGCACAAAGCGGCCGCTGCTGCGGCTGCGTCGTTCGTTGGTGCGGAATCCGGGTTTCCGGGCCCACTCGGCCAGGCTGGGGTCATAGAACACGCGGGGGCGGCGGGGCAGTGCGGCGGGGGAGTCTGCCCGGCCGGTGCCGCCGGGCAGCCCCAGGCGGGCGGCCTGCTGCTCGAGTTCCTGCACGAGCTCGTGCGGCTCCTCCTGACGGAGTTTGAGCTGCCCGCTCAGGTCATCCGAGAGGGTGAGGGATTGCGTGGCGTCGATGTCGGTGTCGCGTGCGTCCTGCCCCCGGGCATCCGGGGCTTCGGAGCCGTCCTGCTGCCCATCTGCGGGGGCTTCGGCGGGTGGCAGAGGCGGGGCCGGCTGCGGTTGCGGGCTGGGCGGCGCCGGAGGCGTGGGTGGTGTGCTCTTCCCCTCGTGTTCCAGGTCGCCCTCCTGCCGGTTCTGGTCAAAGGTGACGATTTCCCCCTTCTGCTCGCCGGTCATGGCGGGGGCGTGCTCTGCGCCGGCAAGGTGGCGGGCATCCGGGGCACTGGCGGCGCGGGTGCTGCGCTTGCCTTCATAATCCGGCTGGTCGGGCAGGGCCTGGGGCGTATCAGCACTGGTCTTGGCAAAGGGCTTCTGCTCGCTGGGTTTGCGTGGCGCTTCCTCCGCTGCGTCTGCGGCCTGTTTTTTCTGCTCATCTGCCTTTTTGCGGGCTGCGGTGCGCACTACTTTCACCGGACGCGCCTTGCGGGCGGCCTTGGCCCGCTTCATCTTCTCCTGCGGCGGAATCAGCAGGATGAGCAGCCCCAGCAGCACATGCAGCAGAAAGGAGAGTGCCACGCAAAGAAGCACCCGCGAAAAACGTTTCTGCTGCCGTTTGTTCACTACCCGTCAGTTTGCCACCAATGCCCGCGCCGCACAAGCTTTCTGCCTGTCTTAAAATGACTGTTTGCTAACAGTGATACCCTTGGTGCCGGGAATGGGGTATGATGCACGCATGAACCCGATTATTGTAGATGCCGTTAACAAGCAAATCCGCCTGGAGTTTGAATCCGCTTTCCTGTATCTGGCCTTTTCAGGCAACCTGCGGCAGTATGGTCTGCCGGGTATGGGGCACTGGATGCGCGAGCAATACCGCGAGGAATGCGGACACGCGCTCCGCTTTGTGTCCCACCTGGAGAACCGCCGCGCCAATGTGGTGATTCCCACGGTGGGCGCCCCGGTGTATACCTGGGAAACCCCGCTGGATTTGTTCCGCCTGGCGCTGGAGCATGAGCGGAAGATAACTGCTGCCATCCATGAGCTGCTCACTCTCTGCCGGGAGCAGAAGGAATATGCCACCCAGTGCCTCCTCTTCGATTATGTGAAGGAGCAGGTGGAAGAGGAACTGCAGGTGGAGGAGATTGTGGATATCATGACCCTCTGCGGCACGCGGATCGATGAGCTCCTGAGCCTGGATCAGAAGCTCGCCGCCCGCACCACGCAGGTGTGGGAGTAAGTCCCGCGCGACGAGAACGACAAACATCAATTTATTGGTTCGTTTCAAGTTTTCAGGAGTTCCCCTATTGTTTTTCAACGTCATGTCTCTTCCTGAGGGTGATTATTGGAAATATTCTAAATTATGCCGCACAATCAGCTTGATTTCGTGTGGCATTTCTGTATAGTGGGGGTTCCGCTAACAAACAATAGAAACGCCTGGTATGAGCGACAAAGTATTATTCTTCGACACCACGCTTCGCGATGGTGAGCAGTGCCCGGGAGCTTCCATGAATCTCCGGCAGAAGCTGGAGGTAGCACGTCAGCTCGAAAAGCTAGGCGTAGATATCATCGAGGCCGGTTTCCCCTGCATTTCGGATGGCGACTTTGAGGCAGTGTTCACGATTGCGAACACGGTGAAGAAGTGCCGTATCGCCGGTCTGGCCCGCTGCGTGGAGAACGACATCCGCCGCGCCGCAGCCGCTGTGGCTCCCGCCGGGGAGCGCGGCCGTATTCACACCTTCCTGGCCACCAGCCCGCTGCACCGTGAGTTCAAGCTCAAGAAGAGCAAGGAGGAAATCATCGAGATGGCAGTGGCCGGTGTGAAGCTGGCCAAGAGCCTGGTGGAAGATGTGGAGTTCTCCGCCGAGGATGCCAGCCGCACCGAGCATGACTACCTTGCCCAGGTGGTGGAGGCCGTCATCGAGGCCGGTGCCACCACGGTGAACCTGCCGGATACCGTGGGCTTCACCACGCCGCAGGAATACATTGCCATGATTGATTATGTGGTCAAGCACGTGAAGAATATCGATAAGGCGGTCATTTCCGTGCACTGCCACAACGATATCGGCCTGGCCGTGGCTAACTCCCTGGCCGCAGTGACCGCCGGTGCCCGCCAGGTGGAAGGCACCATCAACGGCATCGGCGAGCGCGCCGGTAATGCCGCTATCGAGGAAGTGGCCATGGCCCTTTCCACCCGCCCGGAGGCCTTCGGCTTTGCCGCAGGTGAGAAGCCGCACAACCTGGAGACCCGCGAAATCGTGAAGACCAGCCGCGTGGTGGCCAGCATGAGCGGCCTGGCCGTGCAGCGTTCCAAGGCCATCGTGGGCGAGAACGCCTTTGCCCACAGTTCCGGCATTCACCAGCACGGTATTCTCGCCAAGCGCGAAACCTACGAGGTAATTGACCCTGCCGAAGTGGGCTGGGGCGAGACGGAACTTCCGCTCACCAAGCACTCCGGCCGCGCGGCGGTGAAGGCCCGCCTGGAGAAGCTCGGCTACAACCTTTCCGACAGCGAAATCTCTCATGTGTTCGAGCGTTTCAAGAAGGTGGGCGACAGCAAGAAGTTCGTGTACGACGATGACCTCGCCTCCCTGGTGAATGATTCGCTGGATACCTGCGACGGCACCTGGAAGATGGTGGACATCCAGTTCGTGGCCGGTTCTGCCGCCCGCCCCACTGCCACCGTGCAGCTGGAGAAGGACGGCAAGCTCTATATGGACTGCGCCATCGGTAACGGCCCGGTGAACGCCTGCTTCAAAGCCATCGACCGCATCACTAAGAGCAAGGGCACTCTGGTGGATTATAACGTGCGATCCACCTCCGTGGGCCAGGATGCCCTGGGTGAAGTGACGGTGAAGGTGCAGTTCGGTGCCTGCGAATGCAAGCCGGTTTCCGGTAAGGGGGCTGCCACGGACGTGATTGAAGCTTCCGCCCGCGCCTACCTGAACGCCGTGAACCGCAACATTTCGCTGGAAGCCCTGGCCGCTGCGGCTCAGGCATAAGAGAATTGACAATTGACTATTGACGATTGAAAGGTGCCGGTCGTCGATTGATGGACAATGTCTGCTGAGCTTCCAATTCGCATTATCGTCGGCCTGGGCAACCCGGGCCGCGATTATGCTGAAACCCGCCACAACGTGGGTTTCATGGTGCTGGATCGCCTGGTGCGCCGCTTCGGAGCCGAGTGGAAACTCGATAAGGCGCGCAAAGGCGAGCTGGCCGCCGGGCCGGGGGTGTTGCTCATCAAGCCACAGACCTTCATGAATTGCAGCGGGGAATGTGTGGGCCCCATCATGCGTTATTACAAGTTCGACCCATCGCAGGTGCTGGTCATTTACGATGATATTTCCTTCCCCGTGGGCACCATGCGCCTGAGGGCAGGAGGCTCTGCCGGCGGACACAATGGCATGAAATCCCTCATTGCCCACCTGGGTGGTGAGAAGTTCCCGCGTCTGCGCGTGGGAATCGGCGCCCCGGGGCAGAAGGAAATGGTGGGCCATGTGCTGGGCAAGTTTGCGCCGGATGAACGCCCGCTGCTGGAGGAGTGCCTCGCCAGGGCTGAGGAGGCCACTGTGCTCATGCTGCAGGCGGGATTCCAGGCCGCGGCCAACAAGTTCAACGTGAAGAAGGAGAAGAAGCCCCGCAGGAAGGCAGAGCTTCAATCCGAAAGTCCCGATTCCGCGACAGAGACCGGTCTTGATTGCGGAATGTCCTCTGAGAACTCTTGCGGGTGAATGCCCTCGGAATGCAGTACATCCAAAATCTGAAAATCCGCAAAATACTGCGTCTGCGGAAGCAGTTACTGCTTGACGCGGCGCGGTGAATCGGGTATTCTCTACTGCGATTACACCCCTACACATTATGCCGACTGACAAACCGATTAATACAATCTCCGTGCTCGTGGAAAACAAGTTTGGTGTGCTTTCCCGCGTAGCAGGCCTGTTCTCCGGTCGCGGCTATAACATTCACTCCCTCAACGTTGCGCCCTGCGAGGACCCCAATTTCTCCCGCATGACTATCGACGTGAAGGAAGACAATGAGAAGCTGGACCAGGTCATCAAGCAGCTCAGCAAGCTCGTGAATGTGGTAGAGGTAATCGACTACCGCAACGCTCCCACGGTCTACCGCGAAATCATCCTGGTGCGCGTGCGCTTCGGCCAGAACAAGACCGAAATCCTCCAGCTTTGCGATATGTTCCGCGCCCAGGTCATCGATGCCACTCGCGAGATGCTCACCATCGAGATTTCCGGCAGCTCGTTCCGTCTGAACCGCTTCCTGGACCTCATGAGCGACTACGATGTGGACATGGTGACGCGCTCCGGCAAGATTGCCGTGGTGAAGCCCCGCGATTAATTTTCCTTCATTATCTTACCAATGCACACCACCGGCAAGGTCAGGCACTTTGCCGGTGGTTTTCTTCTCCCCGACCATGGCTATTGAATCCTTTGCCGACTACACTCCGCAGTTGAATGAGCCCGCCTTTGTGGCTGCCAGTGCCGATATCATCGGCCGCGTGACCCTGCACCCCGGCAGTAACGTGTGGTACAACACCACCATCCGTGGCGATGTCTCCCCCATCGAAATTGGTGAAGGCAGCAATGTGCAGGATAACTGCTGCCTGCACGTGGACTATGAGTACGGCTGCAAGCTGGGCAAGTACGTGACCGTGGGCCACAGCGTGACCCTGCATGCCTGCACCGTGGAGGATGCCTGCCTCATCGGCATGGGTGCTGTGGTGCTGGATGGCGCCGTGGTGGGGCATGGTTCCATAGTGGGCGCCCACGCCCTGGTGACCAAGGGAACCATCATCCCGCCGCACAGCCTGGTGCTGGGGTCTCCCGCCAAGGTGGTGAAGCAGCTGCCGCCTGAAACCGAGCAGGCCAATATCGACCATGCAAAGGACTACATCCGCCTTGCGCGGGAGTATGCAATGCGCTGAGCTTTTATGATTCTCCGGGTTCTGCTGGGCATTGGCGCTGTGCTGTGGGTGGCGGCCTCCCTGACCGGGGTGCCGGAGGTCTTCTTTTATGGCATGTCCGCCGTGCTGGGCCTGCTGGGTGCCGCCATTGGACTGGCGAACTGGTATATCCTGATACGCACCTGGTGGATGGGCAAGAGGGAATCCCTCATCCCGTTCCTGGGATTTCTGTTTATATACCTTGCCGGCATCCTGTGCGAATGTGAGGCACTGAAGCTCCTGTCGGTTGTGCTCGACCCCTGGCCCCTGTACATGCTTATCGGGCTGCTCTGCCTTCCTTTCCGTGCGCTTGGGAAATGTTTTCGGAAACGAGAGAAATGATACCGCGCTGCTGGAGAGATAAATTGGAATTTGGCGTTCCGCCAAAATTACGAGTTACGAATTATGAGCTCC
>CAZTAX010000095.1:0-7452 GCA_964611765.1 uncultured Akkermansia sp. | reverse complement strand
AGAAGACGGAGGACGTGGTGAAGGTGGGCGATATCGTGACCGCCAAGTGCATCGGTATTGATGACAAGGGCCGCGTCAAGATGTCCATGCGCGCCGCAGCCCGCGACCGCAAGGCTAAGGAAGCCGCCGCGAAGGAGTAATTTTTTTTCTCTCCTGTCGCATCACTTTCAAGCCGCCTTCTGTTTGTGCAGATGGCGGCTTTCTCGTGCAATAGCGCGGAAAGTGCAAAAAAAATGCCTGTAGAGGATTTTTTTGATTGCATTTGGTGGCGTTCTGGTATAGATATATTAGCGAACAGCTGCAAATTTTTTACTTACACCATGTGGAAATACATCATCATCGCCGCCGTCGTGCTCTTCCTGGGGGCATGTTTCCTTTTTTATAAGAATAATGAAGCTCTCACCGGCCCGGAGGGCGAGGTAGCTGCGTACCAGTCCCAGTTTGAGATGGCCAGGAAGAAGGCCGTCGATATTGAGAAGGACAAAGCCATCAAGCGCTATGCCGAGCTTCGCGCTGCTTATTTCAAGCAGCAGAGCGATAAGTACAATGAGGAGCGCGCAGCCATCGAGGCTGAGGATGCTCCGTTTGATGAGGAAATCACCAGGGCTAACGCTGACCTGGAAGCAGCCAAGGCTGATTTCAAGCGCTACGATGAGGAATTCAAGGCTTTCCATAAGAACGCAGCAGAAGCTGCAGGTGAAGAAACTGCGGGTGGAGACGATGACCTGAAGGTAATCGGTGAGCGCATTGCTGAGCTCGTGGAATCCAACAATGCTCTGGAGGCACAGGCTGCAGCTGAGGAGAAAATGACCAGTGATCTGGGAGCCGAGACGGAGAGGACTCTCAAGATGATTGAGGCGGCTAAGAAGCTGGCTGCCGACCGCATGGCCCGTCTCTCTCCCGTTGATTTGAAGTGCTCTGTGGTCTCGGCAGATCCTACCTGGGACTATGTGATTCTCGATGGCGGTATCGATAAGGGTATCGTGATCGGCTCACGGCTGGCTGTGATGCGCGGCGAGCAGCAGGTGTGTGAGCTGACTGTGACTCTGGTGGAAAGCAACAAGTCCAGCTGCGATGTGGTGTACAGCACGATGCGTCCCGGTGATAAAGTGCGCCCCGGAGATTCAGTTGTTTCCGTCCGCAATAACTAAGAAAACACTAACTATAACTTCTCGATATGAAAATCTCTCAACTTCTTGCTTCAATTCTGGTGCTTCTGGCGGGCGGAGCTGCCATCATGTATACCGCCGACCAGCAGAAGGTCATGGATGTGGTGATTGCTACGCATGGTGGCGGTCAGCAGGTGGATGCCAGCAGCGCTACCGGTCTGCGTAAGCTGAACCAGGATCTGGATGCGGAGCGTGGTACTGTTTCTTCTGAACGTGCTGCAGCAGTCAAGGGCGCCGAGGCTGCTCGCGTGGAGATGCGCGACAGCATGGTGAAGCGAGATGATGCTCAGGGCAAGCTTGATGAACACAAAGCTTCTCTGGATGGTGTGCGCCGCAAGGTGGAGGCCATGAAGAAGAGCGTGGAAGAGCTGCGCGCCTCCCTGGAGTCTGCTCTGGCTGAAATCAAGTCCTCTGCATCTCTTGATGTGGGCTCCGGAGCTTCCACCGAGGCTGTTCTGGCCAGTATCCGCAGTATTGTTGAAAAAGAGCAGAAGCGCACCGAGGAAATCACGGAGAAGCTGAACGACTGGCAGGCTGCCCGCACAGCTGCTACTGAGAAGCTGGCCAAGGAAAAGGTTGAGCTGAACCGCCTGACTGCCATCAACGATAAGTTCTTTACGGATTACTCCAAGAATGACGATGAGTACCCCCTGCTGGCTGCCGACAGCCGCTGGAAGTTCGTGGTATTCAATGTGGGGCCGGACAGCGGCCTGATTGCCGGCGATGCTACCCCCCTGCTGGTGAAGCGCGGTGATGTGGTCGTGGCTCCGCTGCGCATTGTGACCATTTCCAAGGGTATGGTGGTGGCTGAGTATGATCCCAAACAGCTGCAGCCTGGCGTGCGCCCCGAGGTGGGTGATCGCGCGTTCCGCGTGAAGCCCCTGGGTAACTGATACCGCAGTGCAGGTAAAAATACAACTTTCGCCGCCTGTCCGGTTCCGGGTAGGCGGCTTTTTACAACATAGTTCAACATAAACCGATGATGAAGAAAATACTTTGGCTTGCACCGCTTGCGGCGGTGATGATGTGCTCCTGCCAGCCGCCTATGCCGGCAGTGCCTCCGAGTAACCGGGAAGTGGTGGGCCCCAGGGGCTCCTCAGATGCAGTGAAGCCCTGGAACAACACCACCCGCAAGGAGGGTGAGGCTGTGCTTGGCCCGCTGGGGGATATGAACCGCCGCTGATTTGCTGTTGTGAGACGCGCCGAACGAGCTCGCATCGTATTGGATGAGCTGGAGCGTGGTATCCCCGAGCCGGAGGTGCCGCTCCACCATCGCGATGCGTTCACCCTGCTGGTGGCGGTGATGCTCTCGGCGCGTTGCACGGATGCACGGGTGAACCAGGTGACACCTGCACTGTTTGAACTGGCCCCTGATGCCGCTGCCATGGCGGCACTGGAATGGCAGCAAGTGCAGCCCCTCATTGTCACCTGCGGGCTCACGGAGATGAAAGCCCGCCGCCTGGTGGAAACGGCGCGGATTCTCGTGGATAGATACGAAGGGCAGGTGCCTTCCACATTTGAAGCGCTGGAAGCTCTGCCCGGGGTGGGACACAAGACTGCCAGTGTGGTGATGAATCAGGCTTTCAATTATCCGGCCTTCCCGGTGGATACTCATATTTTCCGGCTGGCGCAGCGCTGGGGGCTTTCGCGCGGTAAAACGGTGGAAGCGGTGGAGACTGACTTGAAGAAATGTTTCCCGCGGCAAACATGGGGGAAACTTCACTTGCAGATGGTGCTGTGGGGGCGGCAGTATTGCCCTGCGCGCGGTTGCAAGCCGGTTTGCGCGGTTTGTGCGCGGCTTTTGTCATAAAAAATACCCGCTTTTCCCTGATTGTGCTTGACCTTTTGGGTAAAAAGTAGTTTGATTGGCGCACACCCGCATTCACAGTCATGCTAGTTTGTCAGTTAAAATCCAAGATTCACCGCGCCATGGTCACCCGAGGCGATGTGGAGTACGAGGGCAGTATTGAGATTCCGCAGGATTTAGTGGCAGCCGCCGGACTCTGGCCTGGGGAGAAGGTGCTGGTCGCATCCGTCACGAGTGGTAACCGCTTTGAGACATACGTGCTGGTCGGGCCGCCCGGAACCGGGCAGATTATTGTGAATGGTGCAGCTGCCCATCTTATCGGTAAGGGTGAACGCATCATCATCATGAGCTTTGCCTGGGATGATAAGCCAATCACGCCCAAGCGCGTCATCTGCAATGAATTGAATGAAATCATCGCCTGATTCCTTTACAAAACCTTTCAAATAAGATATAATCTCCGCCATGCTTAACGCCGCTATTTACATCGTTTTCGCTATTCTGCTCATTGTCTGTGCTTTACTTCTGCTGGTGGTGCTCATGCAGCGCCCTAAGCAGGAAGGCCTGGGTGCCGCGTTCGGCGCTCAGATGACTGACCAGGCATTCGGTGCCCAGACCACGGATGTGCTCAAGAAGGGTACGGTTCTGTTCGGCACGCTGTTCATGGGCCTGTGCTTTGTGCTGGCTGTGCTGATGAATGCCCGCTTCCAGCGCAGCAAGTCTGACCTGAATGTGAAGCAGGTCGAAGCGCCCGTGACTGCTCCTGCTGAGGTGGAAGCTCCGGCAGCTGCCCCGGTGGAGAATCTGGAAAACCTGGCTCCTGCTCCGGCAGATGCTGTTCCTGCGGCTCCTGTGGAAGGCCCTCAGGGCCTGCCCACCCCGGCGGTGGATGCTGCGCCGGTTCCTGCTGAGCAGCCTGCTGCTTAATCGTATACCCGATATCGCGGTCATGCAGTTCGGTAGTACGACAGAGTTGAATGCCGAGGCTGCAAACGCCGCGGTGCAGGGGACCTTGCTTGCCCAGCTTACACAGAAGACCACCCGCACCACCAAGACGGGTAAACCATTTTTAGAAATCGTGCTGGCAGATGCTGCCGGCACGGTTTCGTTTAAAATCTGGGAAACGGCTTCCTGGTATACCGATTTTGATTTGCTGGAGGTGCCGGCCCCTGTGGCGGTGACCGGGCAGTGGCAGCTCAGCCAGTACGGCATGGAACTGGGAGATGCCAGCCTGCGCCCGCTTTCACCCGAGGAAGAGGAACAGGTGCTCACCGGCAGCCCTGAGCTGGTGGCTCGTCAGCAGAAGGATTGGGAGACAATCTGCGCCTTTGTGGAGGAGATGAAAGACCCGCGCCTGGCAGGCTTGTGTCACCTTTTCCTGCAACAGCAGGAGAAACGCTTCCGCCGCGCGGCTGCTGCCCGCAATTTTCACCACGCCCGCCGCGGCGGACTGGTGGAGCATATCGCCAGTGTGATGCGCGTGGCTGCGGCTCTCTGCAGCGTGTACCCCGACCGCCTGAATCGCGATTTGGTCATGGCCGGGGCTTTGCTGCACGACTGCGGAAAGATTGTGGAAAATGATTACGAAGAGCACAGCCTGGAGATGCCCTACACGGAATCCGGCGAGCTGCTCAGCCACATCCCCATGGGAATCGAGATCATCAACAAGCTCTGGCGGGATATGATGACCCCGGAAAAACGTGCGGAGTGGAAGACCCTGGTGCCTGCTTCTGAGCAGGTGCGGCTGCATCTTCTGCATCTTGTGGCTTCTCACCATGGCTTGCTGGAGTATGGCTCTCCTGTGCTGCCCAAGGTGCCGGAGGCTCTCATTCTTCACCATGCGGACAATGTGGACGCGAAGATGGAGATGTTCCGCGCGGCGTATGAGAGCGCAACCCCGCTTTCTGAACGTGTGCTGCAGCGTAAGTCGCCGATGCAGACCAACGTGGTGTTGCCGCTGCCGGTGGTTCAGTTATGATGGAGGCGGTGTGCAGCTTAGTGGTGCTGTGGGGACTGCTGATGGTGTCGCAACTCAGCCCGGGCCCGGATGTTTTTTTTGTGTTCCGCACAGCGCTTGCTCAGGGGTTCCGTGCCGGTTCGGCGGTAGGAAGCGGGATTGCTGCGGGCTTTTTCATTCAGGCTGCATTGGTGGCCTGGGTTGGCGGCTGGTTAATGGCGCAGCCCTGGAGCCAATGGGTGCTCTATGCTGCGGCGGCGTGGCTGCTGTATCTGGCCTGGAAGATTTTTCCCCGCAAGCGGGCGAGCGTGGGTCAGGATAAATTGGAAACTGATGCGCGGGAGTCCATACCGGTGCTCTTCGGCCAGGGGGTTCTGTGCAATATCCTGAATCCCAAGTGTACGCTGTTTATCTGCGGGCTGGCTATCGGGCCGATTGAGCAGTTCGGTGCGAACTTTTCCTGGTATGCTCCGGCGGTGGTGCTGGTGCTCACCGGGGCTGGGCTCTTCGGATGGGTGCTTTGGAGCGCGCTTCTGCAGTGGCCGCCGGTTCGTAGTTTTTACCTGCGCCATACCACGGCGTTTGACGCAGCCTTTTCTGTGCTGCTGGCGATTTTTGCTTTGTGGCTGGCCGCGACTGCGTAGAATTTGCCCGCCGTGGGCGATTGGGGCTTGCTTTTTGGGGCTGGTTGCGGTAGAGTAATGGCGCAAAGACGTTATTGCGCATATGAACGACATTATCACGACAGCATGTAAGTTCGTCACGTCCTCTATTGGCCGCAAGATTCTTGTGGCTCTTACAGGCGCGTGTCTCCTCCTGTTCCTCGTGGGGCATCTGGCCGGTAATATGACCATCTACGGTGGTGATCCCGGAAATGGAGTGCCCTCCTGGATTGATGCCTACGCCACGGGGCTGCACACCATGCCTGCCTGGCTGCTCTGGGCTATCCGACTCGGTCTTGCCGCGATTCTCCTCATCCACGTGGTGCTGACTCTGGTTCTGAAGATTGAGAACGTGAATGCCCGCACTCAGTACCAGAAGGAAGGTACGTTGAAGGCTACACTTTCCTCCCGCTACATGGTGCTGACCGGTATCATGATTTTCTGCTTCCTCATCTTCCACCTGTGGCAGCTCACGGTGAACGGTGACCCGGCCAACTGCTACCAGCACATTGTGCAGGCTTTCACCAGCCCGGTTTGCTCAGGCTTCTACATTGTGTGCATCTGCGCTCTGTTCATGCATGTGCGCCATGGTCTGCAGTCCGTGTTCCAGACTCTGGGTCTTTCCACCCGCAAGGTGCGCCCGCTCTACAACATCATTGCTGTGCTTTTCGGACTGGTGGTCTGCGGCGCTTTCATCTCCATCCCGGTGGCCGTTCTCTGCGGCATTCTCAAGTAACTCTTTCCCATTCATAGCATCTTATGAAAGACATTAAGTTTCCTGTAAGCGATTACATGCCGGATTCCTGCATTCCGGATGGCCCCATTGCTGAGAAGTGGACCAAGTACAAGCGCGAAGCCAAGCTCATCAATCCGAATAACCGCCGCAAGTATACGGTGCTGATCGTGGGTTCCGGTCTTGCCGGTGGTTCTGCTGCTGCCACGCTGGCTGAGCTGGGCTACAATGTGCATTGCTTCTGCTACCAGGATAGCCCCCGCCGCGCTCACTCCATTGCCGCACAGGGTGGTATCAACGCTGCTCATAACTACCAGAACGATGGTGACTCCGTGTACCGTCTGTTCTACGACACTGTGAAGGGTGGCGACTTCCGCGCCCGTGAGGCCAATGTGTACCGTCTGGCTGAGGTGTCCTGCAACATCATCAACCAGTGCGTGGCCCAGGGCGTGCCCTTCGGCCGCGAATACGGTGGTCTGCTCGACAACCGCTCATTCGGTGGCTCCCAGCTGAAGCGTACTTTCTACAGCCGTGGCCAGACCGGTCAGCAGCTGCTCCTCGGTGCCTATCAGGCCATGGAGAAGGAAATCGGCAAGGGCCACATCCAGATGCACCCCCGCACCGAAATGATGGATCTGGTGGTGGTCGATGGCCACGCCAAGGGTATCGTGGTGCGTGATATGGTGACCGGCGAAATCAAGAGCTATGCCGGTGATACCGTGCTGCTCGCCACCGGTGGTTACGGGCGCGTGTTCTTCCTTTCCACCAACGCCATGGGATGCAACGTGGGCGCCGCCTGCGCCTGCTGGAAGAAGGGTGCCTACTTTGCCAACCCCTGCTTCACCCAGATTCACCCCACCTGCATCCCGGTGAAGGGCGACTACCAGAGCAAGCTGACCCTTATGTCCGAGTCTCTGCGTAACGATGGCCGTATCTGGGTGCCCAAGAGCCGCGAGGTGGCTGCCAAGATCCGCCGCGGCGAGATGAAGGCCTCCGACGTGGCCGAAGGTGACCGCGACTACTACCTGGAGCGTAAGTATCCGTCTTTCGGTAACCTGGCACCGCGTGATATTTCCTCCCGCGCCGCCAAGGAAGCCTGCGATGATGAGCGTGGTGTGGCCAACACC
>CAZTAX010000094.1:0-7592 GCA_964611765.1 uncultured Akkermansia sp. | reverse complement strand
CTTATGCTGAGGATGATGATAAGAATGTCTGATTAATTGCAGCCAAGTTAATAAAAAAGCCTGAGCAAAGCTCAGGCTTTTTGTCAATCCGGTGCGGCGGCAGCCGCACGGTGAATGCCTATTCTGCATTCTGCGTTCTGAAATCTGCATTCCTTAGTCTCGGTGGTAGGGGGAACCGGCAAGGAGGGTATGCACGCGGTAAATCTGCTCCAGCAACACCACAAGAGCGAGCTCATGCTGCATGGTATGGCGGCCCAGGCAGAGCACATGGTCGCAGGCCGCGCGGAGAGCTGGTGTATGGCCATCCGCCGCGCCGATGAGGAAGGCCACATGCTTGACCGCCTGGAGCTGCCAACGGCGCACGCGGGATTCAAACTCGCGGGTGGTCCAGTTTTCTCCGCGCTCATCCATGGCAATGCGCAGGCAGCCCTCGCTGGCTTCCAGCAGGCGGGCGGAGACAGCTTCCGAATCACCGGCTTTCACATAGCGGAGCTCCACCTTACCCAGAGGGCGCAGGCGTTCCTCGAAGAATCTGACACCATCGCGGGCGTAGGCAATGGAGGGCTTGGCTGCGGCTATGATGCGAAAATCCATGACAGGCATCACGGTACAACATATCCCCTGCCACGTCAACCCTTTTACTTGACAGGAAAGGGTATTCTGCTACAATGACTGAGCCATGTTTTTACCGATTCCGATAGGATATTTTGTTTCCGTATTCCTTCTTATCAGTGGGGTACTCAACAGTCTGGAATATCTGGATAACAAACCGGTGAACTGCACCCGCGCCGTCCTGCTGAACGGATTGGTCGAAGCCGGCTGGCCCATTATAGCGGCCTCCGTCATTCTGCTGCTGATTCAACTGAATAAGCAGATGGAAAAGCTGCGTCTGGAGGCCACCATCACACCGGCCCCCTTCCCCTCAAAATCCCCGAAGAAGAAAAAGCGCAGCGCCGATGAGGAGGAGCCCGCGGAAGCCCCCCGCAAACACGAGGCTGAGACGCACCCTTCACCTTCCGTAAGTCTGGCAGGGCTGGCCAGGCCTGCGCAGGTGCATGCCCCCATGCAGCCCGGCACCCACAGCCCGGCAGCAGCCGCGGCCCCGCACCTGCCGACATACCCGAATTCCCCGATTCCCGGCGGCGGACGCGTACCGCAGCAAGCCGCCCCCGCTGCCCCGGCAGCAGCTATACCACCGCGCCCGGAGCCGGTGCCCAGCACGCGCAGCGGAAAGCGGGCACCCAGCAAATCGGAGGCAGAATCGCTGAGCTTCTTCAAGGTCGACTAACTTTCCCCGCATGTCCCAGTCCGCTCAAGCGCGAGCCGTTCTGGCACGCATGATTCAGCAGCACACCGGCCACCCGGTGCAGCCGCAGGAGCTGCAGAGCGTGAGCGCCGGCGCCAGCGGCCGCAGCATCATGCGTGCAGCGGGTGTGCTGGGTATTCACTGGACCAACCGGCGTGCGGATAACAACTCCTTCCTTCCGGCAGCGCACGGCCTGGCTGCCGCGGGAATCCGCGTGCCGGCCATCCTGGCAGAGGAAACGCTGCCGGAGCAGAGCGGGGCCTGCCTGGTGCAGGACCTGGGCAATGCGGATATCCTGAGCCTGCGCGAAGCCCCTTGGGCTGAGCGCCGCGCTGCGTACGAACTGGCCTTCCGTACCCTGCTGCCCTTCTACCGGCTCCGCCCGGAGTGGCCGCTGCAGCCACCTTTTGATGCCGCGCTCTACCGCTGGGAGCAGGAATATTTTGCCGAACACCTCATCGGACACCACATCGGGGGAGATGCAGCCGTCTTCCTTGCCCGGCCGGGGCTGCAGGCCATGGCCGGCTGGCTGGCCGGGCTTCCCCGCGTGCCCGTGCACCGCGACTGCCAGAGCCAGAACATCATGCTGCACGCCGGCGCCGCCTGGCTCATCGATTTTCAGGGAATGCGCTACGGTCGGCAGGAATATGACCTGGCCTCCCTGCTCTACGACCCCTACATGCAGCTCAGTGAAGCCGAGCGCCACGAGCTGCTGCAGCTCTGGGAGCAGATGAGCGGCAGCCCGGTGGATACCGCCGTGTACTCCGCCTGCGCCATGCAGCGGCTCATGCAGGCGCTGGGCGCCTTCGCCAATATCGGCTACAACCAGCAGCGCGACTGGTATCTCAACCTCATCCCCGCCGGGCTGGCCGCGCTGCGCCACGCCGCCGAGCACACCCCGGTCCACTCACCCGCAAGCCCCGTTGCCGCATGCATCCTAAAACTTCCCGTCATGTAAGCTTCCTTGCGGTTCTGTTCTGGCTGCTGGTTCTTTCCGGCGCCTGGTACGGCCTGCAGGACAAATTCTACCGCGCCGACCAGTGGCTCTTCAGCCGCCTGGGGCACGCCCTCTGCCCGTGGGCGGCCGAGGACGTGCCGCAGCTGCTGCACCCCGGCGAGACCGTGGTCATGGAACCCGTGGTCACGCAGACCCGCCTGCGCGAATGCCCCACCGTGGGTATGGTGGAGCTGAATGAGGAGGCCTGCGCCCGGGCCTTTGCCGCCCTGCCCCTCGGCCCGCAGGACACCGCCGTGCTCCTCAACAAGCTCAAGCAGGCCGGCGCCACCACCGTGGGACTCTCCTCGCCGCTCATCTGGCAGGGCGAACAGGGAGAAATGGTGCGCGAAATGCTCTGCCGTGTGCTGGCCGGCTTCCCCCAATCTGCCGTGGGTCTGCGCGGCCGCACCGCCGCCCAGCCGGATTTCACCCCCGCCATGCTGCGGGATGCCTCCATCCCTCTGGAAAATATCGAGGGCAACCCGAACAGGCTCCCCATTGCCAACCGTCCCCTGCCCAATGGCCTGACTGAAACGCCCGATGCCCTGGCCGTGGTCTGGGCCCCGGACTGGCTGGAAGGCGAGCCGCACACCCAGAACCCCTCGGCGGTGGACAGCATCTCTTTCCCCCTGCTCATGCGCTGGAACGGCGAGACCATCCCGACTCTTCCCTTCCGCCTGGCGCTGGCCCGTCTGGGGCTGGATGGCAAGGATGTGAAGGTGCGCCTCGGCAAGGATATCACCTACGGTGGCTTCACCCTGCCCATCGACGACAACGCCCGCACCCGCCTGAATGAAGCCAAAGTCGTGAATCTCCCCCTGGCGGATGTGGTAAGCGGCGTGAATCTCACCGAAAAACTGGGGCCGAATCCCTGCATCATGCTGGAGCAGCCCGCCGACAAGCAGAATACCCCGCTGCGACTGGAGCGCCTCGCCCGCACGCTCTCCCAGCTGGCAGGGGTCGAAAAAATCATCACGCACACCGATGAGCGTCCCCTCGGCGGCCAGGTGCTGCAGCAGATGCCCATCATGCAAGGCTGGAAAATCAACACCACCGTCTGCGTGCTCCTGCTCTTCTTCCTGTGGGTCATGCCCTTTGTGCCCGGCGTGCTGCGCTGGGGCGTCCTGCTCGCTCTGCCCGCCGCCCTGCTCTGGTTTGCCGCAGAAGCCGTGAAGCATGGCTTCTGGTTCACCGCCACCGCCACCCTCGCCTGGTGGCTCCTCCTGGCCATTGTGTTCTGCATCCACAGAACATACGATAAGGGCTTGTTTGGTAAGCGTCGCTAGGTCCTGCCCGCAGGGCAGGATATCGTCTTGCGAAGCAAGATATCGTCCACGCCGCAGGCGTGGATTTCGTCCGCCCGTGAAACGGGCGGATTTCGTTTTCCGATATCCCTTTGCCCTTTTTCTTCCCAATCATTGGGAAATAAATTCACCTCACCACATAGGATAACGATATCCGCTTCGCGGACGATATCTTGCCTGCGGCAAGGCGATATCCGGGCTACGCCCGGACGATATCCTCCCGTTGGTCGGACTTAGGTGAGCAACGAGCGCTGCCAGGACATCAGCTGCGCCAGGCCCTTATCCTCATGCGCGGCAATGGATTCAATCTGGCTGCGGGTGGCAATGAGGGAGGGATCCAGCGCCAGGGACTCTGCAATGGCGTTGCGGCGGGCGACCCACATATCCACGCGGGAATCAAAGTGCGCATCGGATTCGTGGTGGGTGCGTTTGAGCAGGTGCGGGTATTCCTCCTCGTCCAACAATTGGAAATGCTCCACTGCCTTGCGGAAACGGGCGGCGCGGTGGTGGTGCATGCTGTGGTGAGGGAACGCCGGGCGGAACTCCTGCAGCGCCGTGCTCCAGCGGATGAGCTCATCATTCGAGCAGACCATGAAGGCCGGGCGGTCGATGGCGGCCGCCTCCTTATCGCGCCAGCTCCAGAGGGCACGCAGCGCGGCCAGGCCGCGGCGGTTCAGCTTGCCGCTGCCCTTGATGCGCCAGGGATCCTGCCCGGTGCTGGCGTGGCGCTCGCGACCATGCTCCAGATTGCAGGCGCAGCTCTCCAGGAACCACTCGTAGCGCCCCAGCTGCTTCAGCTCGGCCACCAGCTTATCGGCCATGCCCAGCATGAACTTCACGTCCCCCTGGGCATATTCCTTCATATCATCCGGCATGGGACGCAGCCCCCAGTTGGCACGCTGGTTCTTCTTGCTGAGCACAATGCCGTAGTAATGCTCCACCAGTGCCGCCAGGCCGAACTGCTGGAAACCCAGCAGACGCGCCGCAATCTGCGTATCCAGAATCATGTGCGGCAGCACCCCGTAGGCTGTCTGCAGCAGGCTCATGTCGTAATCCGCTCCGTGCATCCACACGTCCGACTCCTGCAACCAGAGAGTAAAGAGCTTCATATCCTCAATGGCCAGCGGGTCGATGATGACCACTCCCTCCGCATCCGCATACTGGATGAGGCAGAGCTTCTCGCGGTGGCGGTGCAGGCTGTCTGCTTCCAGATCAAGCACAGTGCGCCCCTGCGGCTGGGCAGCAGCGCGCAGTTTCCAGCGGAACAATGCTTCAGAATCCGTAATCATGAGCGCGCGCCATGCTACCACATAGAGCCACTCATTGCAAGCTTATAATCTGCTGAGCCCTCATTCATTATCGCAAAGCCCCATGTAATCCCGCGTAAAACCGCCATTTCCGGCGTGCTCCGTCTCCACAGAATCCTTCATTCGTCAATCGTCGTTCGTCAATCGTCAATCCCATTTTGGGCTTGCCCAAATGCTCCCAGGGGCGTATAATGCCGCGCGTTATGAAACAGTACGCCTCACAGCTTCTGCGTTACCCCGAGATGGGGATTTCCCTGGACCTTTCCAAACTGCCGCTCACCCCGGAGTTCCTGGCAGAGATGAACCCGCTCATCGACCGCGCCTATGCCGATATCGCGGCGCTGGAGAGCGGCGTGATTGCCAACCCGGACGAAAACCGCATGGTGGGCCACTACTGGCTGCGCAACAGCGCCATCGCCCCCACCGCCGAGCTGCGCGCCAAGATTGATGAACCCCTGGCCGACCTGAAAGCCTTTGCCGCCAGTGTGCTGGCCGGTGAGGTGCTGGCCCCGAACGGCAAGAAGTTCACCACCTGCCTCGTCATCGGTATCGGTGGTTCTGCCCTGGGTCCGGAGCTTGTGGCCGATGCCCTGCCCGCCAAGGGGCTCAACATGGCGTTCCTCGACAACACCGACCCGGACGGCATGTACAAGGTGCTCGACACCCTGCCCCTGAGCGAGACCCTCGCCGTGGTCATCTCCAAGAGCGGCGGCACCCCCGAAACCCGCAACGGCATGGTCTGCGCCCTGCAGTACTTTGCTGATAAGGGCCTCAACTTTGCCAAACAGGCAGTGGCTGTCACCGGCGTGGGTTCCACGCTCGACAAAGTGGCCGTGGCGGAAGGCTGGGTGAAGCGCTTCCCCATGGAAGACTGGGTGGGCGGCCGCACCTCCGAGACCTCTGTGGTGGGTCTGGTTCCCGCTGCCCTGCAGGGCGTGGATATCGACAGTCTGCTGGCCGGCGCCGCCGCCATGGACGCCCACACCCGCGTGGCCGACACCGCCACCAACATGGCCATGAAGCTCGCCCTGGCCTGGTACGAAGCCGGTGAGGGCAAAGGCAAGAAGGACATGGTCGTGCTCCCCTACAAGGACAGCCTCGTGCTCTTCTCCAAGTACCTGCAGCAGCTCATCATGGAATCCCTGGGCAAGGAGCTCGACCTGGACGGCAACACCGTGAACCAGGGCATCTCCGTGTACGGCAACAAGGGCTCCACCGACCAGCACGCCTACGTGCAGCAGCTGCGCGATGGCATCAATAACTTCTTCGTCACCTTCATCGAAGTGCGCCAGGCCCCCACCGATACCGTCAAGGTCGAGGGCAACTTCACCGCCGGTGACTACCTGCAGGGCTTCCTGCGCGGCACCCGCAAGGCACTCTCCGAAAGCGGCCGCAAGAGCATCACCATCTCCATCCCCGTGGTGAACGCCTATACCCTCGGCATGCTCATCGCCCTCTTCGAGCGCACCGTCAGCTTCTATGCCAGCCTCATCCACATCAACGCCTACCACCAGCCCGGTGTGCAGGCCGGCAAGCTGGCTGCCAACGTGTTCCTGAAGCTCCTGGCCGATGCAGAAGGTGCCCTCTCCTCCACCCCCGCCACCGCCGGCGAAATCGCCGCCAGACTCGGCACCGATGAGGAGGACACCTACCACGCCCTTGTGCACATCGCCGAAAGCGGCAAGGCCACCTGGACCATGGCTGATTGCCCCTGTAGGGATACCTTTGCCTCCTGACGTCCTGCCAACGGCAGGATATCGTCTGCGCCGCAGGTGCAGATATCGTCTCCACCGGAGGTGGATATCGTCCGCCCGCGTAAGCGGGCGGATTTCGTTTTCCTATAACGCTTACCCTCCTATTTTTCCCGAACAAAGGGAAACAATTCCACCCCGCCACAAAGGATGACGATATCCGGCTGCGGCGGACATGAAAAAAGTGCTTTTCCCCTGCGGGAAAAGCACTTTCTGAAAACCAAAAGCTGGTGAACAATAACTTTAGCGCTTGCTGAACTGGAAACGCTTGCGGGCACCGGGACGACCAGCCTTCTTGCGTTCCTTCATGCGGGAATCGCGGGTCAGCAGGCCCTGCTCACGGAGAGCGGAGCGGTACTCCTCGTCAATCATAACCAGGGAGCGGGCAATAGCCAGGGAGATAGCACCCGTCTGGCCGTGCACACCACCACCGCGGCACACAACACGCACGTCGAACTTCTTCATGGTGTTGGTGGCGTAGAAGGGCTGCAGAACGGCGTTCTGGAGGGCATCCGTGGGGAGGTACTCCTCAAAAGAACGACGGTTGATGGTAATCTTGCCGGACTTGCCTTCCTCAGCGGGGGTGAGCCAGGCGTGAGCGATGGCTTCCTTGCGACGGCCAGTGGCGTTGTAGGGAGTAGTAGACATAGTCAGAGATTTCTATTTAGCCGATGGTTACAACTTCCGGAGTCTGAGCGGAGTGGGGATGCTCAGCACCAACATAAACCTTGAGACGGCCACCCTGGGCGCGGCCCTGGCGGGTGTGGGGCACCATGCCCTTCACAGCCATCTCCACGATGAGCTCGGGGTGAGTCTTACGCAGCTTGGCGGGGGTGGTCACCACCTGGTTGCCCACGTAGCCGGTGTAACGGGTGTAAATCTTGGTGCGCGCCTTGTCACCAAAGAGCACCACCTTATCGGCATTCA
>CAZTAX010000093.1:5272-7611 GCA_964611765.1 uncultured Akkermansia sp. | reverse complement strand
AATCTCGTTTTCCCTGCCCTAAGTGCTGCGATTTCGTGCGGGTTAGAGCTAAAAAATTATTTTTTCAACTTTGAAAACACGACTAACAGAAGCAATCCTCAGCCCGTTTATCACATCTTATTGATGCGGCAGTTAAAGATTGTTGTGTTATGCTCATTGGTGGGGTGACAAATGCGAGTTTGTCGAGCAGTTTGCGGACGGAACGTCCGCGGAATTTTGAGCCCACGGTAGTGGGTGAAAGATGGTAGGCAGGGGTAAGAGCGCGCCAGAGCTCGCAGCCCCTGCTAACGTATAAAAAGATATCGGAGCCCGTGAAACGGGTGAAAGAACCGTGGCTCTAACTTGCTGCAACTCTTCTGTCACCCGCTTCGCGGGCTTCAGTTAGTTTTTTTGCATATGCAGGGGCTGCGCCCGCTGCGCGGGCTTACCCCTGCCTTCCATCTTTCACCCGCTCCGCGGGCTCAAAAATTCATCGAGCTTTCAGCTCGATAAACACCAATTTGTTACCACACATGAGCGTACAACACATCAATCTTTAATTGCCAGAGCAATAAAAAGAAAACAAATTAGGCAGAACCCTCTATAAAGGTATGAAAACCGGAGTTTCTTCGGTCATGAAAACTACAGGTCTCCATTCAGGAACCAGCAAGCAGCCAGCAGTCTGAGGGTGGTTGTGGAGGGTTGCTCTATGGGGGAACGACATCCGCGAGCCGGGCTAGCGGACGGAGGTCACCATCCACTTCCCATTTTTTCAACAGTTGACAGGTATTCCTGTATTTGCTAGTATGCGAGCATGTTCAAATTCACATCATTTCTGATGGCGGCGACGGCGCTGTGCTGCATGGGAGCAGACACGCGGCCGAACCTGCTTTTCATCATCACGGATGACCACTCACCGGAAGTGCTGGGGAGCTGCGATGCCGACACACCGATGCCGATGCCGGGTTTCCGGAGGCTGGCAGATGAGGGCATGGTGTTTGACCGCTCATATTGCGCGAACTCGCTCTGCGGCCCCTCCCGCGCCTGCATGCTGACCGGGCGCCACTCGCACAACAACGGATTCCTGTATAACTACGGAGGCCCGGCTTTCAACGGTGCACAGCCAACTTACCCGAAGATGCTGCAAGCCGCCGGTTATCAGACAGGCATTGTGGGCAAGTGGCATCTGATTTCGCAGCCGACGGGGTTCAACTCCTGGCAGGTGTTCCCGAGCCAGGGAGATTACTGGAACCCCACCTTCCACCAGGCAGGGGTTAATGGCCGCACCACTTCGCACCAGGACCGGGGATATGTGACTGACCTGGTAACGACGAAGGCAATAGACTGGATGGAGAACCGCGACAAGAGCAAGCCCTTTGCGCTGATAGTGGGCCACAAGGCGCCGCACCGCAACTGGATTCCGGCCCCGCGCCACCTGAAGGCGATGAAGGAGTATGTATCTAAGCTCACTCCGCCGGACACGCTGATGGACGACTACGCAAACCGCCCGGAGTTCATGCGCCACAACCGCCAGAGCGTGCTCTGGGATATGTGCAACTGGAATGACAATCACCTGGTGCAGAAAGAGATTCCTTTCGATGTAATGAGGGAGATTGTGCCGAAGTGGGCGCTGCGCGGTATGGTGGACCGCGGGGTATTCAAGAACAATGGTGGAGTGCCCGCTGATTTTAACTGGGATGCCCACAAGCCGAAGTTTGCCGCCCGCAACAACTTCGGTTGGGATACCGGCCACATGGATCCCGGCACGAAAGAGATTTACGACGATTTCTTTGCCACGCGCACACGCGAGTTCGTGGAGGACTTCCGCGCCGGCAAGATTCAGACGGAGCGCGATATGGCCGTCTGCCGCTGGCGCTGGTACATGGAGGACTACCTGGGCACCCTGCTCTCGGTAGACCAATCCATCTCCAGCCTGCTGGATTACCTGGACCGCCACGGGCTTTCGGAGAATACGCTGGTCATTTACGTGGGCGACCAGGGATTCTACCTGGGCGAGCACGGTATGTACGACAAGCGCTGGATTTTTGAACAGAGCTTCCGCATGCCGCTGGTGATGCGCTGGAAGGGCCACATCGCCGCCGGCACACGCTCACAGGCCATGGTGCAGAATATCGACTACGCCCCCACCATTCTGGAGATTGCCGGGGCGAACACCCCCGAGAACACGAGCACGATGGAGGGTGTGTCCCTCACCCCGCTGTTCCGCACCGGTGAGGCTCCTGAGTTCACCGACCGCCCGCTCTACTATGCGTTCTATGAGCAGCCGGGCGAGCACAATGCCCCGCGCCACGATGGTCTGCGCACCCAGCGCTCCACTTTTGCCTGCATCTGGACACCCA
>CAZTAX010000093.1:0-5262 GCA_964611765.1 uncultured Akkermansia sp. | reverse complement strand
ATGAGGAGCGCAAGAGCGGCACCCGCAAGCCGGAGAATGAGTGGATGCTCATCGATAACGAAAAGGACCCGAAGCAGATGCGCAACGTGGCCCAGGATCCGGAATACGCCGAGGTGATGCAGCAGCTCACCGAGACTTACCACAAGCTGCGCGCTCAGTACCGCGTGCCGGCTGATTGCCCGGGCAGCGGCCCGCGCATCCCGGATTTCAAACCCTCCTGGGGTCCCGGCGAGAACGACCGCATCAAGTGAGAATTGACCATTTACTATTGACTATTGACTATTGATTCAATAACGCGTCTTTCCTGCATGGGAAAGACGCGTTTTTGCTTGCTTTCGCCGTGTATGAGAGTAGACTTGCTTCAGGATGAATGCGCAAGCTGAGAAGATTCGCGAATATCTGGAGCAGTTATACCGCCCGGAGGAATGGCCCACACTGCGCTGGCAAGCGGAAGAGTGGAGCAAGACCCGCCCGCTGGAGGGGCTGCGTGTGCTGGATGGCACGCCGATTTACCGCAACACGCTGGGCAAATACATGGCCCTGCTGGCCGCCGGGGCGGAGGTCTGGGTGCCGGCACGCCCGGGTATGCCCTCCGATTCCGCCACCATGCACCAGCTGGAGGAGTTCGGCATTCACCGCGCCCCACGCGGCATGGATGATTTCGACATCCTGCTGGATTGCTCAGGGCAGTTCTGCGAGCTGCACCCGCGACTGGGTGCTGCGGAGCTGACGCGCACCGGGGTGCACCGCTATGTGCACCCGCACCATCCGGTGATTCTGGCGGATTCCGGCCGAATCAAACGCATCGAGACCGTGCTTGGCACCGGCGAGGGATTTTTCCGCGCGCTCAAGCAACTGGGGCACACCGAACTGAAGGGCCAGAGGCTCCTCATCATCGGCTTCGGCAAAGTGGGCCGCGGCGTGCTGCAACAAGCACTGAAAGAAGGCATGCATGCCACCGTGGCCGATATTGCGGACAAGCGCAGCCTGCTGCCGGAAGGTGTGCGATTCGTGGATGCCACGGATATGGAAGCCCTGAACTCCGCCATCCTGAGCTCCTGGTGCACGGTGACAGTGACCGGGCGTATATCCGCCCTGCGCCACGGGCTGAAAACGGAGCTCATCATCCCCTCCCCTGTGCTGCTGGCCAATCTGGGCGTGGAGGACGAGTATGGCCCCAGTATCCCCGAATGGCGCGTGCTGAACCGCAAGAAACCGCTTAATTTCCTGCTGGAGGAACCCACCTCCATGCGCTACATGGAAACCACTATGGCTCTGCACAACGCCTGCGCCCTGGAGCTTCTCACCGCCGACCTGCCGCATGGCTGCCTGCTTCCCTTCGCAGATGTGGAGGAGCGCCTGCTGCATGTAGCCTGCACCCGCGGCCTCATCGGCCCGGAAGTGAAGCTGGTGACCGAGGGCGAGTGGGCTTAGTGCAAACTTGACAGCAGCGGGACGGGTGCATACAATACGAAAAAGCTGAGATGGATAAGATATTCATAGCATTTCGTTATCTGCTCTGCCTGCTGGGAGCGGCGGGGCTGCTGTATACATTTTCATACCCGGATGCGGTAATTCCCCCGAACCCGGCACTGGAGGAGATGGAGGGAGTGCATCTGTACGCCCTGAAACCCTTTGTCTGGGTGCTGCCGGTGCTGTTCATGGAGCTAGTGAGCTGCAGCGGCCCGCGGCGCAACCTGGTGTGGTTCGGGGCGTTGTTCACAGTGCTGGGGCTGGCTCTGGCGGCGTATCCGGTGCTGCAGGCGCACTGGCCGGAGTATGTAGAGCCCACCTTCAGCTACCAGGGCGGCATGCTGGGTACAGGGCTCATCCACTATGTGGCCTTCCTGGCGGTCACCTTTGTCTTCCGGCTGGTGCTGCTGAATTACATGTTCCCGCCGGAGGAACTGCAGGAGCAGCTCGAAATCGGCTTCGTCTCTGCCACAGCTCTGGACCCGACCAAGGCCCGCACGGTGAAGGAAATTGCGGCCGATGAGAAAGGCCCGAAGTACAAGTTCCGATTCAAAGCCGGTGATGCCCGCAATGCCCTGCGCTGGAAGCTCATCATGCAACGCATGTTCCTGCGCAGCATGGTGGCCAACGGCTGCATAGGCGGCGGAATTCTGCTGCTGCTGCTCTGGTTCTTCCTGTATCCGCAGCCCACGGCGGAAGAAGCCCTGCAGCGCGACAAAGCCCGCATGTTTGAGCACCGGGTGAATTCGCACGGTCTGCCCCTGGCTACCACCGCCGCGGTGCATGCCGCCGCACGTGTGATGAAACACATCTCCGATTTCGAATCTCTGGGCGGCATGAGCCGCACCGAAGCTGAACAATGGCTGGGGCTGGATGCTGTGCCGGCGGGCTACCGCTCCTGGCTGCGCGATGAACGCGCCATCAAGGTTCCTTCTGCCAATTACATGTACGAAAACCGCACCCGTTTCCTCACGGTGTCGAATGGGCGCTACCTCTGTGTGCTCTACATCCGCACCAACGAAGCAGATGGCAGCATTGTGGTGGCGGAACTGCAGGATGCCGGTTGGAATGCCGTGGCAGATGAGAACCGCCGCCGCCTGGGAACCGACTGGGGGGCCATTTACCGCTGATTCTGATTATGCCTGCCTTCATCTACAAACGACGCATCGCCTTCCACGAGACCGACGCCGCCGGCGTGGTCTATTTCGCCAACTTCTTCCACCTCGCGGAGGAAGCAGAGACGCACGCCATCGCTTCGCTTAACTGTATAGTCACCCGCGATGGTTACCTCTACCCGCGCGTTCACGTGGAAGCAGACTATCTGGCACCACTGCGATTCTTCGACGAGGTGGCAGTACACTGCTGCATCAACAAAATAGGTTCCAGCTCAATAGAATGGAAATTTGAGATACATGGACCAAGCGGGCATTGCGCCACCGTAAAAGCTATTTCCGCACGGCGGAATCGTGACGGTTCCGCGGCGCCGTACTCTGATGACGAGCGCGCAGCTTACTCGGTGTTATTACCGTAACTGCGGGGTTTTTCTCCGCATATCCGTCCAGCAGGCGCTTCATTTCATTTGCCGTTTCCATGCAATCCTGCACGGAGTGGTCGGAGGGGACGATGGTTTCCGTTCCCCAGGCGAGGTGACTAGACCAGTACGGCACCACACCGTCCGATGACTTGGGGGTATCCCCCTTCCCTTGGTCGCCGATGATTGAGTGCGTGGGCACATTGCGCACCTTCAGCCCCTGCAGACCGGAAATGGAGTAACTGTCCGGTTTGAGCTGACTCACGCTGGTGAACCAGAGATAAGCATCCTGTGGGTTGAGCAGCAATATATCCTGCTGAAGCGTAGCCAGGTTGTATGCCTCCTTCAGCAGATTCTGCGGCAGACTGACCAGCTTGGTCAGAAAAGTAGCCAGGCGGTATTTAGCCACCGGTGCTCCGCGGTGCGGAGTGGCCATGTAGACCACCATGCCCGCCTTGACCGGTTCAAAGAAGTAATCCTTACGCAAGGCTTCAAGTGCAGGATCCGGCATTGGCTCATGCACATAGCGCTTATCAAGGTACTGCGCCAGTGCCTCCTGGGGGATATCGGAGCCGCGGAGAAGATTCCAGGGTTCCTCGCACTGGCAATAGTGGGTGATGAGGCCACCCATCGAGTGACCGACCACCACCATCTTGTCCCAGTTGGGATTCTTGTGCTGAGGGTCAACCTGGTCACGCAATTTCCGGAGCGATTCACGATACGCCCGGGCAGAAACCGTCCACGCTACCCCGGTGGGATAGTTGAAATACCAGAATTGGTAATTTTTGCGGATTTCCGGGTCGGCATAGAGGCGGTTGACCAGGTTATCGAAAGTACCGGCGGAGGACATGAGCCCGTGAGTCAGAACAACGGGAATCTTGTTCGGATTATAAACCTGAATGGAGGAAAGGCCGGTGGTATTGCGCAGCTCCTGGGGATGGAGCAGCCCCAGCCAGCGGTCATCTTTCACGCGGGTGAGATTCCAGTATACCTCCAGCAGTGCGCTCCAGTCAGCAGCCAGCGGGTAGTTGAGCTTGCCCACGACAATGAAGTCCTCGCGGTTGCGGGGAATAACGCGAAAGTGCGGTTTGCCGTCCTCTGCGAAAGTCATGACGGCAGTGAGAATGCTCACCGTGCCACGCGTGGCAATGTTGAACACATTTTCCGTGCCGGGCTGTATCCTGCCCTCAGGAATCACCCCCACCATGGGCACGCCTATGCCCGGAAGCGTGTAGCGCTCCTGCAGCGCACTGAGCTCCACATCCACCGCCGGAACGATGTCCTCATGCAAGCCGAGGAACTTGCGGATGTTTTCATCCTGCTCGTGCCGGAGCTCGAATGCATCATATTCCGGCAGCTTATGCTGCTCCAGAGCATCGTAACGCAGGCGCTTGACAAGTGTGAGCAGATCTTTGTTATACCGGTGCAGCACCTCTGCGCGCTCACGGTCGCTGAGGTCGGGTCTGGACAGGCGGTACCAGCTGTCGCGCAAGTGCGCCACCAGGTCGGTATCATTCTGCGTCCGGCGGGAAGGCACCGGCAATTCGGCCGTGGGAATCAACGGTGCAGAACACCCCAGCAGCAGAAATGCACTCAGCACGAGATACAGCAGACGGAAACAGCGCATGCGCGTATTTTAACGACCGCAAGCCACAATGTCAAAGCGTTATTGCGCTTAACTGCGGAACGAATAGGAAATACGGATGCGGCTGAGTGAATGGACACGATATCCATCATGGCACGGGACTTCAGTCCCGACAAAAAAAGCAGGTTCCTGTCCGGAACCTGCCTTTTTTTGTAAGGTGTGTGGAAGTGATAAACTTCAACAAATACCCTTCCGCCTTACAGCACCTCGGGAGCGAGGGACACGATCTTCATGAAGCCTTTTTCACGAAGCTCGCGAGCCACCGGCCCGAAGATACGGGTACCACGCGGGTTGTTATCCTTATCGATAACCACCACGGCGTTGGTGTCGAAACGAAGCACGGAGCCGTCGTCGCGACGGATGGGGGCGGCGGTACGCACCACCACAGCCTTCACCACCGTACCCTTCTTCACAGAAGCGGTCGGGATGGATTCGCGGATGTGGCAGGTGATGATATCGCCGATGTGAGCCTGGTCGGCACCGCTCTTGCCGATCACGCCAATCATCTTGGCAGTGCGGGCGCCGGTGTTGTCGGCCACCTGAACGAGGGATTCCATCTGGAGCATAGTAGGTAATGTCCTTTCTGGTTTAAGATTAGTGTTTCAGGATTTCC
>CAZTAX010000092.1:0-7617 GCA_964611765.1 uncultured Akkermansia sp. | reverse complement strand
GTCTCATCGCCATTCTGCGCGCCATGAAGGCCGGCCAGCCCATCCGCGAGGCCAGCAAGGGCGTGCTCGCCCCCGAGCACCAGGCCAAGGTCGGCACCCCCACCATGGGCGGCCTCATGATTATCGGCCTCATCATGCTCACCGGCATCCTCTTCCTGGATATGGGAGATCCCAAGCTCCAGTGCTGCCTGCTGGTCATGGGCGTCACGGCCATCCTCGGCTTCCTGGATGACTGGGCCAAAATCACCAGAAAAAGCACCGATGGCGTGAGCGGCTGGTTCAAGATTGCCCTGCAGGCCGTGGCCTCCCTGGGCTGCGCCGGTTACCTCTGGTACCTGGATCCCACCATTGCCCGCGTGCTCATCCCCTTCTACGGCATGGTGGACCTGGGCATGTTCTTCATCCCCTTTGCCATGCTGGTCATCATCGGTGCTTCCAACGCCGTGAACCTCACCGATGGGCTGGATGGCCTGGCCAGCGGCTGCATGGTCGTCTCCTGCCTGGCCTTCCTCTCCCTCTGCCTCACCTTCGGTGAAGTAGCCCTGGCCAACTATCTGCTCTGCATTGCTGCCGCCTGCCTCGGCTTCCTGTGGTTCAATGCCTACCCGGCCAAGGTATTCATGGGCGATACCGGTTCCCTCTCCCTGGGCGGTGCGCTGGGCACCGTGGCCGTCTGCACCCACACCGAGCTGCTGCTGGTCATCATCGGCGGCGTGTTTGTGGCTGAGGCCACTTCCGTGATGATTCAGGTGGGCTGGTTCAAGGTAAGCCGCAAGCTCTACGGCGAGGGCCGCCGCTTCTTCCGCATGGCCCCCATCCACCACCACTTCGAGAAATGCGGCTGGAGCGAGACCCAGGTCTGCGTGCGTTTCTGGATTATCGCTTTCTTCCTGGCCGTGCTCGGGCTCATCCTGGGTGCCTGCTGCTTCGTGTAATGTAACTTGCTTTTCCCCACCCGCCACCATGGAACTGAACGGAAAGAAAATAGCGGTGCTCGGCTGCGGACGCAGCGGAGTGGCCGCCGCCCGCCTGGCCCTGACCAAAGGCGCGGCCGAGGTCTGCATTTTCGATGCCAACCCCGCCGCCACCTGCAGCGAACCCGGCGTAAGCTTCGTGCCCGGCGCCACGGAGGAACACGCCCGCGCCTACGCCGCGGACCTCGTGGTGCTCTCCCCCGGCATTGAGGGCGATATCCCCTGGACCCTCGCCTTCACCGCCCATGGTGCCCCCCTCATCGGCGAGACCGAACTGGCCTGGCACTACTACGGCGGCCGCATCATCGCCATCACCGGCACCAACGGCAAAACCACCACCACCGCCCTGCTGGAGCACGTGCTGCTCACTGCCGGCAAGACCGCCAAGGCCTGCGGCAACTACGGCTACCCCCTCAGCGAAGTGGCACTCATGGAGCCGCAGCCCGAGTTCGCCGTGCTCGAGGTCTCCTCCTTCCAGATGGAAACCATCGTTGATTTCCGCCCGGAGGTCGCCATCTGGCTCAACTTCGCACCGGACCACATGGATCGCTACACCAGGGTGGAGGACTACTTCAACGCCAAGCTCCGCATCTTCGGGAACATGGCGCCCGACCAGCTCGCCATCGTGCGCGAAGGCGAGGAACTCCCCGCCCTCACCCCGAAGCGCGTGGGCTTCTCCTCCGTGGTCGGCACCGGGCAGCTTTACTTTGAAAACGGTGCCATCATGGAGGCCGGCGCCGTGCTCACCCCGCTGCGCGGTACCCCGCTGGAGCAGGCTCACAATGCCGAGAATGCCATGGCCACCACCCTGGCCTGCCGCGCCGTGGGGCTGGATGATGCCACCATCTCCGCTGCCATCCGTTCCTTCAACCCACCCGGCCACCGCTGCGAAACCGTGGCCGAGATAGACGGCATCCTCTGGCTGAATGATTCCAAGAGCACCAACCTGCACTCCACCGAGGCCGCCGTGCGCTCCCAGACCCGTCCCATCATCCTGCTGGCCGGCGGCAAGGACAAAGGGCTGAACTACTCCGCCATCAACCCCATGCTGGCACAGAAAGCCCGCGCCTGCATCGTGTTCGGGCAGATTGCCGACCAGCTGGAGCAAACCTTCTCTCCCGTCTGCCGCGTGGTGAAAGTCACCACCGTGCAGGAAGCCGTGGCTGCAGCCCATGAAGTTGCAGAGCGCGGCGATGTGGTGCTGTTCTCCCCCGGCACCTCCTCCTTCGACCAATTTACCGGCTATGTCCAGCGCGGTCAATGCTTCCGCGACTCCGTCAAGCAACTCCTTCATCTTTAACCCCATCCCGTTAATTTCCACATGAGCAGAAAAGCACCTTCCTCCTTCCAGCAGACTTCTCTCGGCCGCGCCAGAACCAAACGCCACTTCCTCAGCGGCATCGTCAATTCCAAGCTGAAGCAGCCCCGCCAGCTCCACCGCGACCACTCCACCACCGGTATCCCCATCGATTCCACCAGCCCCTCCATCGTCGTGCGTATCATCCTGGGGCTCATCGTCGTGCACATCCTCGTCATCGGCGGCGTCATGCTGCGCGGCAACATCAGCAAGAGCAACAGCGGCATGGCCGTGGCCCCCACCATCACCCCGCCCCCGGCTACTCCCGCCCAGGCCGCCCCTGCCGCTCCGGCTCAGCCCGCTCCGGTGCAGCCCGTGGTCGCCGCCCAGCCGGCTCCCGCTCCGGAAACCCCGGCCCAGCCCGCACCGGTCGATACCCAGGTGCACATCACCCAGGCCCCGGTGAACATGGAAGCCGTCACCCCCGTGCAGGCCCAGCCCGCCGCTCCGGCTCAGCCGGTGGCCGTGCAGCCCGCCCCCGCTGCCCCCGCCACCCCCACCGTGAACAAACCGCACCTCGTGCAGTCCGGCGACACCTGGGGCCGCATTGCCGCCCAGTACGGCATCACCGAAGATGTGCTGAAAGGCGCTAATGCCCAGCTGGCCACCCTGACCAACCTGCCCGGCGGCTCCTATCTGAACGTGCCGCTGCCCGCGGATTCCCCCGAGGCCAAGGCCATGCAGGAGACCCGGCCTGCCGCGCAGGACACCGCCAGCTACCACGTGGTGAAACGCGGTGAGAACCTGGGTCGCATTGCTAAAAAGTACAAGATTTCCCTGCCGAAGCTCCTCAAACTGAATAACATGACCGCAGCCGATGCCCGCCGTCTGCAGGTGGGCCAGAAGCTCAAAGTCAGCGAATAACACGCTTTTCACCCTGTCCTCATGACCGCCCGTCTCAGCATCATCTGCATCTGGGTCTGCTTCATTCTCCTGCTCGTGCTGGGGGTGGTCATGGTCGCCAGCACCGGCTCCTGCGTGCAGGGCCAGGCCGAGCTCCCCTGGTATGATACCTTTCTGGGCAAGCAGTGCCTGTTTGCCCTGCTCGGGCTGGTGGTTGCTCTGGGGCTCAGCCGGGTGGACTACCATGTATGGCGCCGCGTGGTCTATGTGGCCTGGTGGGGCTGCCTGGTGCTGCTTATCTGCTGCTACCTGCCCGGCATCGGCAAAACCATCAACGGCGAGTCCCGCTGGATTAACCTGGGCCTCACCTTTCAGCCCAGCGAGCTGGCCAAAATCACCCTCATGCTCACCCTGGCGCACTGGTACACCACGCACCGCGAGGTGGCAGGCACTTTCTGGCGCGGCTTTTTCTGGCCGGGCGCCATTCTGTTCGGCATTCCGCTCATGCTCATTCTCTTTGAGAAAGACATGGGCACCGCCGCTGCTCTGGCCATGTCCGGTTTCTGCGTGATGTACGTCTCCGGCACCCGCACCTGGCTCATGCTGCTGGCCATGCTCATCGGCGCCATCTGCCTCTACCTCATGATGACCGGCAGCGCCAACCGCATGATGCGCATCGAAGCCTGGTTCGATCCCCAGGCTTTCAGCCAGGGCGCCGGCCGCCAGCAGTGGATTGCCATCCTCGCCTTTGCACGCGGCGGGCTCACCGGCGTGGGCCTGGGCGATGGCATCGAGAAATACGGCAACCTGCCCTACGCGCACACCGACTTCATCTTTGCCGAAATCGGTGAGGAATGGGGCTTCCTGGGGGCTGCAGGCGTCGTGCTGCTCTTCACCGCCATGGCCTTCTCCGGCCTGGTGCTCGCCGTGCGCACGCATGATACCTTCGGCCGCATTCTGGCGCTGGGGCTCTCCTGCACCATCTTCTGGCCCGCCATGCTCAACATCATGGTGGTCACCACCCTCCTGCCGAACACCGGCCTGCCCCTCCCCTTCATCAGCAGCGGTGGCACCAACCTCATCTTCACCATTGCCTCCATCGGCCTGCTCACCAGCATCCAGCGCCATACTCCCATCATCCGCCAGAACTACTGGCCCCTCCGCAGACTTAAGGAAATCAAGGAACCCTGACCATGAAAGCTCTCAACATCGTCATCGCCTGCGGCGGCACAGGCGGCCACCTCTTCCCCGGCATTGCCGTCGCACAGCAGCTCCGCAAGCAGGGCCACCACCCCATCCTCCTCATCTCCCGCAAAGAGGTGGATGCCGAGGCCTCCAGCAAATACGGCGACCTGGAGTTCCACTCCATCCCCGCCATTGCCAAGCCCGCCACCCTCTCCCTGCGCATGCCCGCCTTCCTCTGGAAGCTCTTCACCACCTACCTCAACTGCAAGAAACTCCTGCGCCGGGAAAAGGCGGATGTGGTGCTCGGCATGGGCGGCTTCACCAGCCTGCCACCCTGCAAAGCCGCCCGCGCCCTGGGCCTGCGCTCCTACGTGCATGATTCCAATGCCATGCCCGGCAAATCAAACCGCCTCACCGCCCGCTGGTGCACCAAAGTGCTCGTGGGCATGCAGGAAGCCGTGCAGCACTTCCCCGGCAGCGACTGCGCCGTGGTCGGCACCCCCGTGCGCGATGAAATCCGCCACCTGCCCCCCCCCGCCGACGCACGCGAGCGCCTCGGTCTCCCCCAGGATAAACCCGTCATCCTCGTCACCGGCGGCTCACAGGGCGCCCGCAACCTCAATTCCCTGCTCATCGAAGCCGCCAGGGCCGACTCCGCCGTGCACTACCTCGTCATCGCCGGCCGCCTCGACTTCGAGCGCGTGAACGCCCTCGCCGGCGGTGCCCCGAACATCACCGTGCTCGGCTTCTGCGCCGACATGCCCGCCGCCTATGCCGCCGCAGACGGCGTCATCGCCCGCAGCGGCGCCTCCACCCTCACCGAACTCTCCCTCATCGGCAAAGCCTGTCTGCTCGTCCCCTACCCCTTTGCGGCAGACGACCACCAGACCCACAACGCACGCGCCTTCTCCGACCACGGCGCCGCCGTCCTCATCCAGCAGGCCGACCTCACCGTGCAGAAAGTCCACGACTTCGTACACGACACCGCGCTCAACCCCGCCGCCCGCACCGCCATGGAGACCGCCATGCGCGCCCTCTCCCGCCCCGATGCCGCCGAAAACATCGCCCAAACCATTCTCAGTGAAGAGTGAATAAGGAATAGTGAATAGTATTTCACTCCATTCCCGGATGAACACCATCTACATCTCCGTGTCAGCGCAGCGGCTCGAGCTGCGCACCCCCGCGGGCGAGCTGCTCTTCACCGCACCCTGCAGCACCGGCGCCGCCGGCACCGGCTCCGAGCCCGGCAGCGGCCGCACCCCCCTGGGCCGCTTTGCCATCCACTCCATGCACGGAGAAAACGCCCCCCTGCTCACCGTCTTCCGAGGCCGCATCCCCGTCGGTCTCCACCCCGCCGCCAGCCGCGGGGAAGATGCCATCCTCTCCCGCATCCTCACCCTCCGCGGCCTCGAACCGCACAACGCCAACACCCTCTCCCGCTTCATCTACATCCACGGCACCGCCGACGTTGCCCACCTCGGCACCCCCGTCTCCCACGGCTGCATCCGCCTCTCCCCGCACGACGCCGCCACCCTCTTCGACCTCGTCTCCCTCCATACCCCAGTCATCATCTCCCCCACCATCGTATCGTTCAGGCCGCCAGGCCTGAATATCGCCCACGCGTAGCGTGGATATCGTCCGACAACAGTCGGATATCGTTCTGACCGGCACGGTCAGAATATCGTTCCCGCACCCTCGCGCACCGCGGCTTGACGGGGCGATTGCGTGGGGCGGCGGCGGACGGAACGTCCGCAGAATTTTGAGCCCACGTAAGTGGGTGAAAGACCATAGGCAGGGGTAAGCGAGCGTCAGCTCGCGCAGCCCCTGCTATGCAAAAAACGCAAATTGGAGCCCGTGGAACGGGTGACAGAACAGAGGAAATGCGTATCAGCCACTGCTCTTTCACCCAGGGCGTATCATCGAGAAGCCCTCCGCGCCGATTCATTTACCCGACTTTGGAATCGTTCTAATAGGCGAGGCGGGAGGGATGGGCTGACGAGGGGGGCGGTGGCGGCCGGCGGGGTATTTTTTCGGGCGGTCGCGCTTATGCGGCGCGTGGTGGGCTCTCGCGGGCTCGCGCTTCGGGGTGGTTGCTTCGCTCACCCCGAATTTCCGCTGCGGCGCAGCCGCAGGTAATTCCAAATCAATAGTCAATCGTCAATAGTCAATCGTCAATAGTCAATCGTCAATAGTCAATAGTCAATCGTCAATAGTCAATCGTAAATCCCCGTGTCCCCTCCCCCCTGAAACACCGCCCTTTTTACCATTTTCCCTCAAGTTTTGTGCATTTTTTGCTACATATTCCCTCAAGTTTTGTGCATTTTTTGCTGCATATTCCCTCAAGTTTTGTGCATTTTTTGCTGCATATTCCCTCAAATTTTGTGCAAACAACTTGATTAATCATTAAAGTTTAATGCAATACGAGCGAACTCTCCGCGCGACTGCGGCGCAGCTGCAGGGAACTCCGAGCCCCACCATCGGCGTAAGCCGCTGACTTTCCAATCGTAAATCGTCAATCGTAAATCCGCGTGTCCTTTGGGACACGATTGTGGGGGGATGGGCTGATGAGGGGTGGAGGGTTGTTTTTTCGGGCGGCGTGACTTGTGCGCGTTGCGTGCGCTCGTGCGCTCGCGCTTCGGGGCTATTGCTTCGCTCGCCCCGATACCTTGCGCTCGCTGGGGTCGCGGGGTGGTCGCTGCGCTCACCCCGAATTCCTACCATCGGCGTAAGCCGCTGACTTTTCATTCGTAAATCGTCAATCGTCAATCGTAAATCCACGTGTCCTTTGGGACACGATTGCGGCGCAGCCGCAGGGAACTCTGAGCCCGCAGGGCGGCACCTTCCGTAGCCCAGAGCGTAAGCTCTGGGTTCCATGTGATAATAAACCCGGAACCCCGCCAACTGGCGGGGTGGCAGACTGCGGAATAGCCTTGCATCACCCCGCAGCAGCGATTCATTTTCTTACTTTGGAATCGTTCTAATAGGCGGAGTGGGTGGGATGGGCTGACGAGGGGGGATGTGGGCAAATATCTGCGGGAGGTTATCGTGCGGCAGCGTTGAGCTCGCTCGCGGGGTGTTCGCTTCGCTTACCCCGCAACTTCGCGCGATCGGGGTGGTCGCTGTGCTCACCCCAACGGCGTGTGGTGGCATGCAGCCCATTCTGAGCCCCTCCATCGGCGTAAGCCGCTGACTTTCCAATCGTAAAGTAAGCTCTTAACAAGCGACATACCTTGAGCTATTTTTGCCCTCTCCAGACTT
>CAZTAX010000091.1:0-7753 GCA_964611765.1 uncultured Akkermansia sp. | reverse complement strand
AATGCGTAGAATAATATGGCGCAACGCTTTATGCCACCCCTTGCGGGGTTCCTTTATGTTTTATCTCTTACCAGGGGTTCCGCCGCTACGCGGCTGCACCCCTGTCTGCTGTATACCGCCCACTCCGTGGGCTCAGAATTCCGTTCGCCTACGGCTCACCGAATTCCCGCCAAAGTCGATTTTTTGAGTTTAACCGGGTTCTAAATTACGTTTCCGGGTATTATGGACAAAGCGCCCCCTTCGAAACTCAAAAGCTCCGGTGTATAATCCGGTTGTTCGTTTCCCAATGCACGTTTTCGTTTCTGCCTGGTGTCATAGGGAACGATATCCCGTCTCCTGCGGAGACGGGACGATATCCGGCTGCGCCGGACGATATCGCCCTGCGGGCGACGATATCCTCGCCTGCGGCTCGGACTTAGAACAAAGGACGCTCTCTGGCTGACTCAGTACCCTCCATATAGCGCACATAGCGGCTGACGCCGGCGCCGTAGGGGGAGGAGAGACGCAGGTCCGACTCGCTTTCCACCAGCTTGGATGAGGTGCGGAGCCAGTTGAAGATGAACCACAGGGCTGCCAGACCACCGATGATGCCGAGCGGATAGGCTACCATGGGCACGAAGAGCGGGTTATCATACAGTTCCTGGATGCGGTCTTTGATGCTGCGTTTCTTCGGTTTGGTGTTCTCTTTGAAATCGATGGAGATGAGGCCGGTTTTACCACCGGCAGCGGCGGTGACCGGGGTGAAATTTTCTGATAGCGGAGTGATGAGCTTGCTGAGGCAGCGCAGGGCGCTCATGAGCCCGTCGGCCCCGCCGTCATCAGCGGCGCTGCGTACCTTCTGCAGCCACTCGTGGCGCCGGGGCTCCTCCGGTTTGATTTCCTGGTACCCCAGTTCGATACCGGCGGGGTTGCCGATGGGGTAGCGCATGAGCACTGCATACTCACAGGGCTGGGCGGTGGCAGTCACCAGGATATCGACCGCCAGCTCGCTGGGGATATCCTGCCCACCTTTGAAAACGGCCACGTAGATGCGGAATCGGGCATTGGCATTCAGGGTGCGGAGCACGTGCTCCACATCCTCGCGCTCCACGGTGGTGAGAAGTCCCTGCGGGTCATTCAGGCCGGAGCCGTGCGGCGGACGGGTGTAGATCTCACAGTAGCGGCCCAGCACGCGGGTGTCGCTTTCCTCCGGTTTTTCTAATGGCCGGCTCGTCTGCACCGGGAGTTTGCGCTGGCGTTGCAGCTCGCGCTGCTGGCGGCGCAGTTCCTTCTTGCGCTCTTCCTCAGCCTTGATTTCTTCCGGGGTGGGTTTGGGGGGGAACAGGGAGGTGTAGCCCGTGAGCAACTCACCTGCCATGAGGTGGCGGTAATCTTCTGCGCGCCAGTGCGGCATGCCATCCGTAGCGGCAGGTGCGGCTGCCTGAGTCCCGGCTGGTGGCGGAGCGGTGGGTGCCTCTGTGGCCAGGGCATTGCTGCTCGGCAGGAGACCGAGAGCACCTGCCAGAATGCTCATCTTCTGCATGCGGCGCAGAATGGGATTTTTGGAACGGGCCGCCACGGCTATGCGCCGCACTGCCTTGCGCATCACCTTTTTGAGGGCGGTGACGGTGGCGCGTTCGCGGAACTGCAGCTGTGCGCTCTTGATGCAGGTGTTAATCCGGTCGGGGTCAATGTAGGGGTCCAGCTTATAGCCCCAGGAGAAACAGGCCATTTCCAGCTGCACATCCAGCACGAGAATGAGCATCCACTCATGCCGGACCGGCGGGGGCAGGGGGTGCAGCGCGTCCATCACGAACTCACGCAGGGCGGTCCAGGTGCGGGCGAACCAGTTCTGCTCCGGTTCCTGTGCCGGGCGGGATTCTCCCGGGCGGCGCTCGCGCAGCTCGGCATCTTCAATGGCCCGGAGCTGCTCGCGTTTGCCGAAGGACGGGTGGTGGATGCGGGCGTGATTCAGAATCCAGTGGGCGTGTGTGCGCAGCTCGTCTGCCTGGCCCACATCCGTGATATAGACGCAGAGTGCTACCGGGCGGATACGGCGTTCCATCTGCTCCAGGGCCCGCATGAGCTCCAGTCGCTCCTGGTGAGTCAGGGCTCCGGCAGCATCCACTACGCGGGTGAACTCCACCTGCCCTTCACCCAGCATTTTATTTGCCTGCTCAATACTGTAGCCACAGGCAGGGCACATTTCTACTGCGCCATTGTGAAAGGAAGAGGAGCATTTGGGGCAAATCGGCATCGCGTTCTGTTATAGCGCCTTTTCAGGTATATGGGAAGTGATTTTGTTGTCATCGGGGCTCTATGCCCAACCCATTTATGGCGCAGCTTCTCCGCACCCCTGCAAAAAAAGCTCCACCGTTGCCGGAGGAGCTTTTTTTGTGAATTGCAATACCTTGCTGCTGTTATCAGAAGGTGTAGCCGATACCCACACGGGCATTCTGCTCAGTGGCCTTGTCGCGGATTTCGGCGGAGTAGCCGGCGTTCACGTCAAGGTTCTCGGTGAGCTGCCAGGTGGCACCCACGCCGATTTCGAAGGCATTGCGGCCGGGCAGGGCGCTCTTGCCGGTGATGGTGTCGCGACCGGTGGCAGTCACTTCGCCGGCGGTGCGGTCCACATCGTTGATGTAGGCAATGCTGGCATAGGGGGTGAAGCTGCCGTAGGTCTTGCTCACGGTCACACCCACCTTGACGGAGAGGTTGCTGTAGTCCTCATCAGCGCTGTAGTCGGCGGAGTAGCTCTTGCCCTGCTCGGAGAAGTCATCCATGCCGGCGGTGGTGTATTCAACGCCTGCGAAGGGAGTGATGACCACGCCGTTATCGGTGGTGATATCGCGGGAGAGGGAGGCGCTGAGCACCCAGGCATCAGAATCCCACTCGGCCTTGGCCTTGTGGCCATTCTTCAGGTTGGTGCGGGTGCTGTCGTTCTCGAACATGCCGTAGGCGGCGAAAGCGTTCAGCTTCACATCGTTGAGCAGGCCCTTGGTCCGGAACTTGTGCACGCCGTAGAGGGCAATCATCCTGGCATCCTGGTCGATGCTGCCGGCATCGTAGTGCTCCGTGCCGTTCTCGGGCTCGTTTTCACCCCAGCTGCAGCCGAAGGCGACACCCACCACGGTGTTCTTGGTGAAGGCGTGGTCCACACCCACGGCTGCGCCCCAGTTGCTGTAATCGTAGCCGTTGGTGGTGCTGCCGGAGTCGATGCTGTCGAACATGGCAATGGCACTGCCCCAGGTGCGGGTGGTGCCGGCCTTGCGCAGGCTGGCCTGAGCCTCAGCCAGGCGGCCGAAGTTCAGCACGGTCTCGCCGGCGCTCACCAGGGTGTTGGCGATGCGGGTCGGTTCCTCCAGCACCTCGCTGAGCACCACGAAAATCTGGCCGGTGGTCAGCAGGCGGGTGGTATCCCACTCGAACTCTTCGTCGAGCGTGGGCAGGGTGGCTTCATCGAAGGTGTAGGTGCCGGAGAGGTTCTCATAGCCTTCAATCAGCGTGATGCTGGCGCCATCCCGGAACTTGTTGTTCAGAGACGTTGCGTCGGATTCCGCGTACGCACCGTCGGACGGTTGTTCATAGGTCACGAAGAATTCCGCACCATTGAGCGTTACAGGGCTCTCCACTTTGTAAATGGAAAGGGTGTTTTCGTAGTCACTGTTGGAGCCGCTGAAGTTCCACCCGGCGGAGTCGCCGGTGATGAAGTAGACACCCACCTTGGCGTCTTCGATTTCGCCGGAGCTCAGAAGCCTGATGCCGGGAGAGTTACCGGCAATGAGTGTGCCGCCGGTCATCTTGAAGTTGCGGAGCTCGCCGGTGCCCGTCACGGTGCAGTTATTCAGCTCGATGGTGTCCATGTGTTCTTCCTCGCTGCCGAGCGTGGTATCGGCGGTCTGGTTAATCACGCAGTCCTCGAACGTGGCGGAAGCGTTCCAGAGGCCGGAGTCCGAGTCATGAATCTGCTGGAAGGAAAGAACCGTACCGTTGCTCAGGTTGATTTCTGCATGCTTGATTTCTGAGTTGGTGGTGATGTGGTGCTCGGTCTCCACCTGCCCCTTCTGCACATTACCGTTTTCATCCTCGTATTCGTATGTTTTGAACACATCAGCATCTTCCGCACCGCCCACGTGCATGGTCACCTTGTCCAGGTTGATGACGACCTTCTCGTCCGCTGTGCCGGAAACTTCCAGAGCGTGGGTGGCGTGAACGACCATGTGCTCGCCATTTTCGGACGTGTCGCCGGCCAGGGTAACCTTGGCACCCTTTTCCACCTGAATCACGTCTACCGTTCTCACTTCCTCCGTGGTCGGCTCTCCAACAACTTCCGAAACGCTGACCTTATCACTACCGGTACTTGAGGTTTCTGTTTTTGTGGTGGTAGTTTTCTCAATGGCACCTGTGGCACCGTCCTCGAAACCGATCACGGCTTTGCTGCCGGTTGTTGCAATCTGGCTCACCTCGCCGCTGAATACGAGACCCACGCCGGAAGTGGCAATGTTCGTTATACTGCCATCCGCCTCCACTTTGTCGATGGACACTATTTTGGCCTGAACCTTGCCGGTATCGGTCTCCGCGCTTTCCACGTTCTTGCCGAGAATGACGTTGGTTTTCTCACTGCCGGCCATACCCACCACGGCAGAGGTCACCACGCTGTCGTCACTGCTGATGGAGGAGCCTTTCTCTTCCTTAACCGTAGAGGTGATGGTGGTGGTGGCAGTAGTAGTAATCGTTACGCCATTATCGTCAGTTGTTTCGGTTATAACAGGAGCTTCTGTCACCTCCTGTTCGGCCTTCACGGCTTCGGTTTCGGCAATGTTGTAGGATTCCACCGTTGAGCCCTTCGTGATGGCGGTCCCGGTGAAGGTCATGCCTGTGGTCACGCCATCGGCACTGCCTTCGCTCTGGGTGAAGTACAGTTTCCTGGTAACGTTGGTGTTTTCCTGTTGCTCGTTTGCGTAGTTGATGCTGTCGGTTTTCCAGTCATACGCGGCGTCATCGTTGCCATTCACCAGTGTGAAAGCGTCTTTCTGGCTGAGGCCGACCAGCGTTTCGCCCACCTGGATGAAGTTTACGGTCTTGCCCAGCAGTTCGGTGGGAGAACTGATGTCAATCTCGACTTTGATGGTGTGAGAGTCGTCTTCCTCGCCTGTGCTGATGACAGGAGTACTGCCGCCGGTGGTGGTGGCGTTTACCAGGATGGTGGTGGTGCCGCTGCCGCCGAGCTTGCCGGTAAGATTGATAATCCCGTTGCCGGAGATGGTGACTTTGCCATTATTGGTGATGGTGTTCTGAAGGGTATTCCCGGTGATGCTCCAAGTGCCGCCGATGGCAACAGTGCCGGTGCCGGTGCCGGTCACGGTGCCGGTGGTCAGCTCTCCGCTCACATTGAGGGTGCCGGCGTTGTCGATGGTGCCGACGGTGCTGGTGGTCTTGCCGGTGGCAGTCCAGGTGCCGGAGTTGACGATGGTGCCGAAGTTGGTTGTGGAAGTCGCGGAGTTCCAGGTGCCGGAGTTTTCGATGTTGCCGAAGTTGGTTGTGGAAGTCCTGGAGTTCCAGGTGCCGCGGTTTATGATGCTCCAGGAATTGTCGGTGTCTGCGCCGCCATTCACGGTGAGGGTGTCGGTGGCCAGCTCTCCGCTATTGGTGATGGAACCTTCTGCCACGGTGGCATTGGCGATATAGGTGGTGCCCGAGTTATCCACAGTGCCGTCAGCATCGAGGAAGAGTTCATCAGTTACCGTGGTGCTGCTGGTTTCCTCGGTGGTGAGTTTGCCGGCCAGCACGGTGGCCTTGGCAAGCGTGGTGGTGCCGGCATAGGTGCTCAAAACGCTGCCAGCGCCTACGATATAGGCGTTGGTGGCTTTCAGGGTGCCTTCGATTACTTCTACGGTGCCGGTGCCCTTGTAACCCGCATACAGATTGTCGGTTTCCACGCTGCCCTTGGTTTTCAGAAAGCCGGTGCCGGTCGCTTCCCTGCCGAGGATGATGTCGGTGGCCGTGATGCTGGCGGCTGAGGTAACAGAACCGCTGCCGGCGGTGCCGATGGTAAGCAGATTGGTCTTGATGCTGCCGCCATCGGCATCGATGGTGCCCTTGGAGCCGACGGCGTCACCCAGTTCGATGGAGTTGGCTGCAAGGGAAGCATTGTCACCCTTCATATCGAGTTGGCCAGTGCCCTTGCTGCCGATTACCAGGGCATCGGCGCCTTGGGCGGTGCCGTCTTCAATGCAGATGATGCCCGTGGCACCGGCGGCGGCACCGAGCACGGTGGTGGAACCCATGTTCAGGGTGCTGCCGTGCACGTGGATGGTGCCGTTGCTGCCGCCCATTTCGCCCACGACGAGCTGGTCGTAGAAATTGGCCGTGCTGTCTTCCTCCAGGCTCAGTGTGGCAGTGCCGCCGCTGTGGCCGATGGAGGTGCAGTCCGTCACCCCGCCCCTGGCACCCACGGTGATGGTGCTGCCGTTCAGAGTCACAGTGTCCGTAAGGCCGCCGATGCCGCGGTGGCTCATGGCGAATACGGCACCGTTTTTGCCGGAGGAGATGGTGATGGAACCGCCATCGCTCACATACACCCTGCCGCTGCCGGCGTTCACGCCGACATAGAGAGCCGAGTCGGCGGTGACTGCACCGCCACATACCGTGAGGTAGCCGGTGCCGCCTACCTGACTGTTGCCGACGTTGAGAACGTTGACATTCAGCTTGGTTGCCTGGTTGACGATAAGTTCACCATTGTTGGCTACAGAGGTGTTGGAGTCGTACCCCACGCCACCGAGGTAGATATCACTCCCCTTGTTGTATGTGCTGCCACTCAGCTCCACAACAGCCGTGCCCTGGTAGGTGCCGATGGTGAGGGTGCCGGACTTGTGCTTGTTCCAGATATCGTTCCACTGATCAGGGGTCAGCGTCCCGTTGCCGGTGAGGTAGGCATTCAGACCATTGTACTTGGTGGTCAGGTCAGCCTCTGCCGTGTGCAGCGCTACCATGGACATGGCAGCAATGAGCGCGCGGCGTAATGTGAGATTCAGGTGGAGTTTCATATTGTTTGATGGGGAAAATGTTTATACGGAGATACAGTGGTTCCCTGGGTGGCACCACCCGCGAGAATAACGGATTCTTGCTGCCATGTAAAGCGAAAAGTACAGAGGGAACACTATCTACCAGTATATAAGGGAAAATTTTTCTGAAAAAGAGTCCACCCGGCTGCGGGTGGACTCTCGATTTGGGAATCTAAAAACTCAATCCAGCCCGACAAATTGATGTTTATCGGGCTGAAAGTCCGAGGAACTTTGAGCCCGTAAGGGCGATACTTTCCTTAGCCCGGGGCGTAAGCCCCGGGGTTAATGAAGAAATGAAACGGAACCCCGCCAGCTGGCGGGGTGGCAGACTCAAATGAACAGCCTGTTTATCTTAATCATTGATTATTTAGATGTCAACGCGCATCAACATCTGCCACCCGCTCACTTCGTTCGGGGTTCTGGTCATTCTTTGTTCCATACCCAGGGTTCCGCTGCTGACGCAGCTACACCCTGGGCTCTATTGTGGCGCCCCGCCGGTGGGCGGGGCTCAAAATTCCGCGGACGTTCTGTCCGCCAACTGCTCGCCCAATTCCCATTTATCGAGCTGAGGGGGGGGCTTCTTCCAAAGGTTGCTGATATTTATATTGCTTACAAAATCCATGGGACACGCGTAGGAAGAGGGAAATAAAACGCATTGGAACAATTATTCTGCAACTGGATATTCACCCTCTCCGGCAAGTAAACCGATT
>CAZTAX010000090.1:0-7778 GCA_964611765.1 uncultured Akkermansia sp. | reverse complement strand
AGAGTGCTTTTACAAATTTATTTCGTAATGTTGCACTTGCTGGTTGACTCTGCAGGTAGGTAGTCGATAATATTTTTCTTTATTTTTTGCATGATATATTGTTATTTACGAAATAGTTTGTATATTTGCAATAACGATTCCGTAGCTAATGACTACCGATTCGTTGCCAGAAGGAGGAATGAGCAATCATTCCTCTGACTTTTTATATAATGGTCTTACTTTTTCCCCATCTTTTACCCAAACCTCTGATATTGATTGTTTATCAAAGACTCTTTGTTTAATTACACGTTTCATATAAGCGTCTGTTAGGTCTGGTTCTTCTATAATTAATCGGTCAGATTGTTTTAGACCATGATTAAGCATATTTTTAAATGCTTTTTTAGGGTTGTCTGATGTAAATCCTTCATGTTCGTACCATTTTCCATCGATACAAAGATCGGGGCATTTTCCTTCGTACTTCGTGCCAATGAGCGACTTATATACCGCATCATATTTAAATTTCGGGGGACGTGCCATTTTAGGGGTAAGGCGTACCTCAGCCCCATCATTAGCGAAATATTCGGCAATTTCCAATAGTTTTCCATAGTCACTATCGTTGCGATCGACATGTTCACTGATACGTATTACCCCTTTTCCATGTTTATATACATCTTCTCGTAAAACTTCTGCCACTTCTACAGCCTGTCTTACTTTTGCCGGTACTTTGTAGTATGGGTGCTTGGGTGGGAACAGTTCGAGGGATTTGCCGGGGTTGTAACGGAAAATCTTCTTTTTCTCGCCGTCGGTGCAGTTGTCACCGCGGAGCATAGCCAGCGCAGGATCGGATACGGGGTATTTCTCTTTCCGTACCTGCACGACGGTACAACGGCAGTTCCAGCCGTTGGGCGGGAAATACTTATCCCAGAAGGGATCGCTCGGCGGCAGGGTGGTATTGTGAAGCACGGCGTGATCCTCGCGCACCCGGTCGTCGTCGGCGGTGCGATATTGCAGGTTGTAGTCGTCGCCGTCTTGCTCGAAGTCGTGCCAGCGCGAGGCCATCTGCGAGGCGGCCACGGCGTGGTTGTACTCGGCTTCGAGGTAGTGGTGATTATACTTTTGGTTTATCTTCTTCACATCGGTCAGGAACTCGGCAAAGGGTTTTATGTGGCCCTCGTCGTTGGTGAGCGACAGGCCCACCTCACGCATACAGTGAAAGGTCTTGAAGCCCGAGAAGGTGAAGGCGTTGTTCTCGAGGGCGTAGCGCAGTGTTTCGGGCACCTCATGCTCCACGGAGTCCGTGGGGGCAGGGGGCGCTTGTGTCGCGCTTTTACTCTCGGAACCTCGGACGCTTGAGCCAAGCGTCCCTACTAATCCTTTATCAATGGCGGCACCAAGTATGCGGGCGGTCTCAGTAATGAGTTCGCGTATAGCCGGATCGGCGAGCTTCTCGGCATCGAATCCCTGCAAGTCGTACACCCGGCGCACGGCTTCGTCGAAAACCGCGTCGTCGAACTCAAAGTTTTTTTCCCGCTCGGCCAACAGTAATGTATCGTCGTCATACAGCGATTGCAGGGCGGTGTTGAACGCCCCGTACTGCTCGCGCAGCCCCACTCCCATGGTGGGGCTTAGGCGAAAAAAGAGTCGGGATTTGTCTCACGTGGGCCTATAATGGGTATATTGTACTTGTCGATGAAGTACTGCGGATCTATCTCGAAGCGTTCGAGCAGCAGGCGCTCCTCCTCGCGTATCTCGGCCGGTGTGAATGTCGCCGCGTCGTCCCACTCAAATTGCAGTCCGGCCACGGGAAATCCGTGCTTCACCATCAGGGGCAGCAGCCGGTCGTTGATGACATTGCGTATCATGCGGGCGTCGGCCTCCACCACGTCCTCGAATATCTCCAGGTGCGTCTCGCTTTGCGACAACGAGCTGCCCGAGTCGATGGTCATCGTCTGCATGAGAATACCCTTGGATATTTCGCTGTTGCAACGGTCCACGCGACGGTCATACACGTTGTAGGCGTCGCCCCGAGAGGATTCTTTTATCTCGAAGTCGGTGCCGTCGGGCAGCACGGCCCAGGGGGCTTCGCCCATTCTGTCGGCGGTGTTTTCGAGCCGGGATATTTCGCCGGCATCGGTGGTGTTGGTGCGAAATATGCGCATGGGCATACCGAAAATCTCGCCGAACTTGTCCCAGAAGGCGAGCATATTCTTTTTGCTGATGCACTGCGGGGCACACTTGAGCAGCAGACCGAGGTCGTAGGGATCGCCCACCTCTATAACCCAGTCGGCGAAATCACCATCGCGGTAAGAGAGACCGCCGCGCCAGTTGTCGCAGGGTTCGCGGGTGATAACGCCATACTCGGGTACGACATGCTTGCGGGGAATGAGCGTCACGCCGTCGAAGCGCGGACCGCTGTCGCTCGAAACGACATCGCCCAGTTGTATGAGCGAGTGACCGAAGAAACGGCTGTCGAGTGCGAGCCCTACAAAATCGTAGAACCATTCACGCTCCAACAACTTCGTGGCCTCGCTGTTTTCGTTTCTGTCTTTGCCCACCAATCGGTATCGCTTCTGCAAGGTCTTGCCTTTGCGCTGACCGATGCAACCGGTCAGGTGCAGATCCACAAGGCAGTCGGTATAGATGTCGAGCAGGGTGCCCCGGTTGGGACTTTCGACATCGATAGCCTGTTGCCAGGCCTGTCTCCAAGTACCCACATCTTTTTTGGTGAGGCTGTCGGTGCGCATCATAAGCTCGGAGATGAGCCGGGCCGATTGTATGTTTTTCGCCCCACGGGCAAAGGTGGCGTAGGGCGACACGCCGGCGAGGCGTGCGAAATAGCTTTTTAATCGGTATTTAAAGTCCATATAATTGTCGTTTAATAATCGTAGCGGTTTGGGGTTCCGGAACCGAATCGCACGGGGTTGTGCGTATCGGTCTCGCCGGTGGTCTCGTCGGTATAGGTAGGCAGTAGCGGCGAGGCCTTGGAGTTCTGCACGTCGCGCAGCCACGAAATGGAGTCGTTGTAGAGACATTCGCGTCGCTCGTGCCCCATGCTCTGGGGTAATCGGTGGCTGAGCAGGTAGAGGGTGATATTCACGGCACACTGCACGATGAGCGGGTTACGCTCTGAGCCGGTGGCCGAGAATACCTTCGTAACGTCGTAACGGTGGCGTATATAGCTGCTTATGTGCTCTATGGCGGCCGCCTCGCAGGTGAGGCGGTTGTCGGTGTTGGCTGTGAGCGTGTCGAGCTCGTAGGTGTCGCACACACCGCGGTAGTCGTCGATGGTGAGGAATGTAGTTACCATAATATGTTTTTAGCGTTATTTCGTCGGCCGATGGAGATCGGCATGTTCTTGATGCGTGTATCGCGTTGGAGGTACCATATAGCGCCCTCGTCGGCGTCGGGTGCGTCGTCGTGACCGCGCATGCCCTTCTCGAAGGCGAGTGTCTGGTCTATGCCGGTGAGCATATCGGGATCGTTGCGCTCGGTATCGTTGTAGGAGACGAATCCCCGCTCCCATAGCGGACTGATGGCCTCGACGCGTTGGAATTTGTCGGGTTTCTTACGGCGGTCGGCCCTGATGGGGAGCTGATAGCCCCGCATATCGCCCTCTCGGCGGAACTCGTCGAGTATGGTATCTTGCATGAAGTTGGCCTCCATGTACCATTTGATGGCGACGCCCCGGGCCGTGGACCACTCGTAGAGGTCGTAGAGCCAGCGCACCATCTCGGCCACGCTGCATTGACGCACAAACGCCTTGATGTGCCACAGTTCCGTGCCGATTTTACCCCATAGTTTGGCGGCCTTGTAGTCGTTCTTGGTGGTGCCTTTGAAAGAGGGATCGATATAGAGTACCAGTTCGTCGAACTTTCGGAGGTCGGGCATTTTGCCCCACTTTATCCAGTCTTGGCGAAATACGGCGCCCTCGGTGATGGGGTTGTTCATATACTCCTTCTGAAAGGAGCGGTATCCCTGAAATCGCTCTATCTCGCGCACCTCGTCGGGCGTCCATTTGGTGGCCCACGACACGTTACCGTTCTTATCGAGGATATTTACCTGTGATACGTGTACGCCGTCGGTGGCGGCGATGCCTGAGAGCACGCTGTTTTTGGCGATAAGGTTACCCACCATAATAAAGCGACCACGACCGCCGTCAAGCGCTCCGAAAAGCGCCTCGCGCACCCAGTTTGTGAGCCGGGTGACGCGGGCGGGACTTTCGCAAAGCTCGTCATCGTCGAGGTCGTCGATGACGATATAGTCGGGACGATGGCTGCGATAGCGGAGACCACGAGGCGACTGCCCCCTGCCACGAGCAAAAAACGCGGTGCCGTCTTTGGTCACGAACTCGCCATTCTCCCACGAACCATTGTTGTACTGTTGCCCGAAGTCGTGAATATAGCGACCGTTGTATTGCAGCTCGGCCTGAATGTCGCCGAGCAGTGTGGCGGCATTGTCCTCGCTCTTTCCCACGAGCACCATCACATGGAGCTGCTTCACCTCCTGGCATTTGAGCCAAAGGGGAATGAACACGTCCATATGGGTGGACTTGGCCGCTCCGCGGTGCCACTTGAACACGGCTCGAAGGTTGCGTTCTTTCTTCACTTTATTGGCGGCTTTGATGTGGAAGTCGGCGCAGGGCGTGGACTTCCCGGTCTCGGGGTTTACGGTGTAGTGAGGAAAATAGTAATCGACAAAGGCGGCATAGTCGGCTCGCAGTCGTTTGATGCGGGCCGACTTCTCACGGGGTGTCTCGGCGGCGTTGATGGTCGTCGAGTTCTGCACCGTTTCGCAGTGCTTTTTCCATTGTTCAAGGGCATCATTTATGTTTGCCTTTGTTGCCATAGGTTATTTAATTAAACTTGCTTTGAAGCAGTTCGGTGATATATAAGTCGTGATACTTGTTGATGGTGCGCAACAGTTCAGGTGTAACCTCGTCATCAAACGACATTCGGAATTGTAGCCACTTGCTGAAAGCCATAAACACCTCTACTACATCCACAATGCTTGCCTTTTTGTCGAGGCGTTCAATGGTGGTAGATAGTTTTGCCAACTTGTCGCCCAGCCCGTTTATTGCTTCCGGATCTTCGCTTTCGTTTACTTGTTCAATAAGCTTGTTGATTGTCAGCAGTAGTTTATTTACCAGTTCGGGGCGTGTGATGTTGGAAGCTGCACGCTGTTCCTGCCACCCGCCATCGTTTACCCACTTGGTTATTGTCTGTGCAGACACACCTATTTTGTCAGCAATAATTTTCTGCTGTTCCCCCTGCATATAGAGCAGTCGGGCGAACTCTCGCTTTTCTTCGATTTCTTTCTTTGTCATTGTATATTTTTTAGACGGACACTTACTTGTAGAATACTCTCACGCTCGGCATAGCCCGTACAAGTACGGCTCTGCTCTCGCTTATCGAGTATTTCGAACCGAGTGTCCCTACATTTACGTATTATGTGAGGCAAAAATGGGGTAAAATGGCGGGGAGATAAAAAAGAGTGTAAAAGTTTTACACTCTTTTTGTTGTGGGCGTGGGGAATAGCCAATTTTGCGATGCTATTGTCAAGCAATGGAAGGTAAAACAAGATTGTGAAATTGTTACAGGTTGCAATCTTACACCAAAAGATTGCAACCGTTTTTTTAAGACAAACGATATGGAAAGTAAAGAGGTAATAATATCAACGAGCGGGCTCAACAGCTATGGTTCCCGCGTGCTGACGGCCGGTATCGATTGCGAGCAATACAAGCGCAATCCGATATTGCTGTTTATGCACAATCGCCCGTTCGACGGGCGTAACCTGCCCATCGGGCGCATGGAGAATGTGCGTGTCGATGGCGACCGACTGATAGGTACGCCGGTATTCGACATGAACGATGAGTTTGCCAAACAGATAGCTGACAAGTGGAACAACGGGTTCCTGCGTATGGTGTCGGCAGGTATTGAGATACGGGATACGAGTACCGAGCCGGGTATGCTACTCGCCGGGCAGACACGCCCCACGATTACCAAGAGCAAACTGATAGAGGTGTCGGTGGTGGATATAGGCAGCAACGACGAGGCCCTATGTCTGTACGATACCGCGGGGCGGGTGTTACACCTCACGGCCGGCGGTGAGTGCGAGGCTCTCCCGCTGATGAAAACAGAGAACTATGATAACCAATCAAACATAAAAGAAAAACGTATGAACAAAGAACTATTGAATCTGCTCGGATTGCCCGCAGAGGCAACCGACGAGCAAGTAATGAAGGCCGTGAGCGGCCTGAAAGAGCAAGCCGAACGTGCCGACGCGTTGATGTTGGCCAACCTCACCGCACTGGTAGATGACGCCGTGAGCGCCAAGAAAATCACCGCCGACAAGAAAGAGCATTTTATGAACCTGGGCAAAACCGCCGGTATCGATTGCCTGCGCGAGACATTGTCGTTGATGAAACCGGCTCAGAAGCCTACCGACATTATCAATCAACGAAACGACGGCGCGGGCCGAAACGCCACCTTCACCAAGTTGAGCGAAGTGCCGGCCGAGAACATCGCCAAGCTCAAAGAGGAGAACCCCGCCGAATATGCCCGCCTGTACAAGGCCGAGTACAACGTAGAATTGTAAACGCATTAAACAATCATTAAACAGAAAATAAAAGCAGTATGAAAAAGTATTTAATGGCGGCATTTGCCGTAATGACCGCAGTAGCGGTAAACGCCTTTATGGGCGGAGCGATATTCACCGTATTGGGTGGAAACATGATGGCGGGAGCCATCGCCGGTAACGTGATTTCTTTGGTATGTGGCGCGTTCCTGCCTACCGGCGGGTTGTGTGTCGGCGTGTTTACCGAGATATGGACGGGCGAGATGATAAAGAAGTTCCGTACCGCTGCCGAGAGCCTCGGTTGGTGGGATCGCATCAAGTCTTACAACCAATACGTGAATAACGACGTGATACACTTCACCGAACTGGGCGGAGATCCCGAAGTATTGGTAAACAACACGACCTACCCGCTGGATATAGTGTCGCTCGACGATACCGACAAACCTATCTCTCTCGACAAGTTCGACACTACCGCGACTCCCGTAACCGACGACGAACTGCATGCCGTAAGTTATGACAAGATGGCGAGCGTGCAAGAACGTCACCGCGAGGCGTTGAAAGAGGCGATACGCCGTAAAGGTATTCACGCGATAGCACCTGCCGCCGATGGCGAGGGTTGCCCCGTGATAACGACCACCGGCGCTGCCAGTGCCGACGGCACCCACAAACGTATGACTTTTGCCGACCTGCTGACGCTGAAAGGTAAGTTCGACGCGATGGGCATACCCCAGAAGGACCGTGTATTGGTGCTTTGTAGCGAACACGTGAACGACCTTCTCACCAGCGAACAGCAGTTCCGCGAGCATTACAACATCAACCAGACCGAGGGTAAGATAGCCCGCATCTACGGCTTCGACGTGTATGAGTACAACGGTACTCCCTACTACAACGCGAGCGGTAAGAAACTTGCGTGGGGCGCACTACCCGGCACGACCGACAAGCAGTCGAGCGTGGCGATGTACACCGGTCGCATAATGAAGGCCGAGGGCTCGGTACAGTTCTACCACAGCGAGGCGTCGAAAGATCCGTTGTATCACCGCAACATGGTGAACTTCCGCATGTGGGCTATCTGTCTGCCACTGACCGACAAAAACGCCATGGCGGCAATCGTGAGCGCCGCAGTATAGGCGGTGAGCCCCGGAGTCCGGGGTGATATATTATAATAATGTAAAAAAAACAAACTTATGGCACGCATGGAATATCTGGTGATACATTGCACCGCCACC
>CAZTAX010000089.1:0-8014 GCA_964611765.1 uncultured Akkermansia sp. | reverse complement strand
TTCCTCATGCGGCACGCCGTAGATGCGGGCGGCGGTTTCGGCATGGATATCGCGGCCGGAGGTGAAGGCGGCCATCATGCCGGGGTCGCCGGAGAGGGCGGCCATGAGGCGCAGCTCCACCTGCGAGTAGTCGGCAGAGAGGATGCTGTGCTGCGCATCGCGGGCCACGAAAGCGCGGCGGATGAGTTTGCCGGCTTCGGAGCGCACGGGGATGTTCTGCAGGTTCGGGTTCTGGGAAGCCAGGCGGCCCGTGGCGGTGACCATCTGCAGGAGGGTGGAGTGGATGCGGCCATCGCGCGGCGAAATGAAGCGGGGCAGGGCATCCAGGTAGGTGCCTTTCAGCTTGCTCATTTCGCGGTATTCCAGAATATCCGCCACCAGCGGGGAGAGGGGCACCAGCTTGCGCAGCGTTTCCTCGTCCGTTACATACTGGCCGGTGCGGGTCTTTTTGGGTTTGGCGAGCAGCTTCATTTCATCGAAGAGCAGCTCGCCGAGCTGCTTGGGAGAGTTCAGGTTGAGGGGGCGGCCCACCTGGGCGTCGATGCGGGCGCGGATGGTTTCAATCTGCGCACCGAGCTCATCGGAGCTCTTTTGCAGCAACTCCGGCTCCACGCGCATGCCTTCCTCCTCGATACCGGCAAGCACGGGGACGAGCGGGAACTCGATGCGGCGCATCAGTTCCTCCTGTCCGGCTTCCACCAGCTGCGGCTGCAGCACATGGTACAGGCGCAGGGTTACATCCGCATCCTCTGCGGCGTATTCGGCCATGGTTTCCACGGGAACGGCTGCGGTGTCCATCTCCTTACCCTTGCCGGCAATGTCTTCCAGATGAATGGTTTTGTATTGCAGCAGAGCCTCGGCCATTTCATCCATGCCGTGGCGCAGCTCGGGGTAAAGCGCGCAGTGGGCCAGCATGCAGTCGAAGAAGGGACCGTTCGCCACCAGCCCGGCCTGGTGCAGCACCTGGATGTCAAACTTGGCATTGAGCCCGATTTTCTCGGCGCTGCCGGCAAAGGCGGGGGCAAAGCAATCCAGCCATCCTTCTTCCTCGGCGGGGATGTAGTAGGCCTCGTGCTCATCGATAGCCACGGAGAAGCCCAGCATTTTATCCATGAGCGGGTCGAGCCCGGTGGTTTCGGTATCGAAAGCCCAGCGGGGGGCCTGCTCCATGCGGGCAGCCAGGGCGGCGCGGGCCTCGGGCGTGTTGACCAGGTGGTACTGGTGCGGGGTGGAGTTGATATCCGTGAGCCGGGGCAGGGCGAAGAGAGCCATCTGCACCTCGCCCTCGGTGCTTTCTGCTGCGGCGGGGGGCGCTGCGGCGGCGAAGAGCTCGCCCAGGTCGGCATCGCTGGGCTGGGTGCCGCAGAGCTTGCGGGCCAGTTCCTTGAACTCCAGCTTCTGCAGAATCTCGCCCAGTGCTCTGGTGTCGAAATCCTTAATTTTGCAGTCCTCCAGCTTCAGTTCCACGGGTACATCGCGGCGGATGGTGACCAGTTCGTAGGAAAGGCGGGCCGCCTCGGCGTTCTGTTCAATTTTTTCGCGCATCTTGCCCTTGATTTCGGCACTGCGGGCCAGCATTTCCTCAATGCTGCCGAACTGGGTGATGAGCTTCCTGGCCGATACGGCGCCCACGCCGGGTACGCCGGGGATGTTGTCCGAGGCATCGCCCATGAGGGCCAGAATGTCGATAATCTGGCGAGGGTCGGCAATGCCCCATTCCTCCAGAAATTCCTGCACGCCCACGGTTTCGAAATCGCTGCCTTTCTTGCCCGGCCTCCAGAAGGAACAGGTGGGCGAGAGCAGCTGCCCCAGGTCTTTGTCCTTGGAGACCATGTAGGCGTGCATGCCGCCGGCTTCGTCGCTCATGCGGGTGATGGTGCCGATGAGGTCATCTGCCTCGTAGCCGGGCATGCGCAGGGTCTTGATGCGCATGGCGGAGAGGATATCCACAATCCAGGGGATGGAGTCGCGCAGTTCCTGCGGCATGGCCTGGCGGTTGGCCTTGTATTCCGGGAATCGCTCGTGGCGGAAGGTGGGGCCGCTGGGGTCCAGACAGGCTACAATGTGCGTTGGCTTTTCTTTTTCGATGAGATGCACCACGGTGTTGATGAAGCCGAACATGGCCGAGGTGTTCAGCCCCGTGGAGTTGCGCATGGGGTTGTTGATAAAGGCGTAGAAAGCGCGGTAGATGAGCGCCATGCCATCCAGAATGCAGAGTGTAGCCATCGGACGGTTAATGTAGCATATTTTTGCCGTCCCCCGCAAGTGAAATGAAAGACAGCGTGCAAATGTGAAGGGAGGGTGTACGCTTTTCCGTGCGGAAAGCGGTAACCCCTTGTGTTCTTTTGCTGACAAAGGGGAATGGCGGTGTTTTAATGGGCACCGGCAAGAGCCCACGGCCACCTTAATTCGCAAGAACGGAGAGCTGGTGGGCCGCGCGGCCCCCGACCCCCGCACGGGCAATCGCAAAGCAGCCGATTTGCCGCTGAACTGAATTACAACAATTACCACTATGGCTGATATCGAAAGCAACTACCAGATTAAATATTCCGAGAAGTGGGGCAGCTACCTGCAGCAGGAGGTCTCGCGACTCGATAAGTATGTCACCGTGGAAAGCGGACTCACCGGCAAGATGGCCGCCTTTGACCAGTACGGGCTTCTGAGTTTCACGGAGAAAACGACCCGCATGCAGAGCACCGTGGTGAATGAAGCACCTACCACCCGCCGCGTGATTCACCCCAAAATCTTCACCAAGGCTGTCGGTTTTGATGAGTTTGATGCCAAGAAACTCGCCAATATCGATGTGCCGGTGAGCAAGACGATTGAGAGTCTGCGCGCTGCTGCCGGCCGCTGCATGGACAAGGTGATGATTGATGCCTTCCTGGGCGCAAACTACACCGGAGAGAACGGTACCACCTCCGTGACTCTGCCGACCACGCAGACCGTGGCCGAGGACTTTGTGGAAAGCGGAAGTGCCGTTGCCAGCAACCTGACGGTGGGCAAGCTGCGCCGTGCCCTCACCATTCTGCAGCAGAATGAAGCATGGAGCGATGAGCGCCGCGCCTATGGTGATGAGCTGGTGCTGGCTTGTACCAGCAGCCAGATCAACGCTCTGCTTCAGCAGCAGGAGGTCTCCAGCTTCGACTACAATGCCGTGCGCGCCCTGGCCGAAGGCAGATTGGATTCCTTCCTCGGCTTCCGCATCATCCGCACCGAGCAACTCCCCATCGATTCGAGTAATGTGCGTTCCTGCATCGCCTGGGTGAAGAGCCGCGCCCAGTTCGGTATCTGGGATGATTTCAAGGTGAAGCTTTCCGTGCGCGATGATCTGGATGAGACTCTCCAGATCCGTGCCAAGTTCGCCTGCGGTGCCACCCGCCTGCAGGAGGAGGGCTTCGTGAAAATTCTTTGCTCTGAGTAAGTGCAAAATAGGAGATAGGGAGAAAAACAGCCCCCGGTGGAGAAATCCACCGGGGGCATCAGATTTTGTGTGCCGGCGTTTATTTCATCGGAGCGATGGTTACCGGAACCTTGATTTCCGGCAGACCCTCGGCTTTGATGGTGACGGTAGCGGTGCCGCTTTCGCCGCGCTTGCCGCGGACTATGGCCAGCAGACGGCCATTGAAGAAACGCTGGTTGTGGTCCTGCATGCAGGTCCAGTCGGTGGGGTCGCCGTTGCAGAAACCGGCGAGTTCCGCGGGCCCTTCGATGCTGAAGTTCACCTTGCGGCTGTCGGTGGGCACCACGTTGCCGGCGGCATCGGTGAGTGCGAGTTCCACGAAGGAAAGGTCGCGGGCATCGCCGGTGATGGTGGAGCGATCCACCTGGGCAGCCACTGCGGCGGATTCACCGGTGGTGACGCGTCTGGCTGTGGCCCACGGTTTGCCGTCTTTCTTCACCACTACCTCAACAGTGCCGGGTTCGTAGACGACATCTTCCCAGGTGAAGCGGAACTGGTTCTTGCTCACGGCCAGAGAACGGTCCTTCTGGGTGAAGGTGGGGCCTTCGCCACGGCGGCGCACGCCCTGGCTCTTGCCGTTCACGAAGAGTTCTGCCTCATCACCACTGGTGAATACCATTACAGGCGTTTTCCGGCCTTCGCGGCCCTGCCAGTTCCAGTGCGGCAGAATGTGGGCCTGGGCCTTCTCCGGGTTCCACTGGCTCTGGTAGAGGTAGTAGATATCCTTCGGGAAGCCGGCGAGGTCGATGATGCCGAAGTAGGAGCTGCGGCTCACGGCGCGGCTGCCCATGGCTTCGTACTCGCGCATGATGGCCTCGCGCTGGTCCTTGGGCAGGTGCTTGATGTTGTTCTCGATAGAGGCGTCCTGGTTGTAGGGTGTAGGTTCGCCGATGTAGTCGAAGCCGGTCCATACATATTCACCGGCAAGATCCGGAGCCTTGGTGTGCGCATACATTTCCGTATCCGGGCAGCTGCCCCAGTGTGTGCTGGCCAGACCGTAGGCACTCACCTGGTGCGGCACGGAACCAGGCTTGAAATAGCCACCGCCCACACTCCAATCCAGCGGGAAATTGTAGGTGTCGCGCGTTCCGACGCATGAGCATGTCTCAGAGCCGTAGTAGGGTTTTTCCGGGTGCGTCTGGCGGAACTGGGCATACTGGTGCGGCTTGTAGTTGAAGCCGTAGATGTCCATCGTGTCGATGAAACCGTTCTTCCAGGCGTTCTGGTCGTTGCAGCCCACGGTGTAGGGGCGGGTCGTGTCGTACTTGCGGATTTCATCGCGCAGACCGTAACCGATGCGGAAGTTAAAATCGTTCCACTCCTTGTCGTGATTGCTCATGGTCTGTTCCATGATTTCGTTACCTCCGCTCCAGGCAATGATGGAGGGGTGGTTGCGGTCACGCTGCATGAAATTCTTTACGTCCTTCTGCCACCATTCATCCCAGTATATGTGGTAGCCGTTCACTTTTTCATACTTCTGGCGCTTCCAGATGTCGAAAAGTTCGTCGATGACCAGGATGCCGTGCTTGTCGCAGAGATCGAGCACTTCCGGAGCGGGCGGATTGTGGGTCATGCGGATGGAGTTGCAGCCCATTTCCTTCAGCTTCTCAATTTTGCGCTCATAGGCACGGGTATGGAAGGCAGTGCCCAGTGCACCGAGGTCGTGGTGCTCGCACACGCCCTTAAGCTGCACGCGCTTGCCGTTCAGGAAAAAGCCCTCCTTGCGCCACTCGGCGCTGCGCACACCGAAAGTGGTAGTGCGGGAATCTATTTCCCTGCCGCCCATGGCGACCTTGGTCTGCAGCTGGTACAGATTCGGATTCTCACAGCTCCAGAGGCGGGGGGTGGGGATGCGCAGCTCTTGCTCTACCACACCCTCCGTACCGGGGGCCAGGGTGATGGAGGCTTCCTTTGCTGAGACTCCCTCTACTGTCTGCCTGACGGTGATTTCAGCCGGAGAGATGCCGGTATTGGTCACAGTGGTCTGCACCTTGACCAGAGCGGAATCAGCGGTGATTTCCGGGGTGGTCACATAGGTGGGCCACTGGGTAAGATGCACCGGGCCGGTCTTTTCCAGCCACACATGGCGGTAGATGCCGGCGCCGGGGTACCAGCGGGTGGAAAGCTCCAGGTTGCTGGCCATGACCGCTACCAGATTCTTCTGTCCGGGCTTCAGGAAGGGGGTGATGTCCACGCGGAACGAATTGTAGCCGTATGCCCACTCGCCGGCTTTCTGCCCGTTCACATAAATCTTCGGTTGGGACATGACGCCGTCGAAATCCAGATACCAGCGGTCTTTTTCCGGATTGAAATCCGCCGGCACGTCAAAGTTCTTACGGTACCAGCCCCAGCCTTTCCACGGCAGCTTGCCGGTCTCGTTGGGTTCTTTTTCCAGGAAGGGACTTTCGATGGCCCAGTCGTGCGGCAGCTGCACCGGTTTGTAGCCGCTTTCGTCGGCATCCACAGCGCCGTGCACCAGAGCTCCCGGTCCGCGGCGTATTTTGAGCATCTTGTCATCCTCGCCGGTGAACAGGATTTCACGGATACTCATCCATTGGGTCATGTGTGTGCCCCTGGGAACACACACTTCCACATATCGGATGGCTGTGGGCTCCGGCATCACGACGAAACTGGCCGCCTGACCGCCCTGGTTGAAGGAGAGAGAGAAGTTCTTGCTCTCGTCCCAGCAGGTGACTTTGATTTCCACATCGAACGTGCTCGGCTGTTCCCAGTAGATCAGGAACAGTTTCACCGGGTCCTTGAAGCCGGGAGCTACAATGAAGCGGTGCCCTTCTTTCTGGTTGGGTGCGCACCAGCGGGTTTCCAGGTTATTGTCAACGGCGTATGCTTCCGGGTGGTCGCCCTGGTGCCCCGTGCTGGCGGTGGGGGTGCCGGCATTAGCCGGATCATAGGGGCCGAAGTATTTGAATTTCCAGCCGAAATCAAAAGTTTCACGTTCGCCGGCGTAAGCAGAAACCATGCTGAGAGCCATCAGAGAAAAAAGATACCTGGCATTCATCATTTTTTTTGATAGGAGCATAACAAAACTTAAGTTGCCAACGTAAATAGCACAATCGGAGCGAGAATACAAGATAAAAAAGCCGCCACTGAAGATGCGAGGTCTGACCATTTACTGCTTGCTATTGGCGGAAAAATACGGTAGAATGCAGCCGCGTAGAGGGTTACGCACATCAGTATCATGGCACACGAAACAGCATTCCTGGGTGCAAGCACGGTGTTCGGTAAATATTGGACCAAACGCCGCTATTTTGATTATCTCATTGATAAGGAGAATTTTAAGCTTACTTTTGGTCGCTCGTTCCGCATGATGGTGTATCTGGATAATGCCGTGGCAAACGGTCCGGCCAAAGTGCGTTCAGATGTGGAGGCCGATACTCGCGCCACGAATTACCTCATTAACCGCCTGGCCGATATCAAGCCGGAGTTCACGGTGTTTGTGACTACCTGTGACATGCTGCCGGAAACGGCGGATGAAAATACCCCGGCTCTGGAAACCAGTGATGATCCCTACGTGCAGAACCGCATCAACCTGTATCGCGAACTGAACCGCCAGTATGGTCGCGTGCTGAATGTGCACCTGACGGAAATTGCGAATCCCAATCCGGATTTCAATCCCTTGCTGGCAGCCATCCTGAACCCGGATAACTCTAAAAAGTCTCTTCCTTTCGCTCCGCTGGAATACCACCAGCTCTACCTTCCGCAGCGCATCATGGGCGATGTTGACCGCTGCATCCCGCTGGGAATTCCTGCTATCATTCCCGCAATGCCGCAGCTGACCACCACCGAGCTGGTGAATCTGCTGAATCCGGGGCTGGCTGAACGGCTGCGAGACCCGGAAACGTCGGATCCGCGCGGTTCGGATCGCAAATCCATTCATTCCTTCCAGTGGCTTGACCCGAAGGATGGCTACCTGGTGACCAAGGAGGACCAGATGGAGCTTCTGAAGTTCTATTTTGCTCCGGATATGCTGTGATGGCGGCTGCCCTGAAACAGACCGGCGGGGAGTTTGGCCGTTTTTTCGTGGTGGGGGTAGGGGCTACGCTGCTGCACCTGGTGGTGTATCTGCTGCTGAACTGGTTGTTCGAACTGTCGGAGCAGGATGCTCTGGGCATCACCCTGACATACGCTGTAGGTTACGCAGTGAGTTTTGTGGCGAATTATATTGTTTCGCTGCGCTGGACCTTCAAGACACAGGGCAGTGTGAGCAAGGGTCTGGGCTTTGCGTTTTCTCACCTGGTGAATGCCGGCATGCATCTGGGCTTGCTTAACTTGTTCCGCGCTGTGGGGGCAGGGGATGCGCTGAGCATGCTGCTCATCTGGCTTGCCCCCTGGCTGGTGGAGTGGCTGCCGGTGCTCGGTCGTCCGGAATCTCTCCTTCCCCTGCCGGTGTATGTGATTGTAGTGCCGGTGAACTTTCTCATGGTCCGCTTTTTCCTGAAACGCTGAGACTTTGCCCGTCACTTATTTCCGGAGCACCCTGATAAATTGGAATTTGGCGTTCCGCCAAAATTACGAGTTACGAATTACGAGTTA
>CAZTAX010000088.1:0-8123 GCA_964611765.1 uncultured Akkermansia sp. | reverse complement strand
GGTAGCGGCCCAGAAAGCGGTCGGCCAGCCAGGCCCCCAGCAGAGGCAGCAGGTAGGTGCAGGCGATGAAGAGATGGACAACTTCCGTGGCCTCGTTCCTGGACATGAGAAGCATCCCCGTCATATACGCGACAAGGATGCTTCGCATGCCATAGAAGCTGAATCGTTCGCAGGCCTCATTGCCCACGATGTATTTAGTCTGTGCAGGCAGGGCCATGACGAATCGTGCGTTCTATGTTTACTGATTGTTAAGCTTGATGTGTTCGGAGAACTTGACGCTGTAGCGCACGTAGGCATCGTGCAGCCAGTCGAGCAGCACATTGCCGCGCAGGCGGGCATTCATGGTGGGAATGTGCATAAAGGCCTTCATGGCGGTGTACTGCTGGCCGGTTTCCACGGTGCGGCCGGTCACGCCGCTGATGCGGGCGCCGCCGTTCAGGGTGACCATGGGAGCCAGCTTGCCGGTGGGAACGCTGATAAGAGCCTGAACTTCAAGGCCCATGGGAAGGCCTTTATGGGTGATACCCCGGCCGAAGGGGCCGAAATTCTCGACAATGGCGCCAGCCTCTGCGGCCTTGGCAAAGGCTGCATCAATACCACCCTCATTGCAGGCGGCGGTCATGGCTTCGTAGAGCTTGGCGGAAGCATCGGCCAGGGCGTTGTTCACGCGCTCTGCCTGCAGGTCGGCCGCGGCCGCTTCGCGGGCTTGTTCGTAGGGCAGCACGCTGGGCTCCTCGATGGCCTCTACGCGGAGGAAGGCAATCTTGCCATCGCGGGTGGGGAAGTAGCCGCGTACCTGGCGGATAGTGGACAGCTCATCTTCCGTGCCGGCTTCCTTGGCTGCTTCGAACTCAGCCACGGTGGGGGCAGCTTCCACTTCCTTGAAAGCGATATCGGCCAGGGTGGTGGTGTTGCCGTTGTGCTCCACTTGGGTACGCATGGTCTCAGGTGCATCGGCCAGGGTGCAGAGCTCGAATGTGGTGCGGCTCCTGCCTTCGTCGTTCAGATAGGTAAACGGTTCGTTCTCAGGATTTTCGGCAGCAGCGGCAAGCTTGGCGTCGAATCCTTTGCCGTTGGCCTGGGAGAGATCCTGCATCAGCACATCGGCCGTGGCCATGAGACTGTCCAGATTGGAGCCTTCGCCGGGGGAGAGGGTGTAAATGGAGACGATTCGGCGCTCCGTGCTCTTGTAATTGTCCTTGTGCTGCTCCCAGTAGGCCTTGATTTCTTCTTCCGTAGCAGTGGCGGGGGCAGGCAGGGTGTCCTTGGCAAGCCAGGCGGTCTTGCCGCGCATCTGCTGGTGCATTACGTCCACCAGGTCGCTGGTGCCCTTGCTCTGCAGCTGCAGGCCATCTGTCATCAGGTTACCCACGGCTTCCCACACCATCATGTCGGCAATCACGCTTCGGAAGGCTTTTTCCTGCTGATTGTTGGCAGCTCCGTTGCGGAAACCGGTGAGTCGCTGGTAGAGTTCCTGGTCGAAGCTTCCATCGGCCTTCTTGAATACGGGCATGGCCTGCAGGTAGGTGTCGATCTGCTCCTTGGAAGGAGAGATGCCCAGCTCCTCCGCCTGGGCCTGGATGACCGCGCGGTTCACAGCGGTGTTCACAGCACCATCGTCAGCAAAGCCATAGCTCCAGCTCTGGTACATGTTCCCCAGGAACTGGATAAACCGGTCATACTCAGGGTGCTGGGAGGTCCAGGCCTGCAGAGCAGCCATTTCGGCATCATCCAACTCCTCGTTTTCGTTTTTGTCGAACATGTTGCGCAGCTTGCTGCTGGTGTTGTTGTGCAGCGTCTGTACATAGTGCTGCCCATTTTCACCCAGACCGGCGGTCTCCGGGTAGGAGTACCCCGTGCCGTTTACCTGAATATAATAGTCCTTGACGAACATGCTGCCGCGGTCACCGTAGTCCATCATTAACAGACCGAGGCCCACGCCGGCCACCACGATGAGTACGAGAAGCGAGTTTTTACGGATGAATTCGAGTGCGCTCATGATGAAAATGTGCTAATGCGGCTATTCTACGCTTTTCGCCCGCCGTTGCAAGCCAGAAAACCCCTCCGCTGTGTCATTATGGCGGCGGGGCGGGCGGATTACTTCTCCTGCTCCCGGATGTAGGCAATCTCTTTTTTGAGAATAGAACCTACGCGGTGCTTGGCCAGATACACCTGGGCCATGCTCACCCCGAGCCGGCGGCGCACGTCCGTGGCGCTCATGCCTCGCAGCACATTATAATCAAAAATCTGGAACTGGCGGGGCGATACGCGCATCTTCACACGCTCCAGCGCCGCTTTCATCACATTCTGCTGCCATTCGCGTTCCCATATCTCCGTGAAATTATTGCCGGAGGTGTCCGGCACGTTTTCCACCGGTTCGCGGGTGGGGGTGGCGTCCCCCGTGCCGGTGGCTGGCTGGGGGGCTTTCCCTCGCATGCGGAACTGGTCGTTGATGCGCCAGCGCGTCACATTCCAGAGCCACATTTTGAAGGAGCCACGCTCCGGGTCGTAGGCATTTTTGAGACTCTGCTTGGCAATGGTCAGCACGGTTTCCTGCACCACATCCCATGCTTCGTCTTCCCGGAGTCCGGCTTTGATGGCCACGGAGTAGATGAGCCGCCAGTAGGTGCGGTAGAATTCATCCCAGCTGCGCTGGTCTTTCCAGTCTCCCAGGCGCATGATGAGACTGCGCCGGGTGCGTGCAGCGAGCTTTTCGAGCTCGTTGTCGGCGGGGCTGGTCATGGAATCATCTGGCTGCACTCGTCTGCCATAGTATCAGAAAAAAACAAGAACGCAAGTCAGAAATAAGCTGAGAGGAAATAATGTGCTGAGTAGTACGCATTCTCTCGCGTGCGTGAAAATTATGACTGTTAAACTTTGCGAGCTTGCAAGGCCTGCTGGGATATGGTAGAGTGGGGATGTTATCTTACTAGCTATGTTGGAAGCTCGCAATATCTGTTTGGAAGTCGACAATGACGGGGAAAGCCTGTTTCTGCTCAGCGATGTGAATTTCTGCATTCCTCGCGGTCATTTTACGGCAATCGTCGGGCCTTCCGGGTGTGGTAAGACAACACTGCTGAAGGCGATAGCCGGTATCAAGGAGACAACTTCCGGTACTTTTTTCTGGGAGGGACGGGATCTTGCTGAGGACGGAGATTTTGAGCCGTACGAAATCGGCTATGTGCCGCAGTTCAGTATTGCATACGAGGAATTGACGGTGGATGAAAATGTGGAGAGTTCGGCTCGCCTTCGTGTGGATGCGGATGACGAAGAGCTGGATGAAATCATTGACAGTGTGCTGGAGGAGACCGGGTTGAGCGAAATTGCCGACCGCCCGGTGAAATTGCTTTCCGGCGGGCAGAAACGCCGTCTGGCCCTGGCTATGGAGCTGGTGAGCAGCCCCCGCATTCTGCTGTGCGATGAAGTGACCAGCGGGCTGGACCCGCGCTCCGAGCGTGAAATTGTGGAATTGCTGCACCGGCTGAGTTTGAAGGATGGCCGCATCGTCATTTCTGTGACCCACAGCCTGGCCCAGATGGAGCTGTACGACAGCATCATCGTCATGGTGCGTGGCAATCTTGCCTATCATGGTTCTCCGGAGCTCATGGTGCATTACTTCGGCGAGACGAATTTTGAGGAGGTATACCCCAAGCTCGCCCTGCGGGAACCGGATGCCTGGCGCCAGAGCTGGTTGAAGCACCGCCTGGATTACTACCAGCGCCTGGAAAAGAAGCATGTGCAGAAGTTTGCTGCTGCCGGCTTGCAGCCGCCGGCCGCGATTGCCCGGAAAGACGATGAGGACGAGGTGCCCCAGCCTTCGTTTATGACTCAGTTCTCCACATTGCTGAAGAGACGATTCACAATCCTTTTCCGGGACAGGACTCAGCTCTGGCTTCAGGTGGCCATGATTGTGATTTTCCCGATTCTGGTAGCTTTGTTCTCCAGTAAGGGGCAGGACCAGCTGCTGCAGCTCACGGATACGATGGGTTCTGACCTGGCAGCTGAGGTGCAGGCGCAGCAAGCCCAGGCCGAGGTGCGGGCCCGCGTGGGCTCGGCCGTATCCGGCATTATCATGTTTCAGGTGATTCTGCTGGGGCTCATGGGATCCAACAATTCCTCACGCGAGGTGGCCGGTGAACGCCTTATCATGGAGAAAGAGAAGTTTGCCGGCACCGGGGTAGGGGCGTATCTGGCTTCCAAACTGGTGTTTTTGAGTGTGCTGGTTCTGGTTCAGAGCTTGTGGATGTTTGCTTTTGTGCAGTATTGCTGGCCCCTGCGCGGGGATGTGGTGAATCATTTTGTTTTCCTGCTGCTGGCCAATGCGGCCATGACCACCATGTGCCTGGGCATTTCCGCCAACTGCAAGACCCCGGATCAGGCTTCGCTGCTGAGTATTTACCTGGTGGGGTTCCAGTTGCCGCTTTCCGGTGCAGTTCTGGCGCTGCCGGAGTTTGTGGAGATGTTCACGCAGCCTTTCATCTCGGCCTACTGGGCCTGGAGCGGCAGCGTGAATGGCGGCCTGGAGTCCGAGGTGCTCAAAGCTGTGAACAGCATTGTGCAGACCTCATTTGCAGACCGTATTCCGTGCCTGGCGGTGCTGGTTCTGCATGTGCTGGTGGGTATCGGCCTCACGTACATCGGCGTGCGCCGCACCCGCTGGGAATAAGTCATTTTTACAACTGAATCACTATGGCAAGAAAAAGACGCTCTTCCAAGAACAAGAAATCGCAGCTGCCGCTGGTTCTGGGTGGCGGCGGCGGTGTGCTGCTGTTGGCAGTACTGGCCGCGCTCGTCATGAAACCTTCTGAATCGCGGGAGAGCTCCCCCGATTCCCGCTTCAGCGTGGCAGATTACCGGCAGGATGCTTCCCGCCTTACCGGAAACACTTACCGGCTCAAAGCCCGCGTAGAGAATATCGAATCCGTGGGAAACGACCGCCTGGTGGCCGTTTCGCTGCCCGGAAATCCTCAGGAGCGCTTGCCCTTGCTGGTGCGCAGTGGTTCGACCGGCCGGGTGAACCTGACCCGCGGTGATACTTTTGCGTTTTACGTTGTCTGCCGGAACGGCAAGGATGAACAGGGCCTGGAGGTGAAGGGCGTCATGGTGGTTGAAAAAGTAGAAACAGAGTAAAAGATGAACGCACGTCATATTCAGGTATTACCGTTGATTTGCTGGGCGCTCTGCGCTCAGCCTCTTTCCGCCCAAGGTCTGGGCAATGCTCAGCCGGGGCCGGCTCCGCAGCCCGCTGCTCAGAGCTCGGATGCTCCCGGAATCGGTCAATCCTACGTGGATCCGGACAGTGGCGAGACGCCTAATCCCCAGATTCTGGGCATGGAGATTCCGCTGCTGGATCCCGCCAGTGACACCATGAGTTACAACGGCTCCAAGTTCGATGTGGGAAACAATGCACTGGTGCGTGCCCGTTTCGAAAAATACCTGCAACAGACCCCGGATGACAGCACCGAGGCGAAACGCTACCGCAAGAAGCTTCGTGCGCTTCTGAAATTGACTCAGAAATCTGCCCGCAGCAGTCGGGAGGTGGGTAGTGAGACGCTGGTGAAAATCGGCAATGGCCTGTATGAGATGAACGATTATCACGGTGATGGCGGGGTGTCCGGTTCTCTTGCCAGTGCCATGGCCAGTGCCATTTCAGTGCAGTATGCCAACCGCTCGCGCAGCAGGAAAAATGAGGCTCTGCAGAAGGAAATCGATCAGTTGGTCGATAAGACAAACAGGATGACCAATCGCAATACCGGGCGCGGCACCAGCTCCAATGTCACGGTTGGCAAGAGGGATGAATCCGGCAAAACGAGCACCACGACTAATACCTTTTCGATTGCTCACAATACAAAGAAAATTGCCACTCTGGAGGCCACCGGTGTGAAGAATGATGCCGACAGTATTGCGGCCATGGAACTGGCAAAAATCAATTTTCAGAGCACGATTGTCTCCATGCTCATGCAGCGTCGATACGACCACGCGCTCATCGGTGCGCAGGTATACAGGCATGTGTTCAATGATGGTGATACCACATTGAAGCTGAACAGTGACTCGCAGGCGGCGCAATTGTTTGAAGGCGGTGTGGGCCTGCCTCCTACCGTGAATACCATGGCCACCATTGCTTCCAATATGCGGCATGATGTGGATCAGAATATGGAAGCGGTCGCCAATATGCTGGCTCAGAATAAGTTGTCGGATGCCACGCAGAGCCTGATTCAGGCCGTGGCTGTGGGTGAGTATATGCAGAGCGTGGCTACCTTCCCGGTGGAGGGGCGCCGCCGCATTGCTGAGTTCTGGTCGCTGCGCCGCCGGGCGCTCACCACCCTGAACGCCCGTGACTATGGTGAGCTGGAGAAAATAGCGTCCAGGATGAAAGCGCTCGACCCGGATTTTGATGATTCCATGCTCACCAGTTACTGCGCCGGGCGCAAGGCTCAGAGCGATCTGCACATCCGCAACGCAGCAAAAGCTCTCAAAGCCGGCGATGATGAGACATTTAACGCAGAAATTACCAAGGCCGGCACTATCTGGCCCAAGAATCCGAATCTGGAAAAAGGCCGCCGGCAGCTGGAACAACTGGATAATCAGGACCCGGTGCGCGATGAGTTCCGCACCCTCATAGGCCGCAAGGAATTCCGCACCATTTACAATGAGCAGGATAAGTTCGAGGTGGTGGCTATTGACCCGGAGCTGAAGCAGCAGTATAAGGAGGCCATCACCCTCATCGGCACGATCGACGGCATGCTGGCCCAGCTGGAAGTAGCGGCAAAGCAGGATACGACCATGGGCCCGTGCATGGCATACGAGATGCTGCTGGAGCACGGTGAGAAGGATGAACGCTACAAGGAGGATTCTCGCTATCGTGACGCGTTGAACCGCTTTGCTCTGGGTGCGCATGAGTTCACCAAGGCTCTGGAAAATGCAAAAGCCTGCGAGGAACGCCGTGAATATGGCTCTGCTCTCTCCAACTATTACCGCGCTCAGTGCCTCTACCCGCGCTCTACGATGGCCGGCGAAGGTGCCCGCCGCGTAACGGAGATTATTCTTAAGGCTCAGTTCTGATGCCCGTTGTAACCCGCTTTGCCCCCAGTCCCAGTGGCCCGCTGCATGTGGGCCACCTGCTGGCGGCGTTGCAGGCGCGGCGGTTTGCGGATGCTCATGGCGGGCGCTGCCTGTTGCGCGTGGAGGATATTGACCCCCGCGCGCAGCACCCGGAGTACCTGGAGCTCATGTATGAAGACCTGGCGTGGCTGGGCCTTTCATTTGATGGAGAGGTGATGGTGCAGACGCGTCGGTTTGAGACGTACCGCGCCGTGCTGGAGCAACTCAGGCTGCAGGGGCTCCTTTATCCCTGCTTCTGCACCCGCACGGAGATCAAGGCCCAGGTGGCAGAGATGGGCAGGGCACCGCACGCCACCCTGGGCTACCTGTACCCCGGCAATTGCCGGAATCTGCCGCCGGAGCTGGTGGCGGAAAAACTCGCAGCCGGGGTGCCGCATACCTGGCGGCTGGATATGCAGCGCGTGCAGGATCTCATCGGCTGCCCCGCCTGGCATGATTTGCACCGCGGCACGCAGCGCTGTGTGCCCACTGCATACGGGGATGTAGTGCTGGCTCGCAAGGATTTCCCGGCCAGTTACCACCTGGCCGTGGTAGTGGATGACGCTGCCCAGGGGGTGACCCATGTGACCCGCGGGGCGGATTTGTTTGAGTCCACCCACATTCACCGCGCCTTGCAGGGCGTGCTGGGACTGCCGGTGCCGCAATACTGCCACCATGCGCTGCTGCGCGATAATGCCGGCAAACGCCTGGCCAAGCGGGATGGCGCCCGCTCCATCGCATCTCTGCGCCAGGCTGGTTTTACCCCGCAGCAGGTGCTGGATTCCCTGCAGATCGCGCTCCGCCGCGGCGGTATCTGGGCAGTGTAACATAACGCCCGGCAAACAACCGGACAGCAAAAAGCAGTTATGGGTAGATAAATCGGAGCTTAGAAAATGCAGAATGGGGAATCTAAAAAACTCAATCCAGCCCGACAAATTGGAATTTGGCGTTCCGCCAAAATTACGAGTTACGAATTATAAGCTCCGCTCGCCTACGGCTCGCCCTTGTATATCTGATAGTTC
>CAZTAX010000087.1:0-8450 GCA_964611765.1 uncultured Akkermansia sp. | reverse complement strand
ACGACATCAACCTTGGCAAGGTTGCGCTCTACCACTGAGCTACATCCGCGTGTTTGCTTGTTTCGCACCCCTGTTTCCAGGCGTTGCGTGGAAGCGGGGCTATTATACTCATCTCCGCGCCGGACGCAAGCCTTTTTTTGTACAAAACGCGTTTTATTTCGAAAAACTGTTTTTTCTCATCGCATGACACCTATTTTTCTTGCTTTTTTTGGCTCGTTGTACTATTCTACATTTAAGCAAACGAGAAAATATGTGCACTCACTCCCTGGTAAAAGCAGAGGATATGCTGCCGGACGAGGATATCTGCGACCTGGCGGATTTCTTCAAGGTGTTTGGTGATAGCTCCAGACTGAAAGTGCTGTGGGCCTTGCACCAAGGGGAGTTGTGTGTGACGCATCTCGCCGAGCTGCTGAAAATGAGTATTCCGGCTGTTTCTCATCAGTTGAAAATTTTGCGGCAGAACCATCTGGTCAAGACTCGACGGGAAGGAAAGAATATTTATTACGCTCTTGCGGATGAACATGTTCTGCGTATTCTCGACCTCGGACTCGAACATACAGATGAGTAAGTATGTCCTCTCTTTTTTTACAAAACAATTAAACGATTAATTAAATAACAAAATGATGAAGGTGATTCTGGGTTTTCTGGATTCGTGGACGTCGGTGGCGATATCCGGCGTGTGTCTGGCGGTGAGTTTGTATGGTCTGCTGGCGTGCGTGCCCCTGGCAGAAGCCTGGGCGTATGGGGCCGTAACGTTGTCGGGGCTGCCGCTGGTGTACGCCGGTTTTCAGAAACTGTTCGGTGAAAGGGAAATTACATCGGCTCTACTTATCAGCATGGCGATGGCGGCCTGCATCCTGATAGGTGAAGCCTTTGCCGCGGGCGAGGTGGCTTTCATCATGGCGCTGGGGGAAAAGCTGGAGGATATGACCGTGGCGCGCGCCCGCAAGGGACTTGCTGCCTTGGTGGGGCTTCTTCCCCGCACGGCTCGTCGCCTGTTAGAGGAGCGGAGTGAGGAAATTCCGGCGGAAACGGTGGAGCCCGGCTACCTGCTGCGCGTGCTTCCCGGAGAGGTGATTCCGGCAGATGGCCGGATTGAGGATGGCGTAAGCTCCGTGAACCAGAGTGCGATGACGGGAGAATCCCTGCCGGTTGAAAAGAAAGTCGGGGATGAAGTATTTGCCGGAACCATCAATGGCCATGGCTGCCTGGATATCCGCGCCACACGACCCGGGCAGGATACAACATTGCAGCAACTGATTCGCCTGGTGCATGAGGCAGATGCCCGCAAGGCCCCCTTGCAGAAGACAGTGGACACCTGGGCTGCCTGGCTGGTGCCGCTGGCGTTGCTGCTGGCCGTACTCGCCTATGCTGTGACGGGCGACATTGTCCGCGCTGTGACGGTGCTGGTGGTGTTCTGTCCCTGTGCGCTGGCGCTGGCCACACCCACATCCGTCATTGCTGCTATCGGTCAGGCGACGCAGCACGGTGTGCTGATAAAATCCGGTGAGGCGCTGGAACGCATGGCTCGTGTTTCCTGTTTTGCCTTTGATAAAACCGGCACACTGACGCGAGGATCTCTGGCCGTGAGTGATGTTGTGCCCCTGGCTGATGATATGTCCATTTCGCAGCTTCTTTCACTTGCAGCCGCAGTGGAGCTTCGCTCGGAACACCTCATTGCCAAAGCCATCATCAGCCACGCAGAGCAGCAGGGCGTAAGCATTCCGGACGCGGAGGGTTTCCGTATGATTCCCGGAGTGGGGGCCGAAGCCAGGGTAGGAGGCCAGCTCGTCTTCTGTGGGCGTTTGGAAGATGATGAACAAGCCCTGGATGCCTTGCGCCAGGCCGGGAAGGCTTCTCTCGCGGTCAGGATTAACGGCAGTCTTGTCGGTGTCATCGCGCTTTCGGACGAGCTGCGCCCCGAGGCCGCCGGAATGGTGCGCGCTTTGCGGAATCTGGGCTGCCGCCTGCTGCTGCTGACCGGCGACCATCCTGCTGCCGCCGGGAATGTTGCCCGGCAGGTAGACATTCGAGAGGTTCATGCCTCGCTGCTGCCGACAGAGAAGCTGCGCATTGTCTCCGATGTGGAGGCCGCAGGTACCCGCGTCTGTATGCTGGGTGATGGCGTGAATGATGCTCCTGCGTTGAAGCAGGTCTACATCGGCATAGCCATGGGGGGCATGGGCAGCGAAATCGCCCGCGATGCCGCAGATATCACGCTCATGACGGATAACCTGGAATCAGTTCCCTACATTAAGCGCCTTGCCGATGCTACGTTGCGCACCATCCGCTTTAATCTGACGCTTTCCATGCTGATTAACCTGATGGCCATCATCCTTTCTGTCATGGGAGTGCTGGGCCCTATCTCCGGCGCGCTGGTGCACAATGCCGGCTCCTTCCTCGTTGTGTTGAATGCCGCGCTGCTTTATGAGAGAAAATTCGGGTAAATTGATTTTATCGGAGCACGGGCATTCAGTCACGACTAGGTGATGCGTGATTTATGGGACTGAATAACTCCGCGGGTGTACGTTGCATGCCGGAAAGAATACTTGCGCCGGGGGAGGGCGGGGGTATAATGGCTGGTAACCGTTATGAGCATCATTTCCTACGCGAACCAGAATGTGTATGAGCTGGTGGCTTACCAGCCCGGCAAGCCGATTGAGGAGACCGCCCGCGAGCTGGGCCTGCGCCCGGAGGATATCGTGAAGCTGGCTTCCAACGAAAACTCCATGGGGCCATCTCCGCTGGCTGTGGAGGCCATGCAGAAGGCTGCGGCCGGCATGCACATTTACCCGGATGGTGCTTCCTTTGCGCTGCGCAGCCGCGTGGCGGAGCTGTATGGGGTGGACTTTGCCAACACGGTAGTGGCCAATGGCAGCAGCGAGCTCATTGAGCTGCTGGCGCATGCGCTCCTGCGCCCCGGCACGGAAGTGATTGCTGCGGATTATGCTTTCACGCTCTACCCCATTGTCACAAAGCTGATGGGGGCGAGTTACATTTCCATTCCCAACCGTGATAAGTGGACCCACGACCTGGAGGCCATGCTCGCCGCCATCACTCCGCAGACCCGCCTGGTGTTCATCACGAACCCGACCAACCCGGTGGGCACCATGGTGACCCAGGAGGAGCTGGAATCCTTCATTGCCCGGGTGCCGGAGCATGTGGTGGTGGCCATTGATGAGGCCTACATCGAGTTTGCCGGGCTGTCGACGGATAGCATGAAGTTTGTGAAACAGGGCAGGAATGTGGCTGTGCTCCGTACTTTCTCCAAAGCCTATGGTCTGGCCGGTGCCCGCTGTGGCTACGCCATCACCACTCCGGAGATTGCCGACTTGCTGAACAAAGCCCGCTCTCCTTTCAATGTGAACTCCTTCGCTCAGGCTGGTGCGCTGGCGGCGCTGGATGATACCGCGCACATCGCCCGCTCTGTACAGATGGTGAACGAAGGCCGCCGCCGCTATGAGGAATTCTTCACAGCCCGGGGCCTGGAGTATGTGCCCAGCCACACCAATTTCATTCTGGTGAATGTGGGCAACGGTGTGGAGGTATTCCGCAAGGCTCTGGCGCAGGGTGTCATCATGCGCCCCATGGCCGCCTACGGCCTGACCGAATACATCCGCATCACCATCGGCAACGAAAAGGAGAACGCCCGCTGCCTCGAGGTGCTGGATGCTGTTTTGAAGAGATCCCTTGCTGAACGGCCCTGAGCCATGCGGCACCCCGTGCCGCTTTTGTTGAGCTCCGCTCGTGGGGCGACTGGTGTATTTTCGTCTCCCGATTATTGGAATTGGTTGGTGCGCAGCACCTGCTGAGTTCCGATTTGTCGGGTTGCAGGGGTTGGCGCAGCACCGTTAGTTCAGGGGCAGGGTGAGGGTGAACACTGTGCCTTTCTCGCTGCTCTTTTCCAGCACGAGGTTGCCGCCGATGCTGCGGGCGACATCGCGGGAGAGGGCAAGGCCGAGCCCTACGCCGGGTTTGCGGCCTTCCACATCCTTGGCGGAGCGGGAGAAGGGGCGGAAGATGCCGCGCTGCAGCTTGGGCGGGATGCCGGGGCCGTTGTCCGCAAAGCGGATGCTGAGGGTATCATGTCCGCGCATGGTGCTGATGCTGACGGTGGGATGCTCAGCCGTGGCGGCGTATTTGATGGCGTTATCTGCCAGATTAGTGAAAATTTGCTCCAGAGAGATGATATCGGTGTGCAGGGTGAGGAGTTCGGCCCGCTTGTCGTGTTTGACCTGAACCTTGAAGCCCGCCTCTCTGAGCCTGAGTTCCACTTTGCGCAGGGCTCGGTCGATGAGTTCGGGGCAGGGTGCTTTATCCGCACGGCCCCGCAGCTTGCCGCGGGTCACTTTGGCAAAGGCGAGCACGTTTTCCACCAGGTGGCCCAGACGCTGGCTTTCCTGGTGCAGGGTTTCGTGGTATTCATCCAGCTTTTCAGCAGGTACCAGCTTGTTTTTGAGCATCTCCGTCATGAGCGAGAAGCTCGTGAGCGGGGTGCGCAGCTCGTGGGTGACCGCAGAGACGAAGTCGGAGCGGCGGCGTTCCATGCGCCCATAGAAGAAGAGCAGCCCGAAGAGAATGCCGATGGCCAGCACCGTGACCAGCGTGGCCGAGGCCAGCGTGCCGCGCATGGCTTCGCGGCGGGCGGCGGTGTCCGGCACCTCCACATCGTCACCGGGGCGCAGCACCATGGGCAGCGGGAAGAGGTTGGCAGGCTCCTTTTTCTTGCAGAGCGAAATGGTGGCGCCCTTCAGCGCCGGTTCAATGAAGGGAGTGAGCCGCTCTGCCAGCTTGCCGGCATCCAGCAGAATGCCCTCGGCCGCAGAGCCATGGGTGGTGCGGATGTTGCGCATGTACACCATGTCATCCATGTAATACCAGGAGAAGAAGGGGCCGGGCTCCCCTTTCATTTCCTGCGGCTGGCTGAAATCCTGGTTTTCAGCTTCATACACACCGAAAACGGGGAGCTGGGTCCTGGGGTCGATGGTGCGGTGGGTCGGCTGGGTCGGGTCGTACACCGGGGCCGCGGGGTTGAATGCCTTGCGGCGGATAGTGTCGATGATGGCGGGATTGCCTTCAATTTCCGCCAGCAGCTCTTCCTGTCCCTCGGGCACCTGCAGTCCGGCGGGGGTGAGCAGGAAGTAGCCGCGCACATAGTCCGGCATATCAGCGGTGGGCGGGGTATAGGCCAGCTGGCCTATGGGGGGGGCATAGCCCAGCTTGTTGCGCTCTTGCTCCAGCAGACGCTTGATTTCGGCCTGGATACGCGGCAGGGAGAGCTCCACCAGGCGCTTTTCCTGTGCGTCCTTGTCCAGTTGCAGTAGGCGGGCATCCAGGGTGAAGGCCTCGTAGGCCAGCCAGGAGGCCGCGCTCAGGGTGAGAAGGGAAAAAAAGGTGATGATGAGGAACAGTTTCTTATTCATGCTTCATTCCAGCGGTATCCGCGTCCGCGGATGGTTTCGATATGGGAGGATGGCTCCGCTCCGAGCTTTTCGCGGAGGCGGGTGAGGGTAACGGCCACGGTGCGGGTCTGCGCGGCCTTGTTTCGGCTGCCCCACACGCGCAGCAGGAGCTCTTCCTGCGGAATCACGCGCCCGGGGTGGGTCAGGAAATAGCGGAAAAGCTCAAACTCCTTTTCCGTGAGGGGAATGGGGGTGCCATCGCTGAAGCTTGCGCGGCGGGTTTCGCCATCCAGCGAGCCGCCGGGAAAGTTCAGCACCTGGGCCACAGCCAGCTGCCGCCCGGGGGCGCGGCGCAGCACAGCGGCCACGCGTGCCAGCAGCTCTGCAATGCTGAAGGGTTTGACCACATAGTCATCCGCCCCCAGTTGCAGCCCTTTCACGCGATCCTGCTCATCGCCGCAGGCGGTCAGGATGATGCTGGGGATGCCGGGGCATTCCTTCTGCATGATGCGCAGCAGCTTGAAGCCGCTGAGCTCCGGCATGTTCACATCCAGCAGCGCCAGGTCAACCGGTTCTGAAAGAAGCAACTCCAGCGCCACGCGGCCATTTGGCGCCGTGTGCACATCATACCCCGCGCCGCTCAGCGAATCCGCCAGCACGCGCCGGATAGCGGCGTCATCCTCTGCCACCAGTATGCATTTGTTGCTCATTACTGCTCAATGTAGCATGTTGTTCCCCCCGGTGCAAGAGCAAAAGATGTCACGACTCTGTATGGCAATTACTAAAAACTCATCGGAACCCGGGACTAACGCTGTTTTTCAGTGCATTGCAGGCCGAAGTAGAGGCCGCAGAGTGCCAGGGCGGAGTAGGTGATGGCCATCCACAGCCCCGGATTCGGGAGCTTGACGCAGAACCCTGCGCCCCATGCCAGAAGTCCGCCGCCGATGAAGCCGACTCCCTGTGCCAGTCCTGAGAGGGCAATGGTGCTGCCTTCATCCGGCTGCGAGGCGGCTATGAGCGACATGCCCACGGAGAAAATGCACCCCAGCCCGATCCCTAGAAGCATGGCTGCCCAGGGCCAGGCGGGTAAAGGCGCTACCAGAAGCCCCCAGCATGCCGCCACAGCCAGCAGCGTGGCCAGTGCTATGAGACGGTGAATGCCGCCAAGCCAGTGACTCAGCGTGCCGGCCAGCAGGGCTCCGGGAATCTGGCAGGCGGTGACCAGCGAAAGCGCCAGCCCGGATTCGCAAGCTGGCAGTCCGCGCTGCTTCAGCAGGGTGGCCAGCCAGACGATGAGCAACCAGGCACTGGCCACGCGGAAGAGGTAGTAGAGGGTAATCATGCGTGCATTTCGTTGGTGGAGCAGGGGGCGGATGGGGGCGCGCAGGGGGGTGTTCTGACCACCGGCTCCCTTGTGTTTCATGATATGGATACTCCACAAGCCCGCTGCCAGCAGAAGAGGAATGCCCCAGAACAACAACCCCGGCTGCCACCCGCCCAGCATGCGTGCCACCGGAGCGGCTGCACCGGCACCCACCGCCGTGCCCAGACTCACGCAGGCGGTATAGGCGCTCATGAGCACCGGCAGATTCTGCTTTACCATCTGCCTTGCCACACCCAGAATGACCGCCCCCGCTACCCCCAGCCCGAACCCGATGATGAGGGTGCCGCCGAACAGCCCGGTCAGGGAGCCGCAGCTGCGCCAGATAATGCCGAGTGTGGCCAGCAGCATGGCATATACCACCAGCCGCCGAGGTGCAACCCAGCGAACCAGCACAGCTCCTGCGGGGGCGGCTATGCCCAGCGCCATGATGGGTAACATGCCGAATAACCCGCTGCTTCCTCTTCCCATGTGCATGGATTTCATCACTTGCAGCAGCAGCGGGTCTGCCGCCGAGAACCCCATGCGCAGATTGAAGCTCACCAGCAGGAAAATGATGACGAAATGCACCCTCTCTTGCTTTTCCCGGCCCATATTCATTTCTCATACTCGTCGCTGCTCGCAAAAGCAATCTATATTTCTACCTGTCTCGGGCGCGGCTGGCTTGAAACAAAAAAGTATGATGCAGAAAATGCTTGCATGAGCCCGGCCCTTGTTCTATACTGTGCGCAGATGACCACCCCGGTGTACAGAAAGAGCATGATGCATGGCACGGCTGCCATGTATTATTACTATGCGCTCTGATCGGACACCGGGAAGCTTATCACCAGTGCCCCAGGCGGGCACTTAACCAGAAAAAAGATGATGCCCAGGCTTCCCTGAAGCCCGGGCTTTTTTATTTTCACCCCATCCATCATACTGAAATGAAAACTGACCACATCAGCAATGCCACCCTCCGCCGTCCTTTCATCAAAGTCTGCGGGCTGACCTATGCCGGCTCCGTTGATTGCGCTGCTGCTTATGGAGCTGAGTATGTGGGCTTCAATTTCTGCTATGGCAGCGAGCATTTCGTGAGCCCCGCGCATGCCGCCGGTATGTCCACGGCCAACGTGAAGCGCGTGGGGGTATTCAACGGCGGTGGCGCGGCGAAGATCCGCCGCACCATGGCAGAGGCACGGTTGCACCTGGCCCAGTTGCAGGAGAACTGCACCGTGGACGATGCGCGGGCCATCGGCCCTCAGCGCGTTATCCGCGCGTTGCGTCTGGGGAAGGGAATGACTCCGGCTCAATTGCAGCACGAGCTGGATGCCTGGGCTCCCTATTGCCGCGCTTTCCTGGTGGAAGCGGATGATGTGGCATTGCTAGCCGCCGTGCGTTTCCCTCATCCTTGGATTCTCTCTGCTCGCGTGGCTCCCGCAGCTTTGCAGAACATGCTGCACGCCTGCCACCCGGATGGCGTGGATATCGAAAGCCGCGTGGGTTGCGCTGAAACCATGGCCGCCATGCGCGCGGTTTCGTGAAGAAGAAAAAAATCCCCGGCTGTATGGCAGCAGCCGGGGATTTTTCCGTACGGATGGGGTGGGATTATAGCGATTTATTGATAATAGATTACCATGCCACAGCTTCCACAGATCGTTCTCGCGGATAAAGTCGATGCACAGGCTGCC
>CAZTAX010000086.1:0-8768 GCA_964611765.1 uncultured Akkermansia sp. | reverse complement strand
TAGCTATTCCTTAAACGGAGTTGCCGGTGGTCAGCAAAACGGGGCGCACCTCAAACTAAGGGGACGAAATATCACCTTTCCCAAAGATATTATAGCTTTGTAGAAGATTCTGCCGGACATTTCAAGCGGCTCAAAGAATGGGATGAATCGATGGCTATACCCATGATTATAGCGTTTCTCGCCAAATATGGTTCTGCTAAAATGAAGGATTTCGAAAGTCTTTTTGTCGGACATCGAACTCGCAAACAAGTTAAGAGTATCGTTATGGACTGTGTGGAAAAGAAAATTTTGAAAAAAGAAGGGCGAACGGCAGATACACGATATTCTATAACAGAAGAGTACAAGAAGATGAATGAAATTATGGCCAAGGCTTTCCAGATTGGATTGCAAGAAATGTGGAATCGAGGAGAATTTACTGCACCGGTATCACCTACGGAATGATACGATAAGATTGGATAAAAACAGTCTAATATGGGCGAATTTGGGACGAAGTTCCCCCGCAAAAGCAACATAAAGATAGCATGATTGCTTCACGATGAACAATTAGCATAGTTTTTAAAAAAACACAAAAAGGCCCAAAATGGGTCGAAGTTGAAACAAACCATGAATCCCATCAGCTTTGACACATACATACGCCGGGATGCTTCCCGGAACGGCTGGGATAACTGCGAGCCGGATGCAGAGGGAACTGGACGCTGGCTAAGCTCCACTGCACATGAAGGGCTGCTACATGTGTTCCCGGAAGATGATTTGTTCGTGATTGTGCCAACATACCAGCCCATCTGCCGCGTGCCGCTGGCAGAGCTGGCAAGCACTTTGCGCGGGCTCGCTCAGACTGACACTACACCAAAAGGAGATCCCCCGCTGCGCACCGAGCGTCAGCAGATGATCACCACCCGCACGGCACAAAGCCGCTACCGATCAGCGCTGGAAAAGATGTGGGGCGGCAAGTGCCCTCTAACGGGGGTGAGCATCCCGGCTTTATTAAGGGCTAGCCACGCGAAGCCATGGAAGGACTGCTCTGATGAAGAACGTCTGGATTGTTACAATGGTATCTTGCTGGAAGTTCGCATGGATGCTCTGTTCGACCGGGGATATATATCTTTTACTGATTGCGGAGAAATGCTGACTTCGCCCGCTCTTTCACTTGCCGATATTAACAATTTGGGGCTCATTGGGATGAAACCCTGCATAGCCGTTGAGCCCCGGCATTTGCCGTATCTCCGTTGGCATCGCGAACACGTTTTCAGAACGTAGGGGCACCGCGACCTCAACCTTCTGCGCAGCCGGTATGTGATGCCGCTCCACAAGAAACCCGCGGCGCAGTTCTGGCGGGTGACGAGCTGAAAGGACGCACCGGGCGCGGCCCCGCCGTCGCCCATCCACCCCAGCGAGCGTAGAGACGCTACCAACGCCCCCGCGGACGAGCCGCCAGGCAAGCGTCCGCCGGCGAACGTGTCAGCGCAGCGATGCCATGCCACCCCACCGTGGTTGCCCCATCGCCCCAGCCGTCTAGAATGAGTCCCGCCAAAAAAAACGACCACCTTTTCCTGATTATTGCCCAACTTTTATTGTTCAATAATCAGGAAAAGTTAAACAATGCTCCTCGCCACGCCCGCTTTACCCAGATGCCGCCCCACTAAACTGGCCGCCACTCCCCCTCCTATTGCTCATGCTTCGTGTTTTGCTGCCGCTTACTTGCCACGCCCTGACAGGCAAACGGAACTAAGGAGTGAATAGGGAATTGGAACGAAGCGGATGGTGGTTGTGATGTAAGGTTCTTGTATGTTTGCATGATTTTATGTTCCTTTGCTTTACTGCAAGTGGTGGTTGTGATAGACTGGCTGAGGTCATTCCCGACAGAGGGTGCTTTTTTAATTCATGGCTTACGATAAACAGGATTCTTTTTTGCTGATGTACACCACGCCGGATGGTGTGACTAAGGTTGACGTTACCTTTGAGGAGGATACGGTCTGGCTGCCCCAATCAGCTGCCCATTAGAATGATTCTAATGGGGGTATTGATTCATGGTTAATTTTGTTGGTTTAGAGGGGACGGTGAGGGGGAATGGTCAGGGGGGGGCGTTTTCTTCGGCGGCTTCCAGAGGGGTGTCGACGATGGGCGGATAGGCGGTCTGATACCGGGTGGGGGTGTTGCTCATGTTGGTCATGAGCTCAACAAAGGTGGGGAGACCGACGGCGGCGGCCTGGGCTTCGAGTTCGGTGAGGTGTTCCTGGAGTTGTGGCGGAGCGGGGCGTTCGGTGAAGCCTGCTATGTGGGTGAGGTAGTGGTAGAGGGCCAGGCGGATGATGGAGCTGGTTTCCAGTCCCATGAATTCGCTGAGGGTTTCGAGGGTGCTGTGGAGTTGCGGGGTGATGCGGAAGGTGATGGCTTTGCGGCTGGTGGTGCAGGGGGCGTGTGGCCGCAGCGTGGTGTTCTGTGTGCGCAGATTGCGGTGATCGCTGGCGAGCCGCTGGAGGATGGCGGCTTCGTTGCCCGGGTTTTCGGAGAGCAGGGTGTAGATGCGGTCTCGGTAGGCTTCTGCGGCAGTCCGTGCTTGTTGCTTGCTGCCGTATTCGAGGTCGGAGAAGTAGCGCACCAGCCGTTGTTTGAGGCGGGTGATGCAGAAGCGCCACCCATTGAATGCGCCAAATTCCTTGTTGCACCGGGTTATGTGTTGCGCCGCCATACGTTCCGAGCATAGCGCGCAAGGGCAGGGGCTTCACGCCAATATAGAGGTCATACGCCTATATTTCAAGTGAAGAGTGAATAGTGAAGAGAGGGTCAGTTGTCTAGCTCTTCTTTGAGGCGCGAGATGGCGAAGAGGGGGATATCCAGCAGGTCGCAGGTGGGGTGGTTGTAGAGAGGTTTCTTGAAGGTTATGGTGTTGCGGGCCTGGGGATTCAGGGAGGTGCGGATTGCTTTCCGGGGCTGGAAGCGCTGGCAATAGGTTTTGAGGCTTTTGGCCTGGGTGTTGATGCCGCTTTTGACTTCGATGGGGATAATGTTGCCGCGGTGGCTGCAGAGGAAATCGATTTCCGCCTTGGCGTTTTTTTCTTCGCTGGCCCAGTAGCAGGGGGAGAGCGCACAGGTGGCGCGCAGTTCCTGCTGCACGTATTGTTCGGTGAGGGCTCCCTTGAAATCATCGAAGATGAGGTTGCCGTCCAGCAGGGTGCCGGCGTCCAGGTCGCAGACGGCACCCAGCAGACCCACATCAACAAAGAACACTTTGCTGATGCCGCCAGCCCAGTATGAGGACATGGGGAGTTTGGGCGTTTTGATGCGCGGGACTGGGTGAATCAGCCCTGCGTCCTGCAACCAGCGCAGGGGGTATTCGAATGTTTTGCGACGGGCTCCGCTCAGCACTTCGCTGTAGACAAAGCGCTTGTTTTCTTTGGCGAGTTGCTGGGGGATGGATTCCCAGAGCAGGTTCATGTTCGGCAGACAGGCCGAGGGGGCGTGTTTGCTGAAATCTCCCCGGTAACCGGACAGCAGGTTCTGCTGCACGTCCCGCACGGCGGTGTAATTGCGGGTGCTGATGTAGGTGTCGACCGCTTCGGGCATGCCGCCTACATAGAAATAGGTGCGCAGGAGGTGGATGTAATCGCCGGCAAAGGTGTTGATGAGGCTCCAGTCGCCTTTTCCTATCGGGCGGGCAAGGGATTCATTGCCAGTGGCTACGAGGAACTCCCGGAACGACATGGGGTAGAGGTCCAGCCGGTCGACTTTGCCAACGGGGAAGCCGGTGCCTACATGGTCTGCCACGCCCAGAAGGGAACCGGCGGCGATGATGGCATATTCGCGTGCTTCTTCGCAGAAGTATTTCAGGGAGGTCAGGGCTGCGGGGCATTCCTGGATTTCATCCAGTAGAATGAGTGTGTCTTTGGCATCTACCGGGCATTTGCCGATGATGGAGATGGATTCGAGGATGCGTTTGATATCAAAATCTGCACTGAATGCGTTTCTGGCGCGCTCGTTGTAGTCGAAGCGGATGTAGGCAACGTGCTTGAAATATTGCCGCCCGAATTCCTGCATCAGCCATGTCTTGCCGACCTGGCGCGCCCCCATGAGGAGAAGTGGTTTCCTCCGTGGATTCCGGTGCCAGGTTTTCAGCTGTTCTATGGCGAATCTTTGCATGGTGGTGGGATGGTTTTGAACTGAGAAGGATTGTATTTTCTTTTCCGTTGATTGTCAATACTAATTTGCAAAACACCAAGGTACTTTTAGGGGAAAGTATTGCAAAATACCAAGGGACTTTTAGGAGAAAGTGTTGCAAAACACCAAGGGACTTTTGGGGTGCCTGAGATCACAAGCTGTTGGCAGGGGAAATTGGATTGCTTTTGGTTAAAAAGTGGTTAGCATGGATGCACGGGCGTGAACCTTTGGATGAGAATGCTTTTGAGATAACGTTGATGAGTTGATAACGATGAGAGATTTTCCGGTTTTGATATACCGGACTGCTGATGGTCTGACGTGTGTTGACGTTACCTTTGAGGAGGATACGGTCTGGCTGCCCCGACCAGCTGCCCATTAGAATGATTCTAATGGGGGTATTGATTCATGGTTAATTTTGTTGGTTTAGAGGGGACGGTGAGGGGGAATGGTCAGGGGGGGGCGTTTTCTTCGGCGGCTTCCAGAGGGGTGTCGACGATGGGCGGATAGGCGGTCTGATACCGGGTGGGGGTGTTGCTCATGTTGGTCATGAGCTCAACAAAGGTGGGGAGACCGACGGCGGCGGCCTGGGCTTCGAGTTCGGTGAGGTGTTCCTGGAGTTGTGGCGGAGCGGGGCGTTCGGTGAAGCCTGCTATGTGGGTGAGGTAGTGGTAGAGGGCCAGGCGGATGATGGAGCTGGTTTCCAGTCCCATGAATTCGCTGAGGGTTTCGAGGGTGCTGTGGAGTTGCGGGGTGATGCGGAAGGTGATGGCTTTGCGGCTGGTGGTGCAGGGGGCGTGTGGCCGCAGCGTGGTGTTCTGTGTGCGCAGATTGCGGTGATCGCTGGCGAGCCGCTGGAGGATGGCGGCTTCGTTGCCCGGGTTTTCGGAGAGCAGGGTGTAGATGCGGTCTCGGTAGGCTTCTGCGGCAGTCCGTGCTTGTTGCTTGCTGCCGTATTCGAGGTCGGAGAAGTAGCGCACCAGCCGTTGTTTGAGGCGGGTGATGCAGAAGCGCCACCCATTGAATGCGCCAAATTCCTTGTTGCACCGGGTTATGTGTTGCGCCGCCATACGTTCCGAGCATAGCGCGCAAGGGCAGGGGCTTCACGCCAATATAGAGGTCATACGGCTATATTTTAAGTGAAGAGTGAATAGTGAATAGAGCGAAAACGAGGGGTGAACAGGAACGAAGCGGGTGGTGGTTGTGATGTAATGTTTTGTATGTTTGCGACGATTTTATGTTCCTTTGCTTTACTGCAAGGGGTGGTTGTGGTAGACTGGCTGAGGTAGTTCCCGACAGGGGGACTTTTTTAATTCATGGCTCACGATAAACAGGATTCTTTTTTGCTGATGTACACCGCGCCGGATGGTGTGACGAAGGTAGACGTTACCTTTGAGGAGGACACGGTGTGGCTGAGTACGGCGCAGATGGCGGAGCTGTTCCAGCGCGATCGCTCTGTGATTACTAAGCACATTAAGAATGTTTTTGAAGAGGGGGAGCTGCTGAGAGAAAGCAATGTGCAAATTTTGCACATTGCAAATTCTGACAAACCAGTGACCTTTTATAGTCTGGATGTTATCATATCCGTAGGCTATCGCGTAAAATCGCAGCGCGGTGTGCAATTCCGCTTGTGGGCGGCCGGTATCATCAAGGAGTACATGCGGAAGGGCTTTGCCATGGATGATGCCCGCCTGAAGGAGCTGGGGGGCGGCGGTTATTTCAAGGAGCTACTGGCGCGTATCCGTGATATCCGCGCGTCGGAGAAGGTGTTTTATCGTCAGGTGCTGGAGATTTATGCCACGAGCATTGATTATGATCCCAGGGCTGAGATTTCCCTTGAGTTCTTCAAGAAAGTGCAGAACAAGATTCACTATGCCGTGCTTGGGGAAACGGCGGCTGAGGTAATCTACCACCGCGCGGATGCCGAGAAGGAGTTCATGGGGCTGATGAGTTTTGCCGGGAGTCAGCCGACGCTGGTGGAGGCGAAGGTGGCGAAGAATTACCTGAATGATAAGGAACTGCGGGCGATGGGGCAGATTGTTTCCGGGTATCTGGATTTTGCCGAGCGTCAGGCTGAACGCGAGCAGCCGATGACGATGCAGGATTGGGCGGCGCATCTGGACCGCATGCTGACGATGAGCGGGGAGCAGTTGCTGTTGGATGCCGGCAGCATCAGCCACGAGCAGGCCATGCAGAAAGCTACCGAGGAATACAAGAAATACAAGGCTCGGACCCTCAGCAGGGTGGAGCAGGATTACTTGCTCTGCATGAAAGATTTGCAGAAGAAGGGTAAAGAATTGAAATAAGCCATACCCCCGTCCGCCGCGATACCTGCCGGACGAGCCCCCGGCAACCGTTTGAGCCACACACGACGAACGAGCGCCTGCAACCGTTCGCCCCCACGGATGAGCCTCTGGCAACCGTCCGCCGCCGAGCACCGCGCCTATATCGGACGAGACGAAGTCAACCGTCCGTCAGCGAGCGTAGCAACGCTGTCCCACTGCTCCCGCGCTCAGCGAAATACCCGGCCACCCCCTCCTATAGCCCATGAAAATACTCCCTCTCCCTCCTATAGCCCAACTTTTTCCTCTTCCGGCTTCACGTTGATACGCCGAGACAGGCAATAATCAGGAAAAGTTAAATAATCCGCCCGAGTTTCATCTCTGTATTCCCCCATTTATTACCCGGCTTTTTCCATTTCTGGGGCTCGGGGAAATCGGAGTTTCAGCCGGTCGGGGTGGGGCAGGGGACTAATATTTAGCCAAAAAAGATGGAATTTGAAAATATGCGCTTGCCAGCGGGGGATTTATGACTATAATAGCCGCTCACTCACAAACGAGCGTATGAGTAATAACTTAGCTGAAAGAGCTCTGCAATACCACGAGCAGCCGCGCCCCGGCAAATTGGAAGTGCTGCCGTGCAAGTCCTGTTTTACCATCGATGACCTGACCCTCGCCTACTCCCCGGGTGTGGCTGTGCCCTGCATGGAAATCGCGAACGATACTTCTGTGACCGGCCGCTATACGAACCGTGGTAACCTGGTGGGTGTGATCAGCAACGGCACGGCCGTGCTGGGCCTGGGCAACATCGGTGCTCACGCTTCCAAGCCGGTGATGGAGGGCAAAGGCCTTCTCTTTAAGATTTATGCCGATGTGGATGTCTTCGATATTGAGCTGGATATCAAGAAGCCCGAGACGCTCATTGAGGTAATCAAGACCATGGAACCCACTTTCGGCGCTATCAACCTGGAGGATATCAAGGCTCCGGAGTGCTTCGTGGTGGAGCAACGCCTGCGCGAGGAAATGAACATCCCCGTGTTCCATGACGACCAGCATGGCACGGCGGTTATTTCCGGCGCCGCCCTGCTGAATGCGGCTCACCTCACGGGGCGCATGCTGCAGGATATGCGCTGCGTGGTCTGCGGTGCCGGTGCTGCCGGTATTGCCTGCGCCAAGTTCTACATGGCCCTGGGTATTCGCCGCGAAAATATCTTCATGTTCGACTCCAAGGGCCTCATTCACACCGGACGCCTGGATCTGCACCCCACCAAGGCCATGTTTGCCCAGAGCGAGGACTGCACGCTGGAGGTTGCCCTGCAGGGGGCGGATATCTTCCTCGGCCTCTCCAAGAAGGGACTTCTGAAGCCTGAGATGGTGAAGAGCATGGCTCCGAACCCCATCATCTTCGCCTGCGCCAACCCGGATCCCGAAATCACATACGACGAGGCGAAGGCTGCCCGCCCGGACTGCATCATGGGTTCCGGCCGTAGCGACTGGCCCAACCAGGTGAACAACGTGAGCTGCTTCCCGTACATGTTCCGCGCGGCTCTTGATATGGAGGCCACGAGCATCAGCGAGGCGATGAAGATTGCCGCCGCCCGCGCCCTGGCCGATCTGGCCCGCCAGCCTGTGCCTGCCGAGGTGGTGGCTGCGAACGGTGGCGTGCCGCTGGAGTTCGGTCGCGATTACGTGATTCCGAAGCCTTTCGACCCGCGCATGATTGAGTACCTCTGCCCGGCCATTGCCGAGGCCGCTGTGCTCTCCGGCGTGGCCCGCCGTCCGCTTCCGGAGCGCGAGGCCTACACCGCCCAGCTGAAGGCCCGCGTGGCCAAGGTGCACGAGCGCACGCATGCCCTTGTGGATAGCTACAAAGCGTAAGAAGCCATCTGCAACGTCTCATTTGCTAGTATTTGATTGATTCAGGAGCGCAGGGTGATAATCACTCTGCGCTCTTCCATGCGGCACACAGTGCCGCTTTCGCACCGCCGTCAGGCGGTATTTACATACTTGCGACCTGGGAGGGCGTAGGCTTTCCGAAGCCCCCAGCAAGTATTTCCTGTTTGCTGTTGGTTTTGAAGCTGCAATAATTGGGAAATAAAAACGCAAGAGATATTGTCCCAATGAAAATTAGTTGATTATGCAGTACTTCATCGGTAGTACCGCTGCTCATGCAGCGGTAACCAGTCGCCCTGCAAGGGGGCTCAATGAATTACACCGGCTCTGCCGGTGTATGTAAATACCGCTGCGTGCAGCGGTATGAAAGCACAGCTGGGGGCTTCGGAAAGCCTACGCCCACCCAGGTGCGCTGTGCATGAAATACATGCCTGCGGCATGTAT
>CAZTAX010000085.1:7688-8857 GCA_964611765.1 uncultured Akkermansia sp. | reverse complement strand
AGAAGTTCAAGGTGGCCGACAAGCTCTCCTTCTGCTCCACGGGTGGCGGTGCCTCCCTCGAGCTGCTGGAAGGCAAGGTGCTCCCCGGCATCGGCTCCCTGAGCGAGAAGTAAAAATCTTCTCTTTTCCCTTCAAACAGCCCGGAAGACACCAGTCTTCCGGGCTGTTTCGTTCACGCGCAGCGAGGATATCGTTTTCTCCTGAAGCAAAAGCCTGTTATCTCCCCAATCATTGGGAAACGATACGCACTCGCTCCATTGGTGACGATATCCGGCTTTGCCGGACGATATCTTGCCTGCGGCAAGACGATATCCCTTCGGGACGATATCCTCGCTCCGCTCGGACTTACGGACTTAAGACTTGTTCGCAGGGGCAAAGTGTGCTACCCTCTCCCCGCAAAACCACTGGGCAATTTTATGATTATTCAGAACGAATTCATCAGCATCGATATCCAGACCGCCGGCCGCCGCCTGGCCAGCGTCCTGGTGCAGGACAAAATCAACGGCCGCAGCTATGATCTCGGCAAGGATGTCTTCTGCATCCTGCTCCAGGAAGCAAAGACGGATGAAGCATGCTCCAGGAAGGAATACACCGATGTGTGTCTGCCACTCACCGCGCAGGACCTGATGTGCGGCACGCTGAGCTGCGAACCCATCGCAGCGGATTCCGCCGCCCGCCGCCTGGTGGAGCGCCGCGCCGGCCAGCGCGTGTCCCTGCCCTTTGCCGTGACCACGGATGGCTACCAGCTCAGCTGGTGGGCCGAGCTGCGCGAAGGCCAGCCCTACTTCCGCTGCGGGCTGGATATCAACCCCAGGCAGTTTGCCATGCCCGCCCGCAAGATTACCCTGCTGAACGTGGTGGCTCCGGAGGCCCGCGTGGAAGGCAGCGTGAAGGGTGCCCCCATCGTGGCCGCAGGCAACCGCCTGTTTGCCGGTGTGGAAAGCCCGCTCTGCAAGAGCGAGGTGACCGCCGGGGGCTTCGCCTGCTCGCTGGAGCGCACCACCCACCTGCCCAACCGCACCACCAGCACTATCTCCGCCGTCATGGGCTTCTGCCAGCCCGGACAGCTGCGCCGCACCTTCCAGCTCACCTACCTGAACGAGGAACGCGCCCGGCCCTATTTCCCCCTGCTCAACTACAACACCTGGTACGATATCGGCTACTTCACC
>CAZTAX010000085.1:0-7678 GCA_964611765.1 uncultured Akkermansia sp. | reverse complement strand
ACACCGTGCAGCCCGTCGGCGAACGGCGCGGCACCGAGCGCGGCGCCGTCATGGATTCTTTCCTCTTCGACGACGGCTGGGACAACACCGAAACCCTCTGGCAGTTCCATGCCGACCTGCCCAACGAGTTCCGCGAGGTGCGCAAACTGGCCGAAAGCTACGGCGCCCAGCCCGGCGTGTGGTTCTCCCCCTGGGGTGGCTATGGCCAGCCCAAACTCAATCGTCTGGCCGCCGCCGGTGATACATACGAGACCAACGAACGCGGCTTTGCCCTCTCCGGGCCGAACTACTATGAACTCTTCCGCGATATGTGCCTGCACATGATTCGCGAAAACGGTGTGAACCACTTCAAGCTGGATGGCTGCTCCGGCATGGCCGCCCCCGCCCCCGGCTCCCGCTTCGGCTCTGATTTCGAGGCCGCCATCTCCCTCATCGATGAGCTCCGCGCCGAGCGCCCGGATATCTACATCAACCTCACCACCGGCACCTGGGCCAGCCCGTTCTGGTTCAGCATTGCAGACTCCATCTGGCGCGGCAACTGGGACCACGATTTCTGCGGCGAAGGCACTGCCCGCCAGCAGTGGATCACCTTCCGCGATGCCATGATCTACGCCCACAACGTAAAAATCTCCCCGCTCTGCCCCATCAACTCCCTCATGACCCACGGCGCCATCTACAACAAGGGTGCCCGCGGACTCACCACCACCGAGGGCAACGACCTTGCCGATGAAATCTGGAGCGGTCTGGGACTCGGCACCCAGATGCAGGAGCTCTACATCACCCCCGCCATGATGAAGCCGCACGAGTGGGACACCCTGGCCGCCGCTGCCAAGTGGACCCGCGCCAACGCCGCCACCATGGTCGACAGCCACTGGGTGGGCGGCGACCCCGCCGCGCTGGAATGCTACGGCTTCGCCTCCTGGAGCCCCGCGAAAGGCATCCTCGTGCTGCGCAACCCCTCCGCCCGCGAGCAGGAGTTCAGCTTCGACCCCGCCGCCGTCTGGGAGCTGCCCCTCGGCGCCCCCCTGCGCTACACCCTGAGCTCCCCCAAGGGCGACACCCTGCCCCCCACAGCCGAAGCCGGCAAGCCCACCACCCTGCGTCTTGCTCCCTTCCAAGTGCTCGTCATCGATGCCCTGCCCTGCTAAGTCCACGCGCAGCGTGGATATCGTCTTGCGAAGCAAGATATCGTCCGCCGCAGGCGGATATCGTCCCCGCCCTCAGGGCGGGGATATCGTTTTCCTATAAAACCACACGCAAAACCTTCCCCAATCATCGGGAAACGGTCATCCACCAGAACATTTATTCTAACCCCTTGCCTATCCGCAGAACTCACGGCAGAATAGCAGCGTTATGACTACTCTGCGCCTTCTCATCCTCGCCGCCGCCGTGCTCGGGCTCTCCGCCTGCAGCTTCGATGCCAGCATCTCCACCCCTCACCTTTCCCATAAAACTGAGAATCCCGGACGTTAACTTCCACGCGCAGCGTGGATATCGTCTTGCGAAGCAAGATATCGTCCGCCGCAGGCTGGATATCGTTTTCCTCACCCCAGCCCCCCCCCAGGACGGGAAGGCCTCACAAACAAGGACGAATAATTAACTTGTACAGAAGTCACCCATCAAACAAACCAGACCAGACTCAATAGTCAATAGTCAATAGTCAATCGTCAATTCTCTTTGAGCCACGCGCAGAAGCCCTGCGCCCACCTGAGCGAAATACCGGGCAACTCCGCCAGCTCCTCCGGGCTGCGGGATCGGATACCCGGCACGGTGTGGAAACGCGCCAGCAGCAACTCCTTGCGGCGCGGAGTCATCGTGGGGTAGGCATCCAGCTTGCTCTCGCGCACGCGTTTGCGCACCAGCAGCTCATTGTAATTATTCGCAAAACGGTGAGCCTCATCGCGCAAGCGCTGCAGCAGGCGCAGCGCCCCGCACTCGTGGCTCAGCACCAGCGGCTCCGCCTGCCCCGGCAGGTAAATCTCCTCATCGCGCTTCGCCAGACCCACCACTGGCATATTCTGCAAACCAATCTCCGCCAGCACCTGCACCGCAATCGCCAGCTGGCCCTTGCCGCCGTCCACCACCACCAGATCAGGCACCTTGATAGGAGCCTTACCCTGCGCCCCCAGCTCCTTCAGCCAGGCATACGTATCGGTTCCCTCCGGTTTATCGAACAGTGCGCTGCTCTCATTCACAATACGCGAATAGCGGCGGCGCACCACCTCCAGCATGGAAGCAAAATCATTCTGCCCATCCACCCCCTTGATACGGTAGCGGCGATACGCCGCATTATCCGGCCGTCCATTCGTGAACCTCACCATGCTCGCCACAATATGGTTGCTCGATAAGTTCGAAATATCAAAACACTCCATCACCGCAGGCGGCTGCGGCATCCCCAGCGCTGCGGCCAGCTCCGCCAGGTCGCGGTCCGGGTCCACCGTGCCCGGCAGGTCAGGAGCTCGGCGGGCAAAGCGGCGGGCAGGCTCCAGCGTCTTGATGATATTCTCGCGCACATCGCGCAGCCGCGCAGCCTGCTCAAAATCCAGCGCATCCGCGGCGGCCATCATCTCCTGCGTCAGCGCATCCAGGTGCGCCTGGCGCCCGCGGCCCTCCAGCAGCTCCAGCGCCGCCTCGAACTGCGCCCGGTACTCCTCCGGCGAAATCCGGCCGATGCACGGCGCCGAGCAGTGGCGAATCTCATCATCGTGGCAATGGCGGTACTGTTCCTCCCCCGGGTGGCGGCAGGTGCAGGTGCGTAGGCGGAAACGGTGGTTCAGCCACTCCACCGTCTCCTTCAGCGCCGTAGCATGCACAAACGGGCCTATGTAGCGAGCCCCGTCATCCTTCCGCAGCCGCACCAGCGAAAAGCGCGGAAACTCCTCCTGCCGGCTCGCCCGCAGCAGGTAATACCGCTTATCATCCCGCAGCTGCACATTATAGTGCGGCCGGTACTCCTTGATAAGCTTCTGCTCCAGAATCAGCGACTCCTGCTCATTCCGCACCTCATAATAATCGAAATCCACAATCGCCGCAATCAGCGCACGCGTCTTGCCATTCTCCAGCGTCGCCCGCGACGGCGAAAAATAATTCGCCAGCCGCCGGTGCAAATCCTTCGCCTTCCCCACATAAATCACGCCACCGCCCTCCCCCTTCATCAGATAAACCCCGGGGCAGTGCGGCGTCAGCCTCCACTTCTCTTTCAGGTTCACACCCGCCATGCAGCCCATCATACCAGACTCAGGTTCTGAATGCAATCCTCCACCCCGGAGCTCGTCGAAAAAAGAATGCGTCAGTCTCTGAAATTCATGCTGGTATCATCAACGTATTTAGAATAGAATACGCGCATGAACAAGGCATGGTTCCCGACATTGTCCGAAATTCCGTATGAGCTTTCCCTTGACATTGCAGAAGCCTGTGGGGGTGCAGCATGCCCGGAACTATTGGCAAATGAGCCCCACGCGCTGCGCATCCTGCTCCTGCTGGCACTGCTGCCGGGGCTCGGGCTTCAGCAAATCAAAGATGCATACCCGGATGCAGCCATTGCGCTCAAACGGATTCGCGCCATGCTGGATACCATGCAGGCCAAAGGCGTAGCCTACCAGAGTGAGCGAACCTACCTGCTCCACCACATGCCGACCAGCGAAAAAATGCAGGAGTGGATGCAGCATCCGGCGTTTGAAACACTCCGCAGCAAAGTCCGGAAGATGTCCGAAGCCTTTATTCTGGCAGAAGGCTCAAGCACCAGTGCGGACCCCGATGACGATGGAGAAGAGCCCACATGGCAAGGCAGAGCTTATCACTCAGCCAACCTCTTCGACAATAAATGCACTCTTCACGAGGCTCCGGGGTTTCTGCGTCCCTACCGGCTGGCACGCCTGCTGCGCCTTTGCAACAAACACCGGCAGGCCTACCGCATCCTGCAAATCTTTGCAGAGCGACCCGATTTTCTGACACCCGGAGCCAATGCTTATATGGAATATGGGCCCATGGAACTCCGAGCCCTCTTCTGCCGACTGCTCGGCCACAATCTGGAGGAAGCCCACACCCTGCCCGACGAAATGCAGAATGCTGCCGTGCGAGACAACATCCGTCTCAAAAGCCTGACAAGCCGGGTTGACGACACTTTCATGAGCAATCGGGAACGTGTGCTTGAGCTCTACCGGCGCTCAAAAAGCAAAGCCCTGCTCAGCAGCCTTGTCTTCCACGACCTGCAGACCGGACACTGGGAGGGCATCGCCATCCTCTCCTCCCGGAAGGAGGCTCCGGTGGATGCCGTCCAGCTTGCTCTGAAGCTCTGCAACTGGAAAAACGAGGGCAACTGGAAACAACTGAAAGGTATTCTCAAAAACTTCTCGGGAGCCACGGCAATCATGCTGGCCCCGCTCATCGCCATCGCCAACAAGGTGAACAAAGTCTCCATGAAAGGCGTGCTCGATGCGCTGAAATACACGCGTTCCAAGGTTTTCGGAAAAACGCCGATACTCTTGTCCGAAAATCTGGGAAACCTGAGCGAGAGTGAATACAAGCAGGAGCTCTGCACCTGGCAGACAGAATCCCCCATAGCCCTGCTGCCCCAGCTGCTCAGCGCCATGACCACCGGTGCCACGCGCACGAAAAGCTCCACCATTCAAGCAGCAGTGAACGCCTGCTTCACCCTGCATGAGCGCGGGCTTACGCTCTATTCCTGGTATATGGCCGGCATCCTCAGCAGTCTGCAAACCATAAAAGAAGAAGACCGGGCAAAGCTCCGAAGCATCCTCAGCAGCCGCTCCGACCTGCCCCCGCTCCCGGGGCTCACCATCTACGCGAGCGCAGAGGATATGCTGCTGAAAAAATTCCTGGAACTGGCAGGCGAACTGGGCAACAGCGGTTCCGCCGCAGCACAGGCCGATTCCTCCCGGCTGGAATGGCGTATCGAGGCCTCCACCCTCGGCTATGTAACCGACATTATCCCCATCCTGCGCAAGCGCTCCGCCAAGGGCACCCTTTCCTCAGGTCGGCAAATCCCGCTGGATTCGCTCACCAAAGGCAAGTACGATGACTGCATCACCAGCGAGGACAAAGGAGTGCTCAGCCAGGTACGCCACGAACATTCATACTACGGAAACTACTACTACCTACCCAAGGAAGCCGCCGCCAGGCTCTGCGGTCACCCACACGTGCGCGTACTCATCGATGGAGAGGAAACCCTGCAAGCGACACTCACCCGCAAATCCCCCCGCCTGATTCTGAAAGAAACCAAAGGACAGATTGAAATCAAGCTCGCGGCAGATGCCGAACGCGTGCGCCTGGAACGCACGGGTGAAAGCACCTTCAATCTGTATGTGGCCACCCCCGGCGTGAGCAGGATGAAACAGCTGCTCCAGGGCACTCAGGAATCAGGTAAACTGAAACTCCCCATGAGCGCCAGGAGCGAAATAACGCAGGCTCTCCAAGCCCTGACCGGCCAGTTCACCCTGAGCGGCGACCTGCAGTTCACCAACGAACACCTGCGCGAAGTAATGGCCAAGCCGCGCCTCGTCGTCACCCTCAAAGGCGCCCAGGGCATACTCAGCGGAGCCATCCGCATCGAGCCCTTTACCGGAGGGCCGCTGCTCCCCCCGGGCAAGGGTGAACCCCAGCAGATTGTGCACGATGGTCAGGAACAGGTGCTGCTCAGGCGCAACCTGAAAGCTGAACACACCCTGGTCAGTGAACTGCTTGCCCAATGCCCCACCCTCCGCGACTCCTCCACCCCGGATTTCAGCCTGCAGACCCACGATCTGGAAACCGCTCTGTCCGTGCTCACCGAGTTGCAGGAATACGGCAACGGCAAGGTGGAAGTGCGGTGGCCCGCCGGCTGCGCCCTCGCGCTCAGCTCGCTCACCAGCATGAAATCATTCCAGGTCAGTGCCACAGAAAACTCGGACCACTGGCTCGAAATCGGCGGCAAGGTGCAGGTGGATGAAAACCTGGTGCTGCACTTCACCGAGCTGCTGCGGCTCTACCGCGAACGCAGCGGAGGCTACATTCAGCTCAACGACACCCACTTCCTGCGACTCACTTCCGGCATCTCCCGCCAGCTCGACGCCCTCAGCGCCCTGCAGCCCCTGCCAGACAAAGCCGGCAAGACCAGAAAAAAGCTCACCCTGCCCCGCGCCGCCGTGGCCCTGCTCGCCAGGAATTGCACCCCTGAGCAACTTCCCGAAAGTCTGGAAAAGCATGTGCAGCAATTCCGAGATCTGGCAGAGCAACAAAGCGCCCCACCCCTGCCGCGCACCCTGCGGGCAGAGCTGCGCGACTACCAGCGCAGCGGTTTCCGCTGGCTCATGCAGCAGACCGGCTGCGGACTCGGAGCCTGCCTGGCAGACGACATGGGGCTGGGCAAAACCCTGCAAATCCTGACCGTGCTGCTCGCCCGTGCCAAGGAAGGCCCTTCCCTGGTGCTGGCACCGGCCTCCGTCTGCGGCAACTGGGTGCGCGAAGCTGCTCGCTTCACCCCCACCTTGCGTATCCACCTGCTGAGCCAGACCCAGCGGGAAGAAACACTCCGGGAGCTTGGCCCGCGCGATGTGCTGGTCTGCAGCTATGGCCTGCTCGTCAGTGAGGCCGACCTGCTCTGCAGCATGAAGTGGAACGTGGCGGTGCTGGATGAAGCACAAGCCATCAAAAACAGCCAGAGCCAGCGAGCAGAAGCATCCCGCCGACTGGAAGCGCGCTACCGCATAGCCGCCACCGGCACCCCGCTGGAAAACAACCTCATGGAACTCTGGAGCCTCATGCAATTTCTCAACCCCGAATACCTGGGAGCCCACAGCTCCTTCATGTCGCGCTTCAAAAATGCCACGGGCCAGCTGCACAGACTCGTGGCTCCATTCATCCTCCGCCGCCTCAAGCACGATGTGCTCGATGAACTCCCAGATAAGACAGAACAAGTCATCCACATCGACCTCAGCCAGCAAGAACGAGCCCTCTACGAATCCATCCGCCGCCAGGCTCTGCAGCAGATGGATGACTCCACCGGCCGTTTCCAGGTGCTCGCCATGCTCACCCGGCTGCGCCGTCTCTGCTGCCTCCCGCAACTTGTGGCACCGGACTGCGGCATCACCGCCCCGGCTAAAATGGAAGCACTCCGCGAACTGACAGCCGAACTCAGGGCCAGCGGCCACCGTGCCCTCATCTTCAGCCAATTCACCGATGTGCTCGCCCATGTGCAGCAACTCTGCCAGGAAGAGCAGCACTCCTTCCTCTACCTGGATGGCTCCACCCCCGCAGCCAGCCGCATGCAACTGGTCGACACCTTCCAGCAAGGAGAAACCGATTTCTTCCTCATTTCCCTCAAAGCCGGCGGTGTGGGCCTCAACCTCACCGCAGCAGACTACGTCATCCTGCTCGACCCCTGGTGGAACCCCGCCGTCGAAAACCAGGCCGCCGACCGCACCTACCGCATCGGCCAGCAGAAAGCAGTCACCGTCTGCCGACTCGTCTGCGCCGATACCATCGAGGAAAAAGTGCTCGCCCTCCACGCCCGCAAACGCGAAATGTTCGACTCCATCATCAACGAAACAGAATCCGACTCCGCCACCTTCTCCGTACAGGAACTCATGGAGCTTCTGAATTGAGGCCCCTTCTCAATGATCCGAATAAACTGGCGCCGATTTTTCGACACTTTGGAGGCGAATTTAAGCCCCCCTTTTCT
>CAZTAX010000084.1:0-8877 GCA_964611765.1 uncultured Akkermansia sp. | reverse complement strand
AAGCTGTATGATACCTACGGATTCCCGATTGACCTGACCGCCCTCATGGCCCGCGCACACCTGATTTCTACGGCGGATGGCGTGACCCCCGCAGTGGGCGACACGGTGGAGCTGCAGCTGGATGTGGAGCGCCGCCGCGCGCTGGAGTCCCACCACAGCGCCACGCACCTGCTGCACAAGGCCCTGCGCACGCTGGTGAGCGAGGATATCGCCCAGCAGGGCTCTCTGGTGGATGCCGACCGCCTGCGTTTCGATGTGAACAGCGGCGCTATCTCCAAAGCCGACCTGCGCCGCGTGGAGGTGCTGGTGAACCAGTGGATTAACGAGGATCTGCCCGTGGTCTGCAACGAGTACCCGATGACCGAAATCAAGAAGCACCCGGAAATCTGCCAGTTCTTCGGCGATAAGTACGGCGATGTGGTGCGCCTGGTGCAGATGGGTGGCGAGGCCGGTGCTTTCAACGGTGTTTCCATGGAACTCTGCGGCGGTACCCATGCTGCCAGCACGAAGCAGCTCGGATTCTTCAAGATTAAGAGCGAAGGCGCCATTGCCAGCGGTGTGCGCCGAATCGAGGCCGCCGCCGGTGCCGCCGGCTACGAGGTGGTACGCGATATGGTGGCCGCCCGCATCCCCGAGGGCAAGGAAATGCTCGATAAGCTCACCGAGGCCAACGGCAAGCTGGCCGACCTGGGCCAGCCCATCGTGCCCGTGCCCTCCAATGATGCCAAGCCCGCCCAGAAACTGCGCGAGGCAAAGGATATCGCCGTTATCAACGCTCTGCTGGATGACTACAACGCCTACTGCGACAAGCTGAAGGAATGCGCCATCGAGGCTGAGAAGCAGCTGAAGAAGGCCCAGGTGGCCGCCGCTGCCGGTGCTGCCGATGCGCTGCTGGCCGAGAAGCTGACCGGGGGCAATGTGGTGGTCTGCGCCGAGGGTGGCAACGAACTGCTCACCGAGCTCTTCAACGGCCTGCGCAAGCGCCACTACGCCGCAGCCGCCTTCCTGGTGGCCGATGACGGCGCCAGCCTTTCCCTGGGTGCCTACTGTGGCGAGGCGGCTCAGGCTGCCGGTTTGAAAGCCGGTGATCTCATCCGCACGCTGGCCCCCATTGTGGGTGGCAAGGGCGGCGGCAAGGCCGATATGGCCCGCGGTTCCGGCAAGAATGTCTCCGCCAGGGACGAACTTGTTGCCAAGGCCACGGAAGCACTCACCTGAATCATGAACTTACCAAACCAATAGAAACAAAACAATATGTCTACTCCCCAGCCCCCGGTTTATCCGGATGAACCCAAGATCCCCGTGTTGCCGAACCTGCTCACAGCCGGCAACCTTCTCTGCGGTTTCTTCTCTATCCTCACCATTTTCGAGGGTATGAAGTTCCCGTCCGGTACAGAAGAGGCCTTTGTGCACTACCAGCACGCCACCTACCTCATCTTTGCCGCCTGCATTTTCGACCTGCTGGATGGTCGCGTGGCCCGCATGTGCAAGAGTGATGGTCCCTTCGGTCGCGAGTTCGACTCCATTGCCGATGTGGTTTCCTTCGGCATCGCGCCGTCTATGCTGCTGGCTCAGGCGGTGCTGTTCAATCTGGATGTGCCATATCTGGGCTGGGCCATTGCGGTGCTGTACCTGCTGTGCGCAGCGCTGCGCCTGGCCCGCTTCAACTGCATGGCTGCCGCTCCCAAGAAGCCGAACCAGAGCATGGACTTTGTGGGCCTGCCGGTGCCCATGGCTGCCGGTGCCGTGGTGAGCACCATGTATCTGGTGATTGACCTTACCTCCAACCGCAACCTCATCATCCCCCCGGTCTGGCAGTATATCATGGCCGCTGTGATGGCTGTGGTGGCCATCCTGATGATGAGCCGCGTTATCTACCCCAGCTTCAAGCACGTGAACTTTGAGAAGAAGGGCACGGCCATGGCCATCCTCATGGCGGTTGTGGTCATCTGCGCCTTCATCTTCTTCCCGTGGATTGCCCCGGCATTCGTCTTCGTCTGCTACCTGGGTTATGGCCTGGTGGTGCGTCCCTTCCTGACCCGCCGCATGCGCCGCGCCATCGAGGCTGCGGATGATGAGGACCAGGTTTAATTTCTCATTGCCGAAAGCTCATGCCGTCCTCACGCATTCAATGGATTGATTTCTGCCGCGTGTGGACGGCATTCTTCGTGATTGTGCGCCATGTGGACCGGCCGTATGGCAGTTTCAACTACATCATCGACCTGTTCAACTACCGCAGCCTGATTTTCTTCTTCTTCCTGGCGGCGGGGTATTTCACCCATAAGGCTGCCGCAGGGCAGTGGCTGGACTGGAAGCGCGCGCGCACGCTGCTGGTGCCTTTCATTCTCTGGACGGCGGTGGCCTCCATTCTGCTGCTGCAGCCCATGATGCACTGGAACCAGACCCTGGCAGGGGATTTCAGCTGGTTCAAGTGGGAGCTGATTCCCAAGGAGATGGGCCTGCTCAACTGGTGCTACTGGGATTTCGACAACGTGCCGCTCTGGTTCCTGCGCACGCTGATTCTGCTGGCGCTGTTCAGCCCGCTGCTGCAGAGGCTGCCGAACAAGCTGCTGCTGGTGCTGGTTCTGCTCAGTTTTGCGTGCAGCGATGTGTTCTGCGCCCGTGATTTCGAGACGGCCCGCAGCCACAAGTCCTGGTATGTGGGCTGGCTGCCTTTCCGTTTGTATGAGAGCATTCTGGCGCTGGGCTTCTACTCGCTGGGGCTCTGGATTCGCCGCTATGCGGACTTTGCGCAGTTTACGGCCTGGGTGCGCAGCTATGCCTGGGCGCCTGTGGTGGCAGCGCTGCTGCTGCTGCCTGCTGTGTACTCATTCGGCTTCTATCCGCCGGTGCAGAGCAGTGCTCTGGTGCTGCTGGGTGTGAGCTGCACTATGGGCATCGGGGCGCTGTGCGAGCAATACCTGCCGCGCTTCTGCCGCGCCGTGGTGGCGCTGGCCCCGGCTTCATTCTTCATCTACGTGACGCACTACATTGTGCTGCACGCTCTTCGGCTGGCCATCACCGGCTCCTACGGCGGAAAGTTTTCCGAAACCCAGTGCCTGTACATGCCGCTGGTGATTCTGGCGATATGCAGTGGCCTGTTCTTCCTGCTGCGCCGTTTCTGCCCCGCCTTCCTGCGTGCAGTGGCTCTCACCAAGTAAAACCGTAGCCCGCGACTTCAGTTCAGGCTTCTGATGAAGTGTAGAAAAATCCCCGTGCCGGAAAAGCACGGGGATTTTTTGATTAACAGTATGGGAGGGGGTTACTTTTTGCCATTTCCGCCGCCCCAGATTTTGATGACCTGGTCGGCGGTGACACCGAGGTTGGACTCCGGGTTCAGGCGCTTCATTTCGTTGGCGTAGCCCTTGATCTGCATGGCACCGCCGCCGCCGCGGTTCAGCACACCGATGATGATGGCGTAGAAGGTCTGCTGCTGCTCCGGGGTGTAGGCAGGATCTTTCAGGAATTCTTTCATCTTGGCGATGGTGGCTTCATCGCCCAGTTCCAGACCACCGTCGCTCTTCTTGCCGCAGTATTTCTGAGCAAGCCCCCAGCCGTCGAAATGCAGGCGGCGCACCATGCCGGATTCATCGTTCGGGTCGGCGGCCTTCACGAGGTTGCGGTAATTGTTCGGCGGCTCGATGCCGGGCACAGCCCAGGCTTCGGCAATAAGCCTGGCGGCTTCCACGCCGCTGGCGGCCTCAGCCCGCTTCATGATTTCCTCCTGCTTGTGCTTGGCTTCCAGCTTGGTCTTCACCTCAGCGGCAATCTCAGCCATGGTGCCGCGCAGCAGCACGGGCCCTTGCACGCGACCATACAGGAATCCTTCCTTATCATACATCAGCAGGCTGGGATAGGTTTCCATGGAGTGAGCGGCGGGTTCATTCAGGGCGCCCCAGATGGCTCGCTGGGCTTCCTTGTCCTCCGGGGTGGCGTACTGGTAGAATGGAGTCAGGATGAGAGCGGCATTGCCGGCGGCCTCGTTGATTTCCGGTGCGGCAATGACTTTCTTGCAGAGTTCCTCGCTGTAGCGATCCCAGCCTTTGCCGTAGACGAACAGAATGTAGCCGTCATCCGTGACTTTTTCTGCTGCGGCTTCCTGATTGGCAAACTGCTGGGCCGCAGTGAGGGGAAGGGGAGCCAGCAGGCCAAGAGCAAGCAGTGTGGTATAAAGTGCTTTCTTCATGTTATGATGAAAAGGTGGCTGTTGATTTATGCTGCAGGACGACCGAAGACGAAGATGCCGTTGAGGTGGAAGAACTCAGGCCCGCCCTTGCGCAGAATGCGCACGAAGCGACCGAGCGTTTCGGGGAATTCGACCTTGATGACGCGTTGGTTGCAGGGCCCGAGGTCTTTGCTTACGTTGCGCCAGCTCTGGCCGTCGTCCGAGATCTGCACTACCATGTTATTGAGACGGTGGTGGTTGCTGCCGGTGGCTACGATGACCACGCCGTTCACGTAGGCCGGTTTGGGCATCATGACGGTAGCCCAGGCGTTCTCATCCTTATCGGTGTGGAAACGCCCACCCGTGGTACGCAGCACGCCCCAGTGGGAAACCGGTGAGTCGTGTCCGCAGGTGGAACTGGTGATGAGCAGACCTTCCTCCGAGAGCATTTCCTGGCCGGACATTTCCGGCAGTTCCGGCATGTCGCCGGGGGATTCCACTGCATCAGAACTGTTGGAGCCCAGGCGCTGGAAAGTGGAGATGTCTTTCGCTTTTGCGGCAGAAAGCATGAGCTGGCCGGTTACCTTTGTGTTGTCGCCGCCGCCCATGGCGCCGGTGCCGGTGCGGGAAAGCAATTTGGAGATATCGGCAATGGTTTTGGCATGTGCACCGCCGAGCCCCTTGGCCATTTCTTCACCCCAGCCCATGACGACGGGCAGGTAATCACCCTTGGAAGAGAGGTTGCCCATCATGAGGTTGAACACGGGCAGAGCGCGCTGAGGGTCGGGCGGGGGAATTTCCTTGCCATCCGGCGGATCCTGATGGGCCAGCAGTTCAATCTGGCGGCGGCCGAACTTCTCAATGCGCCAGCGTTCCGGCCCCATCTTGTAGATGTTATCCCAGAATACATGGTAACGCACCATGAGGTCCTTTGCCGGGAGCTTGGCGTTCTTGAACTTGGGGTATACCCAGGATCCCAGGAACTCGGATACCACTTCCGGGTATCGCGGAGCAAGCAGGTAGCAGAGGTTGTCCTGCATTTCGCAGAGCAGCTTCATGTCATCGCCCTTGTACTGGGTGAGGTAGTTGTTGTACTCCTGCCACACCGCGATGTTGATGGGCTGGGCGGTGGTGGCATCCCGGAAGTAGGAGAGTACCTGCTTGTCTTTTTTGGTGTTGATGGAATGGTGCGCCAGCACGCGGTAGACGTTGGACATGTGCGTGTCCTTGTCGAGCTTGGTGTATAGCTCCGAACCCAGGTGCAGGGAGGAGAACGCGTTCCACATGTTGAGCACCGGTTGCCAGTGCAGACCTCGCTCCCAGCTCACGGAGTTGCCGGGAATCCATTTGCCGTTCAACCACAGCACGTAGGAGCAGTGGGCGGGCTCGCCGCATGTGAGGGAGGGCACGCCGTTAGCCAGGGCTGCGAAGGCTCCGAAGTGGGAGATGCCGCCGCACACGCAGCCTACGTACAGCGAGCGCGTGAAGTGGTTGCCGCCGTACAGGTGTTCCCAGGGCATGTAGTAATTGGAGCCATGGATACTGTCGCCGTAGAGACTGTACAGACGGTAACCCAGGCGGTGCGGGCTGCCCATGTAACGCTCGGCCGGCACGTGCACGTTATCCAGCGCCCACTCCAGGCTGATGCGGTCGCCGGCGATGTTGTCGCCCTTGCAGCCGCAGACGATGCGGCGCAGATACATGGGCAGGGTGTCGAACAGGGTGTTCAGACGGCCTGCCTTCCAGTTGGTGATGTAGTAGTCAGCGCGGTCGAGTGCCTTTTCAAAGTTCCAGTTGTAACGTGCATATTCAATACCCACGGCGGTGGCGATATCGCGCACGACCTTGTCCTTGTATACATCCGGGTGCTGCTTGGCGATGTTGGCAATGATGTGCAGCGCGCGGCCGGGAGCCACACAGGGGCCTGAGAAACAGATGTTCTCCATCCATTCCAGGTTGCCGGTGACTTGTTTGAGTACAGTGCGGCCATCGCGGTGGGCGTTGAGCTCTTTGAGGGACCAGGGCATATTCTTGATTTCCTGTTCCATCTTTTTGAGCATTTCCTGCTTGGCCTTGATGGCGGCCTGGAAAGCCATGCGCTCCTTGCCGCGAAGAGTTTTGAGTTTCTCCTTGTCCTGGTCTATCTCGCCGGGCAGGCGGTTGATGTCGTCCTGAAGCTTTTTGCGACTCTTGGCCGCCATGTCCTCCGGGGTCATCTTGTCGTATTGCGCCAGCATGTACTGGGCAATCATGAGCCGGTTCTTCGGGTTTTCGACGAATTTGGCTACGTGCTCCGGGGTGTTGCCTTTCAGCGCACTGATGATGTTGTTGGCCAGTGTGCGCTGAGCCGCTTCCGGGTTACCCCAGCCGGGAATGCTCTGGGAAATGTAATTGCCATCGTCCTCAGCCTGTTTCTTTTTCTTGTCAGACTTTTTGGATTTTTCAGCCTTTTCCTTTTTGGGTGCTTCGGCGGTGTCATCCTGCGCTGCGCAAATCGAGCCCACACACAGCGGTAATGCCAGTGCCAGGGAGAGGATATTTAAAAATGTTCTGCTTTTCATTGCCACAGTGATACTCTACCTTGTACAGCCCCGGGAGTCAATCCAAAAAGACGGCCCGGCGCTGCTAATTGTTGCAGAATGATGCGAATCTTTATTTTTTGCATACTGTTGAAGCGGAATTTCCTGTCAGCACGCTTGTGTGCCGGTATAGCCGCGTGGTATACTGGCGGCAAGTTATGAAGACATCCACCATTTGTGTACAGAGCGGCTGGAAGCCCGGCAAGGGCGAGCCCCGCGTGCTGCCTATTTACCAGTCCACTACGTTCAAATACGAGACAAGCGACCAGATGGCCCGTCTCTTCGACCTGGAGGAAGCCGGCTTCTTCTACACCCGCCTGCAGAATCCTACGAATGAGTGCGTGGCGAAGAAGATAGCAGAGCTGGAAGGCGGCGTGGCGGCCATCCTGACCTCCTCCGGCCAGGCGGCTTCGTTCTATTCTGTGTTCAACATCTGCGAAGCCGGTGACCACTTTGTGTGCACCAGTGCGCTGTATGGTGGCACTTATAATCTCTTTGCCGTCACCTTCAAGAAGTTCGGTATTGATTGCACCTTTGTGGATCAGGATGCTCCGGAGGAGGAAATCCAGAAAGCTTTCCGCCCGAATACCAAGTGCGTGTTCGGTGAGACCATTTCGAATCCCTCCCTGCAGGTACTGGATATCGCCAAGATGGCCCGTATTGCTCACAAGAACGGGGTGCCGCTGATTGTGGACAACACTTTTGCCACCCCCATGAACTGCCGGCCCTTCGAGCATGGTGCTGATATCGTGATGCACTCCACCACCAAGTATATGGATGGTCACGCCACCCAGGTGGGCGGTGTGGTGGTGGACAGCGGCAAGTTTGACTGGAATGCCCATGCTGATAAGTTCCCCGGCCTTACCACGCCGGATGAGTCCTACCACGGCCTGGTGTATACCGAGGCATTCGGCGCAGGCGCCTACATCACCAAGTGCACCGTGCAGCTCATGCGCGACCTGGGCTCCATCCCGTCCCCGATGAATGCCTTCCTGCTTAACCTGGGGCTGGAGACGCTGCACCTGCGCGTGCCACGCCACTGCGAGAACGCCCGGAAAGTGGCCGAGTTCCTCTCCACCCAGGACGACGTGGCCTGGATCAACTACGCCGGCCTGCCGGATAACAAGTACTACGAGCTTGCTCAGAAACAGTTCGATGGTGGCCGCACCTGCGGCGTGGTGACCTTCGGTATCAAGGGCGGCCGCGAGCGCGCCATCAAGTTCATGGACAGCCTGAAACTCTGCTCCATCGTGACCCACGTGGCCGATGCCCGCACCTGTGTGCTGCACCCCGCCAGCCACACCCACCGCCAGCTGAGTGACCAGCAGCTCATCGAGGCCGGCGTGAAGCCCGACCTCATCCGCTTCTCCGTCGGTATCGAGGATGCCGAGGACATCATCGACGACCTCAAGCAGGCCTTGGCCCAGATTTAAACCACACTCTCATTTCCAACACGCACTGGGTGGGACACGTTTCCTGCCCGGTGCTTTTTTTGGGGGGGGATTGATAAATGGGCGTGTTTGAGGAGCGGAATCGGAGCACGGGACTTTAGTCCCGTAAATCTAATGCATTCATCGTAACCGAAGTACCGCGTATTATTGATTTTTCGGGCACTGCGTCAGATTTTATGTGAAATCGACAAATTGGAGTTTATCGAGCTGAAAGCTCGAGGAATTTATGAGCCCCGAAGGGGCGTCATAGAGTAGCCAGGGGTGCAGCCGCGTAGCGGCGGAACCCCTGGTAGCAGATAAAACATAAAGGAACCCCGCAAGGGGTGACATAAAGCATTGCGCCATATTATTCTACGCATTATACCACCCACTTCGTGGGTTCCGATTCTTTTTTCGCGTAACCAGGGGTTCCGCCGCTATGCGGCTACACCCTTGGCTACTATATACCGCCCACTCCGTGGGCCCAGAATTCCGTTCGGCTGCGGCTCACCGGGTGCCCGATAAACTCGCAGTCATCATGCAGGGTGGGAACGCGTCACTTTGCATCATAAAATCTGACGCAGCTCCCATTTTCGCCACGAAACCAGGGTTTATCAATTGCCTGCCAGTGGTACTGATTGCAGATAAAAGACGCGTTGGAACAATTATTCTGCAACTGGATATTCACCCTCTCCGGCAAGTA
>CAZTAX010000083.1:0-8878 GCA_964611765.1 uncultured Akkermansia sp. | reverse complement strand
ATATCTGATAGTTCAACACTGGCGGGCGAATGCCCGCGGAACTTTTTACTTCGTACTCGGTTCGTACTTCGTAACTCGTACTTCGTAATTCAAATTCCCATTTATCAGGCTCATTGCTCAAACTTTGGGCACACTTGGAAAAATTGCTGTTTTTTGGAGATTGACATGTTCCAGCTGTTATGTATACTCACAACAAACGAATTTGTTTCTCTTATGCGTATCATTCGGAATGCCTTTCTGGCTTGTTGTGCGGCGGCGGCATCTGTGGCGCCCGCTGCGGAAGTGTGGGCCCCCGGTGTTTCCCGGAGTGGCGGGTGGTACGATAATAATAAAAGCGAAGCGAATCAGGCTTATGGAACGGTCATGGGCATGTGCTGGGCGGCTTCTGCCAGCAATGTGATTTCGTGGTGGTACTATCACAACAGCGACAGCATTACTTCTACTGTGCCTGAAGACCCGTGGCTGGTATACCAGATGACATATGCTGATGTAGGCGGATATCCGAGTACTGCTTATGATTGGTGGATTAATGGTATCACCCCCACTTGGGTGGATGGATACCTGGACGAAAACACTAACCAGTGGGTGCCGGGTTACTACAAGTACCCCGACTACATTGACCTCACCTACGAAGAAAAAAAGAAGGGGGACGGCGGCGTGGTGAGTTCATGGTATGAGGGCGGCTTTCTGAAAGCAGATTACTCCACTAAGGAGAATCCCATCATGGTGCAGAATGGTAACACTGGCTCGTATGCCTTTGCTAAGGTAATGGTGGATGCCTTGGCAGGAGGATATGCGCTTACCTTGTCCACCTCCGGAAGCGCTAATCACGCCTGGACACTTTGGGGTGTGAATTATAGTGAGACAGAGAACGGGGTTGTCATCGGTGGCGTGTGGATAACCGATTCAGATGACGCTAAGGATGCATTGGTGTATTATGAGGTTGTGTGCAAGGAAACGGCCATTTCCATGGTCGATAATCAGAATCAGTCGTTTGAAATCAACACGCTGGCCGGTATGCGCACCACCAGGGTGGTACCCGAGTCGGCCACGGCCACGCTGGGCTTGCTGGCGCTGGCTGGGCTGGCGGCGCGACGGCGGAGAAAATAAAGGTTTTGAATCAATATCAAAAGTAAACAGGCAACCCGGGTGAAAGGGTTGCCTGTTTTGCATGAAGGGGGAGCGACCTTGTTTATTTTGCCGGCCAGCCGATGCACTGGTGCACGATGACGCTGTGGTTTTCCGGCAGACCCATTTCGTGCTTCAGGCCTTCCTTGTCAATCATGGCGCGGATGACGGTGGAGAGGCCGCGGGAGGTGCAGTAGAGGTACACGTTCTGGTAGGAGGAGCCCACGTGGTTCTCGCCGCCGCGGTCGTTCTTGATGGTGTAGAGCAGGTGCAGGGGGGCGTTTTTCACGAAATCCTGCCGCTCGCAGAGGGGGATGAGGTTCTTGTCGTTCACCTTGACCAGCTTGTGGCCGGGGCCATCGTATTCCCAGGTGCCGGTGGGGGTGAGCACAAAGAGCTGCATGTTCTGCAGGTTGCGCGAGGTGGGGATGGTGCGCTTCCCCTGCGGGTTCATGCCCCAGGCTACCCACAGAATATCGGCCAGGGTCTGGTCATCGATGGCGCGGGTGGTATCATAATCGCGGGCGGAGTGGCGCTGCGCGATGGCTTCCATCAGCGGCATGCCGCCCGTCATCACCGGGGCGGGCAGGGCTTTCACTTCTTCCCCGGCACCCCAGCAAGGCAGCAGAGCTCCGGCCAACACGCAGACTTTCAGCACGTTCTTGAACATGCTGCGCATTGTAACAGCGTGAGCTACTGCTTGTAAAGTAAAAACCAGCCTGGCGGTAAGTGTTTTTTAGCGCCCGCTTGCTTCCGGAATAATATCTGAAGCTCGCCCGCCGCCGCCGCCATTGCTGGCGGGCTTTCACCTTGACAAACAGGGGCGGAGGGCGCATAGTAGCAAGGCCTGCGGGCAGATAGTGATATGAGTGAAGCAAAAGTAACGCCGGAACTGATTCGCGCTGCGCTGACCACGGTGAAATACCCCGGGTTCAGTCGCGATATTGTCTCCTTTGGTCTGGTAAAGAATATTGAGGTGAGTGCGGAGGGTGCGGTGCGTATAGAGCTGCGCATCGAAAGCAAGAATGAGGACGTGCCTCGCTTTGTGTACCAGAGCGTGATGACTGAGGTGAAGGAGATGCCCGGCGTGACGAGTCTCAATGTGGATATTGAGTACCACAACCCGGATGTGGAGAAGAAGGCTGCCATGCAGGACGACCCTGCCAAGTGGAGAACCCCGCTGCCGGGTGTGAAGCATATCATCGGTATTTCCTCCGGCAAGGGCGGTGTGGGCAAGAGCACCGTTTCGGCTAATCTGGCCGTGGCGCTCGCCCGCCTGGGGTACCGCACCGGCCTGCTTGACCTGGATATCTACGGCCCCTCCATGGCCCTCATGTTCGGCACCAAGGAACTGCCGGATGCCGGCGAGGATGAGCGTTTCATCCCCGTGCAGGCTCACGGCGTGAAGCTGCTTTCCATGGGGCTCATGATGGATGAGGCCTCACCTGTGGCGGTGCGCGGCCCGCTGGCCACGCGCTACACCCAGCAGTTCCTGAAGGAGACGGACTGGGGTGAGCTCGATTTCCTGATTCTGGATATGCCCCCGGGCACCGGCGATATTCAGCTCACCATTGTGCAGACGGTGCAGATGGATGGCGTGGTGGTGGTGACCACCCCGCAGGAAATGGCTCTTATTGATGCCCGCAAGGCAGTCGGCCTTTATCAGCGCACAGATACGCCCATTCTCGGTATTGTGGAGAACATGAGCTACTTCATCTGCCCCACGGATGAGACCGTGCACTACATTTTCGGTCAGCACGGCGGTGATAAGGAGGCCGTGCGTCTCGGGGTGCCCCTGCTGGGCAAGATTCCGCTGGATATCCGCACCCGCGAGGGCGGCGACCAGGGCAAGCCGGTGGCGCTGGAGGATACCGGCTCCAACCGCGTGGCGGCCGCTTTCGAGGGCCTGGCTCAGACTCTCGCCAGCACTTTGGGCGAGTAAATGATACAGCCTTGCAGCTAATTTAGCAGAAATTAGCTGCAAATTAGCTGCTTCAGGTTTGCCGCAGGCATGTAGATGAACTCGTTGCCTTCCTTGTGCACGAGCAGGAGTCCGGCGTCCACCAGGGAATTGAGGTCGGTTCGGGCTGTTTGTCGCGCGGTCTGGAACTCGCGGCAGTGTGCAGTCACGCTGGTTCGGTAATCGGGGTTTTTGAGCAGCCGGCTCAGCAGAGCTTTCTGGCGGTGGTTGAATTCCTGCTTGTTGCAGAGCTGGTTGTTCAGGAGTTTCTGTTCTTCAGTCCGGCGTTGCAGGTATTCAAGCAGATTTGAAATAGATCGGCTGATTGTTTGCAGCTGGTCTGTCAGGAAATAATTGAGATCGTTTTCATCTTCCTCACTGTGGGTGAATGCCTGGTAGTATGATTTGGCGTGCTTGAAGATTTCCTGGGAGATGGAGATGTACTCAAAGAGCCAGTAGCCGGCTTTCAGCATGCTCCAGTAGAACAGTGCACGCGCTGTCCGCCCATTGCCATCAATGAAGGGGTGGTCGTATGCCAGCCAGAAATGCAGCACAATAGCTTTGAGCACGGGGTGCATGTATTCGGTGTCATTGTTGGCAAAGTCGCATAGCGCCGCCAGCCGCTGCGGCAGTTGCTCTGCCGGCGGGGGAATATGCACCACCTCGCCGGATGCTGTGGCTTCGATTCGCACTTTGTCGGCATTGGTGCGCAGGGACCCGGCTTTCTCCGGCTGGGGGATGGTGCCTTCCGTCATGCTGCGGTGCAGGGAGAGGATGCGGCCTGGCGTAAGCGCTTCGTCCTTCCAACCCAGTATCAGCTGCATGGTTCGGTAGTTGTTGGTGACCATGCGTTCGTGCTCATTAATGGGATGCCGGTTGCTGCGCAGCAGTTCTCGGGCTTCGGCGCGAGTTACCACGGCTCCCTCCAGCAGGCTGGACATGATGGCCTCTTCCATCAGGGAGGTCATGAGGTAGCGGTTGCGGTCTGCCTCGTTCAGTGCGTTGGGTGTGCGTGTGTGCAGGCTCCCTCCGCCCTGCATATCAATGAGGTGCAGAAGGGACTGCATCATGCGCGTTACCGTGAAACTGAACGGGTTCCCTTTTTTGTCGCTCAGGGGCAGTACCTGACGTGCTTGCATGCGGTGCAGTTTGATACCTACCCACCAGGCTGCACTGTCGAGTCCCTCCGGTGGTTTGCGGTAGCGCAGCTCGTCCCAACTCAGGTAGCGGTCTGTCCGGTTGGCCTCTGCGGCTGAATGCAGCAGCACCTGCACCAGATCTGTGGAAGGATTGGCTATAAACTCCTCTACTTTCGGGGCTTTAGGACGAGGTTTCATGCCTTTATGATAGCCCATGTATGGCCCTTGTCAATCAAAAATTCAGCTAATTTAGCAGAAATTAGCTGCAAATTAGCTGCATTTAGCAGACACAAAGAGGGGCGACGGACTTTCGTCGGCCACCCCTCAGCTGTATCACCTTGAAAAAAACTTTGAAACGACTCCTTACACGCGGATGGGCATGAGCACATAGAGGAACTCATCGGCCACGCGCATGACGCCGGGACTGGAGGTATCGATAAGGTCGATGCACACATCCTGGTCGCCTACGGATTTGAGCGGAGCCAGCACGTAGTCGGCGTTGAAGGAGATGGAAATCTCGCGGCCATCGTAATCGATGGGCACTTCTTCATTAGCTTCGCCCATGTTGGCGCTGGATTGCACGGCCATGACGCCGGGAGTGAAGCGGAAGCTCACGGTGTTGGTCTTCTCGGAGGAGAGCAGGGATACGCGGCGCACGGCGCTCTGCAGCTCGGCGGCGGGAATGACCACACGCTCGTTGTAGCGGCTGGGAATTACCTGACGGTAGTTCGGGTAATTGCCATCGATGAGCTTGGTGATGAGCAGGGTATCACCGAAATCGAAGGAAGCCTGGTTGCTGGTCACGCGCACCATCACATCGCCGTTGTCGCCCAGCAGGCGGTGTGCCTCGGCCACGGCGCGGCTGGGGATATCGATGCACACGCTCTGGGATTCCGGGAACTCCAGCTCGCTTTCGAACAGAGCCAGGCGGCGGCCATCGGTGGCCACCAGGGTCAGCTTGCCGTCCTGGAAGCAGGTGTAGATACCGTTGAGCACATAGCGCGTGCCATCGTTGGAAATGGCAAACTCCGTGAAAGCGAAACCCTTGTTCAGCACACTCTGCTGCACTTTGAACTCGCGGGCTTCCTTGAATACGGGCAGGCCGGGGAACTCGTTGGCGGGCAGACCGTTCAGCTTGAACTGGGCGCGGTTGCAGCGGATAGTGGCCACGGTGCCGGTTACCTCGATGCTCACTTCGCCATCGCGCAGCTCGCGGATGATGCTCTGCAGCTTCTTGGCCGGCAGGGTGATGGCACCAGGCTTCTCCACAACGCAGGGCACCTTGGTCAGAATGGTCAGCTCCATGCTGGTGGTGGTGAGGGATAACTCACCGTTTGCGGCATCCAGCAGCACGTTGGAAAGAATGGGCATGCTGGGGCGGGTGGATACCACGCCGGCCACTTTGTTAATGCCATCAAGCAGAACTTGTTTTGAGAGTGAGAATTTCATCGGGAACCTCCTTTGTTGAGCATATTTTAGCGGCTTGCTATGCATCTGGCAAGCAAAAATTCATGAATTCGCAAGATTTTCTATAACTTTTTTTATAACGGTACTACATATTGTGTTATGAGTTGGATTTGGCAAGATTTTGTGCATGGTGGCGCTTCCTTCCGGCTTGACAAGGCGGGCGTGGGGCAGGTATGATATTGAGCATGAAACCCGTACTTGTGCTGATGGCTCCCGGATTCGAGGAGATTGAGCTGACCGCGCCCATTGATATTCTGCGCCGTCTGGAGATTCCGGTGGTCTCTGCCGGGGTGAAAGGCCGCTGCGTGGAAGGCGCGCACGGCATGGCCATGATGGCTGAGATGCTCATGGTGGACGTGAATGCGGAGGACTACAGCGGCATCATCCTGCCGGGCGGGCCTGCTTCCTGGCTGCTGCGTGATACCCCGGGGGTGCTTGCTCTGGTGCGTGCCATGCACAAGGCGGAGAAGCTGGTGGCAGCCATTTGTGCGGCACCCATTGCGTTGGAGGCTGCCGGCGTGCTGGCCGGTCGCCGTGTGACCTGCTATCCCGGCGTGGAGGGCGATTTGAAATCTGCCGCCGAGGTGGTGGCCGAACCGGCGGTGACAGACGGGCTGCTGGTGACCGGCCGCGGTCCCGGCGCTGCGTTGGAGTTCGGCTTTGCGCTGGGCGCAGCTCTGGGTAAGGCGGAGCAGGTTGCGGCGCTGAGGGTTGCTATGTGTGTATAGGTCCGAGCCGCAGGCGAGGATATCGTCTTGCCGCAGGCAAGATATCGTCACGAAGTGATTTCGTCCGGTCTCCGTCAGGAGACCGGATTTCGTTTACCGATGGTGCATGGAAAAATGTTTTCCCAATCATCGGGAAACAACAAGGCGTGGATTCCATCGGGAAAACGAAATCCAGCCCCTGCGGGACTGGACGATATCCACCTGGCGGTGGACGATATCGCGCTGCGCGCGACGATATCCGCACGTTGTGCGGACGTCAGGGGGTATCGTCACCCTGAATCTTTCTGGGCTTGTAGGTAGTCAGCTTGGTTTTCTTTCGCTTTTTGGGGGCGAAGTATTCGGGGTGAGCGGCGGCCCAGACTTCGTAGAGGTCCGGGCGGTTGGTCCTGGTGCGCTCGATGGATTTTTCCAGTTTCCATTCCTCGATGGCCTTGTGATTGCCGGAGAGAAAGACGGGGGGCACTTCCATGCCGCGGAATACATTGGGCTTGGTGTAGGCGGGGGCTTCCAGCAGACCGTTGGAGAAGGATTCCTCCACGCTGCTGCGGTCATCGCCCAGGGCGCCGGGCAGCAGGCGCGCAATGGCATCGATGACCACCACGGCGGCAATGGCTCCATTCGTCAGGATATAGTCGCCGATGGAGAGCTCCATATCCACCAGGGTATCAATCACGCGCTGGTCCACGCCCTCATAGTGGCCGCAGAGGAAGATGTAGTGCGCATCGGCTCCCTCCATGCAGGGGGCGGCCAGTTCCTCAGCCACTGCCTGGTGGAATACGCGGCCCTGCGGGGTCATGAGGATGACCCTGGTATTCTCCTGCCGCAGCTCCTCGATGGCCTCGAAGATGGGCTCGCATTTCATGAGCATGCCCTGACCACCGCCGCAGAGGTAGTCATCCGTGCGGCGGTATTTATCGTGCGTCCAGTCGCGCAGCTGGTGCGCGCGCACCTCGATAAGCCCGGCCTCCGCCGCGCGTCCCATGATGCTCTGGGACAGCGGCACCGAGATGAGCTCCGGAAAGAGCGTGAGAACGTCAACCTTAAGCATGATGAAAATTACGAGTTACGAATTACGAGTTACGAAGTAAGAAATTCCCTGCGCTCCGCGCAGCATTATTTTACTTCGTACTTCGAACTTTGCGCTTCGTACTTATTTAAGCATTGGCGTTATGGCGGAGCATGGCTTCCACGTAGCCATCGATGTTGCCGTCCATCACGTCCTGGATATTGCCGCATTCGAACCCGGTGCGCAGGTCCTTCACCATCTGGTAAGGCTGGAACACGTAGGAGCGGATCTGGTTGCCCCAGGCGATATCGCCTTTTTCGGAGTACTGACGGTCGGCTTCGGCGCGTTTGCGGTCTTCCTCCAGCTGGATGAGGCGGGCCTTGAGCATGCGCATGGCTTCCTCACGGTTGCGGAGCTGGGAACGCTGGGTCTGGCAGGCCACGATGATGCCGGTGGGCAGGTGGGTGAGTCGTACGGCGGTTTCCACCTTGTTCACGTTCTGGCCGCCCTTGCCGCCGGAGCGGTAGGTATCCATCTTCACATCGGCTTCCTTCACCTCGATTTCGATGTCGTCGGAGATATCCGGGGTGGCATCCAGTGAGCAGAAGGAGGTGTGGCGCTTGCCGGCGGAGTCGAAGGGGCTCATGCGCACCAGACGGTGAATGCCGCGCTCATTCTTGAGGTAGCCGTAGGCATACTCGCCGTCAATCTTGATGGTCACAGAGCGGATACCGGCTTCATCGCCGTCCGTGCTTTCCATGATTTCCGTGTTGAACCCGTGGCGCTCGCAGTAGCGCAGGTACATGCGCAGCAGCATGCTGGCCCAGTCGCAGGCCTCGGTGCCGCCGGCACCGGCGTGAATGGTCACATAGCAGCCGGCGTTGTCGTGCGGGCCGTTGAGAAGGGTCAGCAGCTCGAATTCCTCCAGGCGCTTGAACCAGGCATCATACTCTGCCTTGGCTTCACCGGCCATATCGGGATCCTCACCGGCCATTTCCACGGCCACTTCCACATCCTCCAGCCCGCTTTCCAGGCTGCGGAACTGCTCCAGGCGGCGCTTGAGCGGATTCACCTCGTTCATGAGGGCTCGTGCGGCCTCGGGGTTATCCCAGAAATCCGGGGCGCTCATGCGCTCATCCAGTTCTGCTACTTTAGATTCAAGGCTTCCGAGGTCAAAGATAGCTCCCGAGCTCGGAAAGACGGGAGCGCATGGCTTCCGTGTCGAGCGCCGAGAGATCGATATTGGTCGTCTGGTTCTCCATAACGCGCGGGAGTATACAGGCTTTCCCCCTGGCTGTCAATCTAAATTACACTGGCGCCTGCACCTGCGCAAGCGGCACGCCGTGCCGCTTTCATGCCGCCTGCATGGGGAAGTTTTTTCCCAATGTCGGCTATATTATTGCTCTGGCAATTAAAGATTGATGTGTTGTACGCTCATGTGAGGTAACAA
>CAZTAX010000082.1:0-8905 GCA_964611765.1 uncultured Akkermansia sp. | reverse complement strand
CGGTCTAATCTATGCCGCCTCTGCGAGGCTCAGAACTCCGCGGACGGATCGTCCGCCGGAACAGCGCTAAGCTCTTATTTATCAACCGTTTCCCGCAGAATCTAACTTAGATTTCAGGGAGACCGTTAATTATTCCAACGCGTTACTGGCTCCGTTTGCGCAAAGCCAGGCGGCGGGTATTCTTGCCGCTCACTTTACGCTTCTTGAACCGGCTCGATGAAGAGGCCATACTGCGGCGAGACCAGCGGCTGACCTTGCGGGCACCGTAGCGGTGGGTGGGTTTCAATCCATCCACCGGCAGCGTGGCCACGGCCTCTTTGGGCACCTGGATGCTACCCTTGCTGAAATCCTGCTCTGCCGCCATATAGGTGGCCTGGGTGCAACTCTCAATCGCCACCGGCATGCCACGGTGCACACGTCCGAAGAGGTCTAAGATATCATCACTCTTCATGCGGATGCAGCCGTAGGAGGCAGGCTGACCGATGTAGCGTTCCTCCGGCGTGCCGTGAATGTAAATGCGGCGGCGGTGGGTCGAACGGTTATCGCTCTCCAGGCCGGCAAGCTGAATCACGCGGGTGACCACGGGGTCGCGGCCGGCGGCGTCCACATCCACCACCTCACCGGTGGGTTTGCAACCTTTGAACACCATGCCCGAGGGTTGCCCGGCACCGTTTTTCTGGGAGATAGCGTGAATACCCAGCGGGGTGCGGCAGCTGCCGTTGGTATTACCAATACCGAACTTGGAAGAGCTGATGCTGTAATCCTTAACCTTCTTGCCCTCCTTGAACAGGGTAAGTTTCTGGTCGCTCAGGGTCACGGCCACACCATCGCGCACGACGGCTTTCGGGGGAATATCATCAGCATAGAGCTTCGGCCCCTTGTGAAACAGGCTGCAGGAGCTCAGCAAAGCACATGCCCCCGCCATCAGGCAGAGGGAAACGCAGCTGGTAAAAATCGTTCTCATGAATTGTGGAAACTATTATTTCGAAAATCAGGCGTTGCTCGCAGCGCGGCGCTTCTGCATGGCCCCGTCGATCAAGCGTGCAATGGAAGAGAAACTCGTATAAAAGAAGCCCAGGAACGGGGTCATGAGCACAAAGGTGAGGTAGTCACCATTGGCGAAGTTCACATACTCCACACAGCCGAAGAAGATGGCAAAGCAGAGCTCCAGCACCGGCACGAGGATGGACTTGATGGCCTTATAACCCTTGGCGCGTTTCTCAATGGAGAGAGCACCCTGGTTGGATTCACCGAACTTGGGAGTGCGCACGAACTCACTCTGCTGGCCGGCCATAGCCTCCAGCACAGCCTTGGCGTTATTCACCGCCATGCCCACGCCCAGCGCCAGCAGAGGAATCATAAGAGGGAACACCATATACCAGCGGCGCGGGCGCACAATCATCTCAGCGGTGATATAGAACAGGCAGACCGAAATGGTGGCGAAGAAGAACAGGGTGAAGGTGAGCAGCATCATCTGCCACTGGTCCCAGGCCCAGTCACCCGTGGGAGCCACCATACCGGTGCACACCGGCATGACCAGGAAGCACAGCAGGATAAGCGCCAGGTAGGAATAGTTGCAGGTCAGGTGAGTGGTGGCCTCCATCTTGGCCTTGAAAGGAGCGTTGGAACGCCAGATATCGAAAAGCATCTTGCGGCATACCTGGATGCAGCCCTTTGTCCAACGGTGCTGCTGGGCCTTGAAACCGTCCATATCCACCGGCAGCTCCGCAGGGGTCTCGTAATCATTGAGGTACACGAACCTCCAGCCCTTCATCTGGGCGCGGTAGGAGAGGTCCATATCCTCGGTGATGGTGTCGTGTTCCCAGCCACCGGCATCCACGATGGTGCTCTTGCGCCACATGCCGGCAGTGCCGTTGAAGGTGAAGAAGCGGCCGGAGCGGTTGCGGCAGGTCTGTTCCAGCGCAAAGTGGCCGTCCAGGAAAATGCTCTGCAGGCGGGTCAGCAGGTTATAGTTGCGGTTAATATGCGCCCAGCGGGTCTGCACCACACCAATCTGCGGGTCAGTGAAGTATGGCACACACACTTTCAGAATGTCCGGCTCCGGGCGGAAATCGGCATCCAGAATCAGCAGGAACTCGCCCTTGGCCACGGCATCGGCAGCTTCCAGCGCACCGGCCTTGAAACCGGTGCGATCCGTGCGGTGCAGACACACGATATCGAAGCCCTGGGCCCGGTAGTACTCCACCTGCTGCATGCAGAGGTCGCAGGTATCATCCGTGGAGTCGTCCAGAATCTGGATTTCAAGCTTATCTTTCGGGTAATCAATGGCGGTCACCTTCTTCAGCAGGCCTTCCACCACGAACTTCTCATTGAACATGGGCAGCTGAATAGTCACCATCGGCCACTCCTCCCACTGAGCCCTGGGCTGCGGCACATCCTTGCGGTGCTTGATATACAGCATCACCATGAGCAGACGGTGAAAACCGTAGCCCGACATGCCGATGAGAACCAGGAAATAGGCTACAAGCCAGAAAAAGTTGAACCAGTATGAAGACGAATCCATAACTATTTTTCAGGGGATACATGAACGCCCCGCACATCGTGTGCGCACGCGGGCCATTTTTGCGTCAGCATTCCAGCAGGTGCTTGACGTGGGCCGATAGTAATGTAAACTGGGTGTTGAGTCAAGCCTAAATTAAACGCTCCGCATTCAAAATGAAAATGTCCATCCGCCACATTCTGCTCGCCACCGCAGCTCTGGGGATTCCCCTGCTCTACGCCCAGGAGCTGCCCGAATTCAGCGAAGAAGCCGTTGATACGGCGTTTGACGGCATTCCGGAGTACATATCCCAGGCAGATGAGAACCGACGTCCCGGTGAGGTACCGGCCATGTTCCGGGATGATGCCATGCTGGATGATTCCCACTCCAATCAGGAGCTCGGCATCAATGTGTACACGGCACCCTCCATCAGCAAAATTTTCGCCCAGCTGGATAATCTGCCCGCCATCCCGGAAGAATACGTGCTCCGCAACCGCCCGCAGAACCTGCCGATGGATGCCGGAAAGCTCGCTCTGCAGATGGGCTACCTGCTGGCAGACGGTTTCATTGCCGTGCGCAGCGGGCACATGAACGACATCAAACCCATTGCCCTCGATCTCTCCCGCTATGGCAAAGCCATCGGCGTGGGCGAAAAGATGAACAGCTACTCTGCCAGCCTTCTGGAGCATGCCGAAAAAGGCCAGCTGGAGGAATTCAAGCGCATCCTTTCCTCCACTCAGGGGGCCGTGAATGAAGAACTGACCGCACTGCGCGACCCGGATCTGGCCCACCTGCTGGCGCTGGGTGGCTGGGTGCGCGCCCTGGAAGCTGCCGCCGCTGCCATTGAGCAGCGATTCGATACCACGCAGTCTGCCGTCATCTTCTACCCGGATGCCCCGGCCTACTTCAACGAAATTCTCAGCGGGCTTCACCCCCGCACCGCCAAGAGACTGCTTGTGGAGCAGATGGGGGTGCTGCTGGAGCGGCTTGTCGCCAGCATGAGACTCAACCCCGGTGAAGCCCCCACCCCGGATAAGGTGCGCACCATCCGCGAAACCGCCGCCGCCATCTCCACCATCGCCGTCGGCGAAGGCAATGAGCACTAAGAGTCACAGTCTTCCGGTATACTCCCCCCTGGAAATGCGCCTCGTCATGTCCGGGGTGCAGGCATTGCGCCGTCCCCGCCCTATCTATCGCACCCTCTTCCGCATCAGCATCTGCAACACGGGCGCCCACCCCGTGCGTCTGCTCGGCCGCAAATGGACCCTCCGCGAGCGCAACGGCAACACCCGCATCATCGAGGCTTCCAAAGTATTCAACGACTACCCCACCCTCGCCCCGGGTGCCGTCTTCTCCTGCAGCGGCTGCCATGAGTTCGACTCCCCTCCTGTCTCCATGGAGCTCCGTCTCTTCGGCAACGATGAACTCGGCACCCCCTTTATCTCCGCCCCCCTCCACTTCCCACGAAGCTGCTTCCAGCGCTGAGTTTGAGGCTAGGCAAGAAATACCATCCCGTTATTTTTTTCAAATACGGATAATTTGCTTGATTATTGACAATTCCGCTGCTAAAGTAGGGCTAAGTTTACTAAAGTATCTGCTTTTATTTCATTTAGCGTATCCTTTGATAAATAATGACAGCAATACAAAAAGCTCGAGAAGCATTTCATCGGCATGGCGGTATGATGCGTACTGCCGACATGCGCGCGGCAAAGATTCATCATTACATAATTCAAGAGCTACTGAAAAATGAATATATTGAGCATGTGCGACGGGGGTATTACCAGTGGACGGAAAAGCGAGGCCCATCGGATATTGAAATCCTGTCAAAACTGTTTCCTGATGCCATATACTGTATGAACACGGCTCTATATTTCTATCAATATACCGACCGTATACCGGATGAGTGGCATATTTCGGTTGACAAAAACAGCAACCGCAAACGTTTTTGCCTCAATTACCCAGCAATCAAGCCTTATTATACACAACCGGAACTGCGCAGGATAGGAATTTCAACACACATAATCGACGGAGTCAAAATCCAAATGCACGACCGTGATAGAACTATATGCGATTGCCTGAGATACCACAATAAGATGGACAGGGAAGTTTTCAACAAATCCATACGAGCGTACATAGCAGACCCGGCAAAAAATCTGGCAAACCTACTCGACTATGCCACCCGTCTCCGTTGCTCTAAGAAAGTCAGTTATTATATTGAGCCATGGCTGTAATCACAAACAAAGCAGAATCAGTTCTGGCCCGGCTTCGCAATAAAGCCAAGCAGAACAACATCAGTTACCAACACTGCCTTCAACTCTTTCTGCAAGAAGAATTCATGCGCCGACTTGCACTTTCACCCTATCGACAGCATCTTGTGCTGAAGGGAGGTCTATTCATTTACGTATTGACGAATTTTGACAGCAGAGCAACGATTGATATCGATTTCCTGATGAAAGACATTTCCAACAGAGAGGAAGATGTCTCTCAAATGATACAAGACATCATCAACACGCAAACAGGAAACGACTATGTATCATTTTCTGCAAAACCCCTGAAACCAATTGCTCTGGATAAAAAATACCCTGGTTTCAGCACTCAGATTATCGGTAAGATTAAAAACGTTAAAGTACCATTTTCTGTTGACATGGGCGTTGACGACATCATAACCCCTTCAGCACAGGAACGAAGAGCATTCTGCATGCTGAATGACTTTGAAGCACCCCAAATCCTTACTTATTCTCTGGAAAGCACTATCGCTGAAAAGTTTGATGCCATGCTGCAGCGTCTGACAATGAACAGCCGGATGAAAGACTTCTACGACATATATTACCTCGAAAAGCAGTTCGATTTCAGCGGGGCCGTGCTTCTTAAAGCTATATGCAACACACTCAATAGCCGCGGCACCGTTTGTACACCTGCGCTGATACAGCTAGTCAAGGAACTACCGGACGATGCCTCAATGCAACTGAAATGGGGGCATTTCCTGCGAACCCTGAAACAGCCGAGTCTCGACTTCCGTGTCGTCATGTCAGAGATAGAACGGTTTCTGCATCCGGTAGTGGAGGCCATGATGGAAGGCCGCGCTTTTGAGGCGCGTTGGAGCCCGGAACACGGCTGGCACTGAATAAGCAGCTTAAAGACAGCATTCAAAATTGACAGTGTGTCCGGCGGGGTGTATCATCACCCGCAAACATGAACACCTACAAGATTGCAGTTCTGGCGGGCGATGGTATCGGCCCGGAAGTGATGGCGGAGGCCCTCCGCGTGCTGGATGCCGTGGAACAGAAGTTCGGGTTCAGAACCGAACGCACCGAGTGCTACGTGGGCGGCGCCGGCATTGATCATTGCGGCAAGGCCCTGCCGGCTGAGACGCTGGCCGCCTGTGAAGCGGCAGATGCCATTCTGTTCGGCTCTGTGGGTGGCCCGAAGTGGGATTCCCTGCCGCCGGATGAGCGCCCGGAGCGCGGTGCCCTGCTCCCGCTGAGAAAGCATTTCTCCCTGTTTGCCAACCTGCGCCCCGGCATCTGCCTGCCGGAGCTGGTGGATGCCTCCCCGGTGAAGAACTCCCTCATTCCCGGCGGGTTCGATATCCTCTGCGTGCGCGAGCTCACCGGCGGCATGTACTTCGGCGAGCCCAAGTTCTACGGCGAGCGCGATGGCGAAATCATCGGCCTGGATACCCTCATCTACAAGAAGAGCGAGGTGGAGCGCATCGCCCGCGTGGCTTTCGAAGCCGCCCGCGGCCGCGACAAGAAGCTCTGCAGCGTGGATAAGGCCAATGTGCTGGCTTCCTCTGTCATGTGGCGCGAAGTGATGAACACCATCGCTGCCGAATACCCCGATGTGGAGCTCACCCACATGTATGTGGACAACGCCGCCATGCAGCTCGTGCGCAACCCGAAGCAGTTCGACGTGCTGGTTACCGAAAACACCTTCGGCGATATCCTTACGGATGAAATGGCCATCGTGTGCGGTTCCCTGGGCATGCTGCCCAGCGCCTCCCTCAGCCACGGCTCCAACACCTTCTTCGGCCTCTACGAACCCTCAGGCGGCTCCGCACCCGATATCGCCGGCAAGGGTATCGCCAACCCCATCGCCCAGATTCTTTCCATGGGCATGCTCCTGCGCTACACCTGCAAGGAAACCGCCGCGGCCGATGCCGTGGATGCCGCTGTGCGCCAGGTCATAGCCGCCGGCTACCGCACCGGCGACCTCGCCACCGGTGCACCGGGCGAAATCCGCGTAGGCACCCGCGGCATGGGCGATGCCATTATCGCATCACTGTAAAATTAATTATTTTTCAACAAATCACACCTTTTGCCTGTAATAATTCTAAAATGAATTACAGTAGCACCATGACAACCATCGACAACCTCAAAACCGCCATCATTGGCGAAAGCACCGCCAGCGCCAAATACGCTGCCTATGCCACCCGCGCTGCCCAGGAGGGCTACCCGCTCATCGAGAAGCTCTTCGCCGCGGCCAGCCGCGCCGAGCGCATCCACGCCACCAACCACAACAAAGTGCTGGTGAAGATGGGCGAGGCTCCCATCAATGTGGAGATGCACATCGAAGTGGGCACCACCGCTGAAAACCTGCGCGATGCCATCGCCGGCGAAACCTACGAGTTCACCGAAATGTATCCGCCTATGATTGCCCTGGCTCAGGAGGAGGGCAACACCGATGCCCTGCGCAGCTTCACCTGGGCCAACGAAGCCGAGAAGGAGCACGCCGACCTCTACAGCAAGGCTCTGGCCCAGCTGGAAGCCGGCGAGAAGCTTGACCTGCCCGCCAAGTACTACGTCTGCCCGCTCTGCGGCGACACCTTCGCCGAAGGCACCGCGCCCGAGCGCTGCCCGCTCTGCAACATGCCCAAGGCTAAGTATATCGAGATCTGAGTCCGAGCGAAGCGAGGATATCGTCGCCGGAACGGCGATATCGTCTTGCCGCAGGCAAGATATCGTCCGGCAAAGCCGGATATCGTTCCCCATTCACCATTCAACACAACAACAAGCGAGCATTGGGAAAGCCCTTTCCCGATGCTCGCTTGTTTTACGAATCTTGGAATCAACACCAAATCCTACCATGCCTCCCGACCTCGTGTTCACCCATGATCACTCATCCATGCAACCGCGATGTATGCGATACTTACATTTCGTGTCTTGTCACACTTTCAGAAACACACCAGGAACATTCAGTATTCAGAGAGAGTCGTGAGCACACATAGGAAGCAGAATAGTCTGATTGTGCCATTATTGCGCCCAATCCCGCTGACGTTTGCGGAGCTTTAACCAGCAGAACAAGCGAAAAGGGAGTAATCTCGCCAAGGAGGTACCTGATGCCCGGAAATGACGCCAATTTGTGACTGTGCGTTTGATGCGTTCGAAATACGAAACACTCCACCACATGTATCGGATCTGGCAACCCGCCAACTCAACCTCAAGCTTCGCCTCCGCCAGATTTAACATTTCAATCGGCCAGTTGGTCAACCTCTGGTCTGACTTAGCACGCCTGACATCTCGTATTTTGCACAAAACGGAATCGGCATGAAATTTTTGATATTTTTCCTGATGTTTTTCTGACTCAACAATTCCATCTACTCCTGACGACAAACTTATATTGGACAAATTGTGATCATGTTGACGGTAGTCAACTGCAATTTTCTTACTACCCACAATGGACATGGACAAAGCAGCCCTGAACATCCACGTCGGATCCTGTTCAAATCTCATTCCACTGGTCTCATCCTGGCATAAGGGACCCCACTTATCCCACAAGCTCCTATGAAAAGCGGTCGACGCTCCCAAGCCTCGTACAATATCAGGTTTGTTTAACAATTTGAACTCGTTTAAAAACAATTCATCACATACCTTCAAACAAATTTCATCGCGTGTGGAATCGTATGATGTTAAACCATACGACGCATATCCAAACGGGTGCCCATTCTTGTCAATGTTTCTCACGCAAAAAGACACCACACCAAGGTTTGGAACTCTATTGGCGATTTCAAAGATTAACGAGCATCTGTTCTTCTTCTGTACATCATCACCATCCACCATGAGAATCCACTCATGTTTTGCTTTGGCCCAACCCGCATCCGTTGCACCAGCTACGCCCAGATTTTCAGGCAGGCTCACCACCTCCACATCCCACCCCCCCCCATATTCACGCACTGTTTCTTGAATAACAAGTAAACTATCATCATCAGAAGCATCATCCACAATAACCAATTGCATGGGACCATCATAATCCTGCTCAAAAACGGATCGTATAGCATCTTTCACATACTCCTGCTGGTTATAGCAGGTCAGCACCATACTCATTCCCAACTTACCATTTGCAACGTTCATAGTGAGGTGCGCCCCGTTTTGCTGACCACCGGCAACTCCGTTTAAGGAATAGCTA
>CAZTAX010000081.1:0-8919 GCA_964611765.1 uncultured Akkermansia sp. | reverse complement strand
TGTCACCCCACCAATGAGCATAACACAACAATCTTTAACTGCCGCATCAATAATTCCTCTGCACCGTTACCACAATTTCCTCTTGGATGGCGCGGTCGCGGAGTTTGTGGACGTAGTCAAAGCCTCGGACTCGGGCAAGGGAAAGCAAGATGTCGATCATTCCTTGTGCTGAGGATACCTCTGCCATTTTTTTGATTGTTTTGCGGGGGAGGGAACCAAACTGCTGAATATCCTCGATGACTTCATTGGAGAATATTTTGAGGTTGCGGGGGAGTTCGGCCTTGCGTGTATGAGGAATTTCAGGTAGACTGAGCATGAGCGATAATGCTGTAGACTTCGACAAGAAGAGATATGGAGGACGATAAGATTTACCAAGTAGGCACCAATATTCAGGAAAAGGCAACCGTCATCTGGAACGTGGCCAATGCCATTTTCGGCATCTTCAAACCGCATGAATACGGCAAGGTCATTCTGCCTATGACCGTGATTAAGCGCTTCCACGACTGTCTTGTGGCTACGCATGCTGAGGTGCTGGCGGCGCATGAAAAGCACGCCAATCTCGCCCCCGGTGCGCTGGATATGATGCTTATGCGTGCATCCGGGTACAAGTTCTATAATACCAGCAAGTTCACCTTCGAAACACTAGTGGCCGACCCGAACAATATCGAGGCCAATTTCCGCAATTATCTGGCGGGCTTCTCCCGCAACGTGCAGGACATTCTCTCCAAGTTCCGCTTCGAAGACCAGCTCAACACGCTGGTGGAGCACAATGCCCTGTTTCTCGTGGTACAGGAGTTCGCCTCGCCCAAAGGTTATCTGGGGCCGGATAAAATCAGCGCGGTGGACTGCGGCTATATCTTTGAGGAGCTGGTGCGTAAGTTCTCCGAATCCTACGCCGAGGAGGCGGGTGCTCACTTCACCAGCCGCGATATCATCTACCTGATGACCGACCTGCTGCTCAGTGGCTCCACGCCCGGCGATGCCAACGTTACGGTGTACGATATGACCATGGGCACCTCGCAGATGCTCTCGTGCATGGAGGAGCGTATCCACGCGCTCAACCCCGCCACGCCCGTGACCTGCTGCGGTCAGGAGCTCAATGGTGAGACCTACGCCATCGCCAAGTCTGATATGCTCATCCGCGGAGGCGACCCCGATAACATGCGCTACGGCAACACCCTGTCGGATGACCGGTTCGGCGGCTATAAGTTCCGCTATATCATCTCCAACCCGCCTTTCGGCATCGACTGGAAGCGCGAGAAAAAGGTAGTGGAGGATGAACACGCCCGCGGCGAGGCGGGGCGTTTCGCCCCCGGTCTGCCCAAGATTTCAGACGGCCAGCAGCTCTTCCTGCTCAACGGCCTCTCCAAGCTGGATGATGAAGGGCGCATGGCTATCATTCAGAACGGCTCGCCCCTCTTCAACGGCGATGCGGGCAGCGGGCCCTCCGAAATCCGTCGCTATATTCTGGAGCACGACTGGCTGGATGCCATCGTGCAACTGCCCAATAATTCCTTCATGAACACCGGCATTGCCACCTATGTGTGGTTGCTTGCCCGCAATAAGCCTGAGCACCGCCGCGGCAAGGTGCAGCTTATCGATGCGTCCCATTGCTTTGAGCCCCGCCGCAAATCCATCGGTGATAAGCGCAATGACATCACAGGTAACTGCCGCCAGCTCATCATGCAGGCCTATGAAGACTTTGGGCACAATGCCGTCTTTGGCGACCCCGAGGGCATCTACTGCGAGAGCAAGGTATTCGACACGCAGGAGTTTGGCTACTACAAGATTACCGTGGAGCGCCCCCAGCGTGATGAACAGGGCAAGGCCATCAAGAAGAAAGGCAAGCCAGTAGCCGACAAATCTCTGCGCGACACGGAGAATGTGCCCATGACACAGAGCATCGCCACCTACATGGAGCGCGAGGTGCTGCCCTACGTGCCCGATGCCTGGGTGGACGACAAGGCCACCAAGGTAGGCTACGAAATCCCCATGACCCGCTACTTCTACAAATACCAGGCGCCGGAAGCTGCCGATTCCATCGCCGAGCGTATCTCCTCCCTGGAGGCTGACATCGCTGCATCCCTGAAAAATCTTTTCAACTAATCCGGCCCTATGAATCCATTAACACAACCATCGGAGCTTTTCGATAACGTTGCTCACATCATCGAGCAGGCTCGTCAACGCGTGCGCACCGCCGTCAATACCGCCATGGTGTACGCTTACTTTGAAATAGGCCGCCATATCGTGGAACACGAGCAAAAGGGGGACTCCCGCGCTGAATACGGCAAGGCTTTGCTGAAAGAGTTGTCGGCTAAACTCACCGCCCGCTTCGGTGAGGGGTGGGGCTATGCTCAACTCAAAAACATACGCCAATTTTATTTGGTATATCAAGAAAAGGCTAATCAGCGATTAGCTTTTTCTTATGATTCTTCTGCTAAAAAGGCTATACAGTGTTTAGCCTTTTTACAACCAATAGAAGCTAAGACTTTTATCCTCTCCTGGTCTCACTACCTCATTCTGATTCGCATCAAGGATAACGCTGCTCGCAGTTTCTACGAAATTGAGTGTGCTGCCCAGAACTGGAGTGTGCGCCAACTGCAGCGGCAGGTGAACTCCTGCCTGTACGAGCGCCTGGCCCTCAGCCGAAATAAGGAAGAGGCCATGCGCCTCGCCAACGAGGGGCAAGCAGTCGCTAAACCGTCCGATGTCATCAAAGACCCCATCACGCTCGAATTTCTGGGGCTCAAGCCGGAGGAAGCCTATACGGAATCCAAGCTGGAGAACGCCATCATCACCCGCATGCGCGATTTCCTGCTGGAGATGGGTAAGGGCTTCCTTTTCGAGGCCCGCCAGAAGCGCTTTACCTTTAACGAGGAGCATTTCTATGTCGATCTCGTGTTCTACAACCGCCTGCTGCAATGCTACTGCCTCATTGACCTGAAGGTCGATAAACTCACCCATCAGGACCTCGGGCAGATGCAGATGTATGTCAACTACTTCGACCGCCACGTTCGCCAACCCTTCGAGAAACCCACCATCGGTATTCTCCTCTGCAAGGAGAAGAATGATGCCCTCGTGGAGCTGACTCTCCCCGCAGATGCTAATATCTACGCCTCCTCTTACGAACTTTACCTGCCCGATAAAGCTCTCCTCCGGGCCAAAGTTCGCGAGTGGATTGCTGAATTCGAAGAACAAGAAAAACTTTCTTGATACTTATGGCAAGACAGATGAAAGACTGCGGCGTGGAGTGGATTGGGGCGATTCCCAATAGTTGGAACATTGTCAAGCTCGGTGCCTTTATTTCTCGCGTAGAGAGCGGTGTAAGTGTGAATGCTGGAGTTACCCCGGCGGGTGATGGTGAATTAGGGGTACTCAAGACAAGTTGCGTGAGTACAGGGAAATTTAATCCTGATGAAAACAAAGCGGTAAATAAAGACGAAGTAGGTCGAGTGGGTTGTCCTGTTCAAGCAGGATGTCTCATTGTAAGTCGCATGAATACGCCGGAATTGGTAGGAGCTTGTGGATATGTAGAGCAGTCATATCCAAACATTTATTTACCTGATCGGCTTTGGCAAATTCGTGTAAACTCTGGATATTCTGCAAAGTTTGCATACTACTATTTGATATCTAGTCTTGCCAGAAGTTTTTATGCATCTATTGCGGTTGGCACAAGTAGCAGCATGCAAAATATATCACAAAAAGAATTCTCTAGCATGCGATGCACGTGTCCTCCTTATGTCGAGCAGGAGAAGATTGCAACATTCCTCGACACCAAGTGCTCTGAGATTGATAAGGTAGTAGAGCAAACTCGTGCGACGATTGAGGAGTACAAGAAGCTCAAGCAGGTAATCATCACCGAAGCCGTCACCAAAGGTGTGCGCGGCCCCCGCCGCATGAAACCCAGCGGTGTGGAATGGATTGGTGATATCCCGGAAGAGTGGGAGTTCACAAGGGTTAAACATGTCATTAACAACTACAAAGCCGGTCCTTTTGGTAGCGCGTTAATAACCGCCAATCTACTTTCTAAGGGTGACATATTAGTGTACACTCCGGAACATATAGCTAAACATACCTCAGAGCTAGAAGGCAATTTATATTTACCCAATGAAAGGCAGGAGGAAATGGCAGCCTTCATTGTTAATGAGGGCGATATTATATTCCCAATTGTCGGTTCGTTAGGTAGAGCTATGCTGATTTCGGGCGACATGCCTAAAGGAATAATAAACCAACGATTAGCAAAATTTTGTCTCAAAAGTGATAAAATTCGCAGTGATTTTTTCCTTTGGCTATTCGCGAAAAGCTCGGTTTACTCCGTGTACATAGATATCAATTGTAGAGGTTCTATTATTGTAAATTTGACCAAGGAAATAATCAAAGCAATGCCGTTGGTATTGCCGTCCGTGGAAGAGCAGCAAGAAATCGCCACCTACCTTGACACCAAGTGCGCCGAGATAGACCGCATCATCGAGAAAAAGGAGCAGCTCATTGAGGAACTCGGGAGCTACAAGAAATCACTCATTTACGAATACGTCACCGGTAAAAAGGAGGTCAAAACGAACATGGAACAAAAAGTACCATATTCGAATTAACTTAACATCAGCATCTTGAGATGGATAAGCAAGGAGAATTGTTCAATTTGGAAGAAAGCACAGCGGTATCTGATATTATCCTGTATCAGAGTGGTGCCGACGGGCTCCGATTGGAGGTGCGCCTGCAAGATGAAACGGTATGGCTCAGCATGCAGCAAATGGCGGATTTATACCGGACCACTAGAAGAAATATCAATAAGCATGTGTTGAATATATATGAGGAAGGTGAACTGGTGGAGAGTCATACAACCAAAACAATACTTCAACCGCGAAAAGAAGGGAACCGCGAAGTAACACGTGAAGTAACCTTATACAACCTGGATATGATTATCTCGGTAGGTTATCGCGTGAAGAGCCTGCTGGCGACACGCTTTCGCCAGTGGGCAACAGCACGGTTGACGGAATACATCCGCAAGGGGTTCACAATGGATGATGCCCGGTTAAAGGAATTGGGCGGAGGCGGCTACTGGAAAGAGCTGCTGGATCGCATTCGCGATATCCGCTCATCAGAGAAAGTCATGTTCCGCCAGGTACTGGATTTGTATGCAACCAGTGCAGACTACGACCCGAAGAGCAGCATCAGCCACAAGTTCTTCAGCATCGTGCAGAACAAGTTTCACTACGCAGCACACGGGCAAACGGCGGCAGAGGTTATCTACGACCGAGCGGACGCTCACAAGCCTTTCATGGGCTTGCAGACATTCAGTGGCTCTTTCCCCATGCTGAAAGATGCACAGATTGCCAAAAACTACCTGACGGAAGACGAACTAAAAGCGCTGAATAATCTGGTATCCGGTTATTTTGATTTTGCCGAGCTGGCAGCTCGGCGTAGGCGCGTCATGTATATGGAGGATTACCTGAAGCAGCTGGATAACCTGCTCAGTAGCATTGGTGAACAAGTATTGGACGACAAGGGGCGCGTGAGTCACAAGCATGCCATGGAAAAGGCGGAAAGAGAATATCGAGCCTATCAACAGATTGAACTTACACCGGTGGAACGGGATTATCTGGCAAACCTTTCAGAACTACAGAACACTCTTTTAAAGGGAGATAATCCAATAGAGAAATGATGACGGAAAGAAAGTTTGAGGAACACATTGAGGCCGCGCTTACGTCACCCGCGGGCGGGTTGACCAAGGGCTCAGATACGTATGACTGCGCCACGGCTCTGTACAGGAACACCCTACTGAGCTTTGTGCAGGAAACCCAGCCTAAAGCGTGGAAGAAATACACTCGTCTGGTGACACGCAACCCGGAGGAGGCCTTCATCAAGGCCTTCAACGAGCGCTGCACTAAGGACGGTCTGCTGCATGTGCTGCGTAACGGCTTTGATGCCGTGGGCACGCGCTTCCGCGTGTGCTACTTCCGCCCGGAGAGCAATCTGAATGAGGAGCACGAGCGCCTGTATCGTGCCAACAAGGTGGAGGTGTATCGCCAATGGTACTACAGCGAGAAATGTAAGAACTCGGTAGACATGGTGCTGGTGCTCAACGGCATCCCCGTGTTTGCGCTGGAACTGAAGAACCAGCTGACGGGGCAGAATATCGACAACGCCCGCTGGCAGTGGAAGAACGACCGTGACCCGAATGAGCGTTGCTTCGGATTCAATTTCCGCATCCTGAGCTATTTCTGCGTTGACTTGTACGAGGCCTGCATGGCCACAAAGCTGGCAGGCAAGCATACGTACTTCCTGCCCTTCAACCAGGGCAGCGCGGGTGCGGGCAAGAACGGCGGTGCCGGTAACCCCGCCGCAACGGACGGCGATTTTGCCGTATCCTATATCTGGCGCGAGGTGTTCCAACGCGACAGCCTGATGGATATTCTCCACCGCTTCATGAACCTTGAGACCAAGGAGGAGAAAGTGCGCCGCAAGAACGGCAAGGAGGATAAAGTGGTGAAGAAGACGCTCATCTTCCCCCGTTACCACCAGTTGGATGTGGTGCGCAAGCTCGTGGCACACGTGAAGCAGCACGGCAGCGGCAGCAACTACCTGATTCAGCACAGCGCTGGCAGCGGCAAGAGTAACTCCATTGCCTGGGTGGCCCACCGGCTTTCCACTCTGTTTGATGCGGAGAACCAGCCCATCTTCAGCAGCGTGATTGTGGTGACCGACCGCACCGTGCTGGATGCCCAGCTGCGCAGCACCATCTCGGGGCACGACCATACCCGCGGCGTTATTGCTGCCATTGATGATGAAAAGACCTCGCAGGACCTGAAGAACGCCATCAATGCCGGGGCACGCATCATCATCACCACGCTGCAGAAGTTCCCTGTGATTTATCGTGAGGTGATTCACTATGAAGGCCGCCGCTACGGTATCATCATCGACGAAGCTCATTCCTCGCAGGGCGGTAGTGCTGCGGCTAAGATGAAGGCCGCATTAGCGGATACCCGTGCTGCGCTGGAGCAATACGCCGAGGAAGAAGAACTGGACGCCGAGGCCAACGACGCCGAGAACAAGCTGGTGCAGGAAATCCTGAGCCAAGGCAAGCACGATAATCTCTCGTTCTTTGCCTTTACCGCCACGCCGAAGGATACCACCCTGCAGCAGTTCTGCGAACAGGGGCCGGACGGCAAGTGGCATCCCTTTCACGTGTACAGCATGCGGCAGGCCATAGAGGAGGGCTTCATCCTCGACGTGCTGCAGAACTACACCACGTACAAGACCTGCTGCAAGCTCATCCGCACCGCCGAGGAGAACGAGGAAATGGCCAGCAGCAAGGCCGCTCGCCTCATCCGCCAATATGCCACACTGCACCCGGAGAATATCCGGCAGAAGTCAGAAATCATCGTGGAGACCTTTCTTGAAACCACCCGCCACAAAATCGGCGGCAAGGGCAAGATGATGGTGGTGGCATCCTCTCGTCTGGCAGCAGTGCTGTATTTCCGCGCGGTGAAGGCCTATGCCGCCGAGCAAGGTTATGCCGACGTGAAGCCCATGGTGGCATTCTCCGGCAAGGTTGAGCTGGAGGACGGAGAGGAACTGACCGAGAGCAAGCTCAACGTGCGTACGGACGGCACACATATCTCCGAGGCACAGACCAAGGAGGAATTCCACAATAACTTCAACATCCTCATCGTGGCAGAGAAGTATCAGACCGGCTTTGACGAGAAGCTGCTGCACACCATGATTGTGGACAAGAAGCTGCGCTCGGTCAAGTGCGTGCAGACGCTCTCCCGCCTGAACCGCACCATCTACGGCAAGGAAGATACCTACGTGCTCGACTTTATGAATGAGCAGGATGAGATTAAAGAGGCCTTCCAGCCCTTCTATCAGGAAACGCTGCTGGAGGGAGACCTGAGCTACGACCTGATTTATCAGACCAAGCGCGACCTGCGTCAGTTTGATGTCTACCATGATGACGACGTGGAGAAGGTTGCCGAGGAATACACGCGCCACAGCGAGCAGCAGGAAGCCGAATGTGCTGCGGCCATCACGAATCTGCTCATCCCGGTTATAGCCGACTACAATGCAAAGTTGAGCGAGGATGACCAGTACGAGTTCCGCCGCAAGCTGCGAGCTCTGGGCAAGTGGTATGCCCACATCGGGCAGATAACGCGCCTGAATGACCTGGAGCTGCACAAGGAATATGTGTTTGCACGCTACCTCATCAAGGTGCTGCCCACTAAACCCGGCGAGCTTGTGGACATAGAGGGCAAAATCGAGATGGAGTACTACAAGCTGGAGGAAACCGGGAACGGTAGTATTCAGCTGGCTGGTACGGACGGAGTCCTGGAACCGGGCACGGCCACCGCAGGCGGCGGTGCTACGGACAAAAAGGAGCCCTTGGATGAGCTATTGGAACGCATTAACGAAGCCATGGGTGGCAACTTCACCGAGGCCAACAAGGTGGCCGCCCGCACCATCATGGCCGTGCTGAAGGAAAACACCTCGCTGGCGGCATCGGCCCGCAGCTCCAACATGAAGGTGTTTATGGATACCATATTCAAGGATATCTTTGAAAATGCTGCCATGGATTGCTATGTCAAGAGTATGGAGGGCTTCGAGGACCTGATGCAAGACGACTACAAGCGTAACCAACTTCGAGAGAAGCTGGCCCACGAACTCTACCGCCAGTTCCGCAGCGAGTATCCCATTATAGAAGATAATGGACTGATGGCGGCTGAGGAGGAGGAATAAAATGTGAAGGACTATGGAAGATTTCTTTAAACCTCACCGTTATCTGCGCTGTGATGCGGAAGGAAAAGACTTTTGTTTACGCGTTGGAATAATTAACGGCCTCCCTGAAATCTAAGTTGAATTCTGCGGGGAACGGTTGATAAATAAGAGCTTAGCGCTATTCCGTCGGACGATCCGACCGCGGAA
>CAZTAX010000080.1:0-9027 GCA_964611765.1 uncultured Akkermansia sp. | reverse complement strand
TCAGACCCACGATAGCGGCGATATCGCCGGAGTACACGGCGTCCACGTCGGTGTGCACGTTGGCCTGAATCTGGAGCAGACGGCCCACGCGCTCACGCTTGCGGGTACGGGGGTTGTACACGGTGTCGCCCTTGCGCACCACGCCGGTGTACACGCGGATGAACACCAGGGAGCCCACGAACTTATCAGCCCAGAGCTTGAATGCCAGCACCACGGGCTTGTCATTGTCGGAGGGGTTGATTTCCTTCACGTCGAACACCTCGTAGCCGTTCTCGTCGAGACCGGAGGCAATCGTGCTGGTCACAGTGGCCTGCTTACACTCGAGCGGGCTGGGGAGGTAGTCCACCACAGCGTCCAGGAGGCCCTGCACACCCTTGTTCTTGAAAGCGGAACCACCGGCCACGGGAACGAACTTGTTGGCGATGGTGGCGCGGCGGATAGCCTGCTTCAGGGTCGGGGCATCGATGGGCTCCTCCATGAGGAAGAGTTCGCCGAGCTCGTCGTCCACGTTGGCCACGCACTCCTTGAGCTCCTCGAGGTAGGACTGGCCGATCTCCAGCAGCTCGCCCTCCAGATCCTTCACCTCATAGGTGGAACCCTGGCGGTCGGAGTCGGAGTAAATGATAGCCTTCTGGTTCACCACGTCAATCTGGCCGGCGAGCTGGTCCTCGGAGCCGATGGGCACCAGAATCGGAGCAGCGTTGGCACCCAGCTTGGTGCGGATATCGTTGAGCACGTTGGCGAAGTTGGCGCCCACGCGGTCCATCTTGTTCACGAAGCAGATGCGGGGCACCTCATACTTGTTGGCCTGGCGCCACACCGTCTGCGTCTGGGGCTGCACGCCGGCAACACCACAGAACACCACGATGGCGCCGTCGAGCACGCGCAGGGAACGCTCCACCTCAGCGGTGAAGTCCACGTGCCCGGGGGTATCGATAACGTTGAGCTGGAAGTTCTCGTTCTCGAAAAGCTTATGGCAGCCCTCAGCGGGGAGCTGTCTCCAGTTGGTGGTAACGGCAGCGGAGGTAATGGTGATGCCACGCTCCTGCTCCTGCTCCATCCAGTCGGTCGTCGCAGAACCCTCGTGGGTCTCGCCGATCTTGTGGATCATGCCGGTGTAGAACAGGATACGCTCGGAAAGCGTGGTCTTGCCGCCGTCAATGTGGGCTGCGATACCGAAGTTACGGTAGCGCTCAAGCGGTGCCTTACGGTCGGGGCTGCTATAGTTATTAGCCATATAGTAATATGAATTGTCTTAAAGTTCAGAGATTACATTCAAAACTTCCAGCGGGCGCTTTTTACCAGCGGAAGTGAGCGAAGGCACGGTTGGCCTGGGCCATCTTGTGCACATCATCGCGCTTGCGCACGGCAGCACCCTGGTTGGCAGCGGCTTCCTTGATTTCGTTAGCCAGAGCCTTAGCCATGGGGATACCCTTGCGGTTGCGGGCGTAGTTGATGATCCAGCGCATGGCAAGAGCCTCGGAGCGGTCAGGAGCCACTTCCAACGGCACCTGGTAGGTAGCACCACCCACGCGGCGGCTCTTCACCTCCACACGGGGCTTGGCATTCTCGATGGCGCGGGTCAGAACCTCCAGCGGGCTCACGGTATCGGTACCTTCATTGGCCATATCGATAGCCTTGTACACGATACGCTCAGCCAGGGAGCGCTTGCCGTCCAGCATCACCTTGCAAATCAGGCGGCCAACGAGCACGGAATCGTAACGGGAGTCACGACGTTCAATCTTCTTGTAGACGCGTTTGCGACGAGCCATAGTCTTAAATTTCTTTGTTCAGTGTTGATTCTTAGCGCTTCTTAGCAGGAGCGGCGGCGGCACCAGCCTTCGGACGCTTGGCACCATACTTCGAACGGCCACGGCGGCGCTTGTCAACGCCAAGGCAGTCCAGAGCACCACGAACGATATGATAACGAACACCGGGAAGGTCCTTCACACGGCCACCACGCACAAGCACGATGGAGTGCTCCTGCAGGTTGTGGCCCTCACCGCCGATGTAGGCGATTACTTCTTCTCCGTTGGTAAGGCGAACCTTAGCAACTTTACGCAGAGCGGAGTTCGGCTTCTTCGGCGTGCGGGTCATCACCTGCAGGCAAACGCCGCGGCGCTGCGGGCAGCTGTGAAGAGCGCGAGACTTCGACTTCTATTCCGGTACTGTACGTCCCTTGCGGACGAGCTGATTAATAGTCGGCATGTTACTTATTTATGATTTTGTTTTTCAAGGTTTTACGGCTTGTTTCTCCACTTCCTCATCCCTCGAGGCTCGTGGTGCATCACTTCACCGGGTTACCCGATAAAGCCCTGCGGACAGTATATCCCTATACAATCCGCGGGTCGCGCTAGTTTACCCGATTTTTCCCATAAAGCAAGCCTTTTCTTTGAAATTCAACAGAATTTTTAAAATTTTACATCCCCGCAAACCACGGTTTTACACCACCTCCCCACCCCGCCCTGCCACACTGGTCAAATTCACTAAAAAAATTTATTTTTGGACATCATGACAGAAAAATCCGTCCCGACCACCCCCCCGCGAGGGGAAATTTCGGATGTTGAATTTTTGACATTGAAAATATCACGCACGCGTACGCGTGTAGATATAGAAAGCAGCACCCACACCGCAGCTCGCCGTCACCCAAAATCCAAAATCGCCCCTGCCCTTATTTCCGGCGGGAGAGGGCATAGAACCCGCCCAGCAGCGCCGCCAGCCAGAGCACCTTCACCCCCAGCAGGAGCAGCAGATAAGCCGTGGCCGGGAGCCGCACCAGCAGATCCGGGCCCGGCAGCAGAGGCAGCAGCTCTCCCCAGGGGTAGGCCAGGGGCACGCTCAGCCTCACCACATCATATAAGATTCCCTCCGACATACCCCCCACCAGGAACACAATTGCGCCCAGTCGGCGCACCGCCTGACACAGCAGCGCCAGCGCCAGCAGACACGCCGCCAGCGCCACCCAGAAATACGCATACGCCAGCCACAGCGCCGGACCTGCCAGCGAATCCCCCGCCGCTCCGAACCCCCACAGCCAACTGAGCACCGCGTACCCGACCTCCATGAACAGCGGAACCAGCGCCAGCGCGCATACACCCGCCGCCGCCACCAGCCACAGCGCTGCACCCCACAGCCCGCGGCGGCTTGCCCCCGCCAGCGCACCATCCACCGATGGCACAGGGTACAGTAAGCCCCAGCACGCCATCAGCAGCACAAAGAAACAGGCCCAGGCAGCCACCCGCCCGCAGAACACCGACTCCCCGCCGCACAGCATCACCCCGGTCAGCAGCGCCACCGCCCCCAGGCTCAGCCAACGCACCGCCACCAAGCAGTTCTCCGCCGGGTACGCGTAGGGGCGCCGCGCCTCCGCCAGAAACGTGAGCATCATCACCCCATGCGCCAGCAGCACCACCCCCAGCTGCGAAGCGCAGGCTGAAGCATCCGGGCAGGAGCCCAGTGACTCAGCCAGCCAGATAGACTCCACCTGCACCATCAGAAATGCAGCCAGGAACCACAGAATGCGCACCCCGCTATCAGCCTTGCAGAACGCCTGCGCCAGCGCCACCAGCATCCAGCCCTGCGAAACCACCAGCACATACGGCAACCACTCCGCCACCCGCAGCTCACCCGCCGGGCGCAGCCACAGCAGCACCCCGAACATCAGCGCTGCCAGCACCAGCACCTGCAGCGCACCGCTCAGCCACATCCCCCACACTACACGCCAGGGCCCCAGCCGCGTGAGGCGGATGAAATTCAACCCCGGTGCGCGCGTCTCCGCCTCCACCACCAGCCCCACCCGCAGCGGCACCACCAGACACCCCAGCAGCGTGGCCATCGACAGCATAAACCCCAGCGTCTCCTTCGGGGCACCCGGATCCACATTCAGCACCATCAGCCCCATCACCACCAGCGCCACCACCAGATACTTAGGCGAGCGCAGCAACTGCCGCACATCACGCACCAGCACCGACGGCAACCAATCCGGTAAAAAATCCTTATTCATGGCTATCCATCAGGTTAATCACAGTCTTCTCCAGCGACTCGCGGCACTCTGCCACCCCCAGCAGCAAGTGCTCCGCCGCCAGCCCGCGCAGCTGCAGCGCCAGCGGCTCCCCCGGCTCACCCGCATACACCGCCCGCACCCGATCCGGCGCCAGCAGCGCAGGTTCCTTCCAATCCGGCAGCAACTGCAGCGCCGCCTGCAGCGCCTCGCCACCGCACCCTGCCACGCTGAACTCATACACCAGCCGCCGCTCTGCGGGCGGTGGCACCAGCTCATCGCAAGCCGCCTGGCGCAGCACGCGTCCCTTATCCATCAGCAGAAACGAATCGCACATCTCCGCCAGCTCCGAAACAATGTGAGAAGAAATGAGCAGCGTCTTCCCCCGCCGCTGCAACTCGCGCACACAGCGCTTGAACTCCACCCGCGCCCGCGGGTCCAGCCCCGCCGCAGGCTCATCCATCACCAGCAGCTCCGGGTCACCCACCAGCATGCGCGCCAGACTCACCCGCTGACCCTCGCCTTTCGAAAGCTTATCCACCCGCCGCTGCCGCATCTCCGCCAGCCCGCAGAACTCCAGCACGCGCTGCACCTCCGCCCGCCGCGCCTCCCCGCGCAGCCCCGCCGCCCGCGCGTAAAAATCCACATACTCCCACACCAGCGTATGTGCCGGCGGGGCAAAGGCATCCGGCATCCACCCGATGCGCCCGCGCAAGCGCAGCGGCTCCAGCGCCGCCTCCACCCCATCGAACCACACACTCCCCGCATCCGCCACATCCAGCCCCACCAGAATCCGCATCATCGTCGACTTCCCTGCCCCATTCGCGCCAATCACCCCCACAGACTGCCCCCGCACCAGCTCAAACGAAACATCCCGCACCGCCTGCACCGCCCCGAACGAACGCCGCAACCCACGCACACTTAACAACGCACTTCCCATACCCCCGCATTCTACCACACCCACCCGCCCCTGCAAAGCATATTCGCCACACCCATGCAATTTCACGCGTGGCCCAAAGATTTGCGATACGTGTACCTGTAATTGGCCTCCGCTCCAGAATTCACTTGCAATAAAACGCATTAAGCTGTATACATATAGACAAATTAACATGTCAGACGCTATTTCATGGGAGCAGCATGCTCGTAATCTGGAGCGGGAGGTCATGCGCTTGCGCAGCATCCTCGATGACGCCGGTATTTCCTATGCCCTGCCACCGGCGGAGGAAAAGATTACCACCCGACATGCTCTGGAGTTTTATTCACTGTTCAAAGGCCGGAAGGATGTATTCAGCAAACGCACACCTCGAAAGGATGGTAGTGCTGCCTATTACCCGGTCTGTGAAAATTTCTGGAAAGACGGCATCTGCCCCAGGCGCAGCGCAGCCAGGAAACGCTGCATGGAATGCGAATTCCGGCAATGGAAACCTCTTAATCAACGCGTACTCATGAATCACCTTATCGGCATTCGGGAAGATGGAGGGGACGTCATCGGCATGTATCCCATGTTGGAAGATGATACCTGCAACTTCCTGGTGTTCGATTTCGATAGTCATGATGCGCCTCAGGCTCCGGAATGGAAAGAAGAAGCGGACGCGCTCAGGACCATCTGTCGCAACCTATCCATTCCCGCTCTCGTAGAGAGATCACGTTCCGGAACAGGGGCCCACATCTGGCTCTTTTTCAGCGAACCCGTACCGGCAAAAACCGCGCGACAATTCGGAAGCGTCCTGTTAACCAAAGGCGCCGAATCTGTGAACCAGAAAAGCTTCCGGACTTATGACCGCATGATACCGACACAAGACCATCTTCCGGAAGGCGGGTTGGGCAATCTCATCGCCCTTCCGCTGCAAGGCGTTGCGCTCAAACAAGGCAACAGCGCTTTTGTTGATGAAAATTGGGATGCCTATCCTGACCAATGGGCGGTATTAAGGAGCGCCCGCCGCATTTCCAAAGAATGGATAGAGAAACAGATTCAGACATGGGGCACAAACGGCATTCTCGGACAACTCTCCACGCTAATCCTTACTGATAATGAACAAGATAAGCCATGGGAACGCAAACGCCCGACATTTCACCTGAAATCTATTACTGAACCTTTGCATCTCACCTATGCCAACATGATTTACGTGGAGAAGCTGCACCTCCCCCCGCAAGCTCAGAACACGCTGCGCCGCATAGCAGCCTTCAGTAATCCCCAATTCTACCGCGCTCAGGCCATGGGCTTTTCCACAGCCCATATACCGAGAATCATCTGCTGCGCACGAGATGAAGATGCCCACATTGCGCTACCCAGAGGACTTAAAGACGAACTGATTAATCGTCTTAAGGAATCCGGAAGTCCCTATTATGAGGAAGACTTCAGACAAACAGGGAGGAACTTAAAAGTGAGTTTCTCCGGCAAACTCTACCCGGAGCAACAAGCCGCCGCAGACGAAATGCTGCTGCATGAAACCGGCATCCTGCATGCAGCAACAGCGTTCGGCAAAACCGCGGTCGGAGCCTATCTGGTTGCGGCGAAACACGTAAACACCCTTGTACTTGTTCACAACAGAGAAATCATGAAGAACTGGATAGATGATTTCCAGAAATTCCTGGTCATCGATGAAGAGCTGCCGGAATACATGACAAAAACAGGGCGCAGGAGAAAGCGCAAAAGCCTCATCGGCAGCCTTCACTCATCTCACGATTCTACCACCGGTCTCATCGATGTGGTCATGTTCAGCTCACTGGGCAGTGGAGAAGAGGTTTCAGACATAGTCAGGAATTACGGCATGGTCATCATGGACGAATGTCACCATGCTGCAGCACAGACAGCGGAAGACGTACTCCGCCAGGTTTCTGCCAAGTTTGTGTACGGACTGACAGCCACCCCGAAACGCGACGACGGCATGGAGCCGAAAATGCTCATGCAACTCGGCCCCATACGATATCGGTTCACGGCCAGGCAAAAAGCCGCTGCCCAGAATGTGCAGCACTATGTGCGCCCTCGTTTCACCCTGCTGAGCAATCCCGGCCCGGAATGGAACATTAACGAAGCCTACCAGGCTCTCATCCATGACGCTCCTCGGAACAGACTCATCATTGACGACACCCTGGCAGCAATAGGAGAAAATCGCACTCCCTTAATCCTAACCAAATTCCGTTCTCACGCAGCAGAACTCAGACGCATGCTGGCACCGCACGTTCAGCATGTACACCTGCTGCAGGGCGGCGGCAACAACCGCGAACGAGAAGAATTACGCAGGCTGCTCCAGAACATACCATCCGATGAATCGCTGGCCGTGGTAGCCATTGGAAAATACATAGGAGAAGGATTCAACCTACCCAGGCTCGACACCCTGATGCTGGCCACACCCATTGCCTGGGAAGGCAATGTGGAACAGTATGCCGGCAGACTTCACCGCGACTACGCCGGGAAAAGTGAAGTCATCATCTACGATTATGTTGACAGCAACATACGCGTACTAAGCGGCATGTACCACAAGCGCCTGAGGGCATACAAGAAAATAGGCTATTCACTTTTCCCCCGGTTAAATCCCCAGGTAACTACCACTGACGCTATTTTCGGCACTGAAGCATACGCCACTGCTCTAGAGCGGGATATAACCGGAGCAGAGAAAGAAATCATCATATCAGGGCCGAATCTGACCACCGCCAAAGTGAACTGGATAACGGCTATCCTGCACTCTGCACGCAGAAACGGCGTGAGAACAAGCATTATCACCCAACCTGCCGGGGCATATCCACCCCATAGGCAATCCACTATCCGCCACCTGCACACCAGGCTCACAGCAGCAGGCATCCACCTGAACTGCAATGCTCCACTCCATCACCACTTTGTCATCATTGATCGCTATCTCGTCTGGTACGGCGATATCAACATTCTTGGCCAGGAAAAAGCGGACACTCACCTCATACGCATACAGGCAACCGACATTGCCACTGCTCTGCTAACCTCATGCTCCAGCCCATGCGAATCAGAGTCTAAGTTTCCCTTATTTGACTACACCTCGACAAACTGACCATCCCGACCCTCCCTGAAATTAAAAAGCTTAACCCTGCTATTGACAATGATTACAGGGTATGCTAGTGTCTCGTAGAGTTTATCCTTTACAATAAGAAATCTCATTTACCCTTTATGGCACAAATGCTTATGCGCGGAGAGCATTGTGTGAAACTTGCTAAACAAGACACTAGTCTATCCCTGCAGAGATATTGAACTACCCCCTGCTTTGATTACATGAATTACTTCCCGTACAATTCCGAACTGGCAAAAGCAATTGCTGCCGAGTTTATTCAACTGGAAGGAGGCTACATCAACAAGATGAAGCTGATTAAACGTACATTCCCGCCTTGTCACTATGTCGAAAATTTACAACATTGTAAAATCAATGGGTTATATGAGAGCGAATTATCTCAAACATAGTGACACACAAAATGGCATCACTAGAGTCAAAATTACATAACTGATACGTTTCTCAACAATTTCGTAAAATATAGTGTGGAGATTTCGGGAATATACGATTAAACTCATGTACCTTCTAGTGTCTTGTTTAGCAAGTTTCACACAATGCTCTCCGCGCATAAGCATTTGTGCCATAAAGGGTAAATGAGATTTCTTATTGTAAAGGATAAACTCTACGAGACACTAGACCGCACAGCTATTGTAGAGGAGGGGTACCCTATCATTGGAGGGAAGTACGTCTCCATGAAATTGGGCCCAGTTGTATCTCCTCTTCTGAACGATTTGAATGAATGCAACTGGACCGGCTTTCTTCTCAGTGAAAGCAAATACGATGTCTCCCTTGAAAACGCTGTCTACAGCTCGGATTTGATTTCTGAATGGCTCCACGAACTTATTCGCAGGATTTACTCTGAATTCGGCAACATGAATGAATGGCAACTTTCAGATTACACGCATGATTTCGGCTCTCATTGCAACCTCGTCCATCCAACCGGCCTTATATGAGTTTCTGTTCGTACAGTCGGGATTTCCCCTCGAACTTCCTTTCCCACGGTTCGTTACC
>CAZTAX010000079.1:0-9086 GCA_964611765.1 uncultured Akkermansia sp. | reverse complement strand
GGCACGCTGTGCCGCATGCTCAGGTGCTGCGCACCTGAGAGACAAATTCCAATTTCTAGAGCTCTGTACTCAAACTTTGGGACACATGTGCATGAATTTCCGAAAATTCGGCATCTGCTTGACTTGTCGGCGCTTCGGGTGTATGTTTCAGTCATGTACACCAGCTTTTTCGATGTGTTTTCCATCGGTATCGGTCCGTCGAGTTCGCACACCATGGGGCCGATGAGGGCGGCGGCGCGTTTTGCGCGTGAACTGGCAGAGCGCGGGGTGCTGGAGCAGGTGGAGACCGTGCGGGTGTGGCTGTATGGCTCGCTGGCACTCACCGGGGTGGGGCACGGCACACCGGGCGCTGTGGTGTATGGCCTGCTGGGGCTGGATGCCGAGAAGATGGAGATGTCGGCCACGCCGGCGATTGCCACGCTGGCTACGGAGGGGAAGTTGCTCTTGAATGGCACACACCCCATCACTTTCAGTGCCATGCGCGATATTGTGCTGCAGAAGGATGTAACCCTGCCGGAGCATGCCAACGGCATGCGCTGCTGTGCATATGACCAGGCAGGCGGGGAGCTGGCCAACGAGGTGTATTTTTCCATCGGTGGCGGAGCTATCCGCCGCAGTGATGAGATGGAACAGCTGCCGGAGCCGCCACCGCCGGTGCCGTATCCTTTCGATTCCTGTGCAGAGCTGCTGCAGCATTGCAAGAGCGAGAATATGACCATTGCCGCTGTGGTTCGCTGCAATGAGATGGCTCTGCCCACGGGTATGGAGCTGCGCTCCCGAATCCGTAAGATATACCAGACCATGGATAAGGCCATCGAGCGAGGTGTGAAGACCATGGGGGTGCTGCCCGGCGGCTTGAAACTCCCCCGCCGCGCACCCCGCATCTACCGCCGCCTGGCCGAGATGTTCCGCGAGAATACGCAGGATGCCCTCACCATCATCGACTGGATTAACCTGTGGGCCTTTGCGGTGTCGGAGGAGAATGCCGCCGGTGGCCGTGTGGTGACAGCCCCCACCATGGGCAGTGCAGGGGTGCTGCCGGCGGTGCTGCGCTACTACGAGCGCTTCGGCCGTAAGGATGCCACCGTAGGCCGCGAACACGGGGTGGAAATCTTCCTGCTTACCGCCTCTGCCATTTGCTCACTCTACCGGGCCAAGGCCTCTATCTCCGGTGCGGAGGTGGGCTGCCAGGGTGAAGTGGGTGTGGCCTGCTCCATGGCCGCTGCCGGGCTGACCGCCGCCATGGGCGGCACCAATGAGCAGGTGTCCAATGCGGCGGAAATCGCCATGGAGCATAACCTGGGCCTCACCTGCGACCCCGTCTGCGGGCTGGTGCAGGTGCCCTGTATTGAGCGCAATGCCATTGGCGCAGTCAAGGCGGTGAATGCCGCCCGCCTGGCTCTGCGTGGCGATGGTACCCACTTCGTGAGTCTCGATAGCGTGATTGCCACCATGAACGAAACCGGCAGAGCTCTCTCTGCCGGTTACCGTGAAACTGCTCTGGCAGGCCTGGCTACCAATGCGCTGACTTGTTAAAAGCTCCCGTTATATTCCTTCGCGTTCCAGAACCGCCGCGTAGAGCTTTTCAATCACCTGCTCGTGGATGCGCAGTTCCTCCTGCGTCAGGTGGGTGCGCAGTTCCTCGATGACGGCTGTCTGCGCTTTTTCAATGGCTGCTGTGGGTGCCATGAAAGATTTTGCGATGGTAACCAGCACGGCGCGCCGATCGGTGGGGCTCTGGTGGCGTTCCACCAGTCCCTGGCTCATCAGACTGTCTATCATGTGTGATGCTGCGGAGGGCGACATGCCCACTCGCTCGGCCAGCTGGCTCATCGGTATGCCTTCCGGGTGTACCATCGTGTACCGCCGGATATTGGCCAGCACGGCACATTGACGCACGCTCAGTTTGAACAGTTTCTTCCGCATGGAATCAGTCATTGCAACTACGCCGGCGCGGTTGATGTGTTCTGTGATGGCCCGCATTTTGTCAATTAACGGTACTGTAACTTCCTGAGTGTTCGGCATACGCTGTGATTATGCATTTTATTTGAAGACTTGTCAATAAAAATGGTTGTTGAAAAGTAAAAAGATTGAAGCGCTCAAATAAAAATCTTGACCAAAACCCGGCCGGGTGTTAGAATACGCATGCACTAATCTATGGAAACGCACCGCTACATTACCCGCTACAATGGCCAGAAAGGAACCCGCAATACATTTTGCGGCTGGCGTTTGTGTGTTACTCGCAGTAAGGAAACATTTGTTCGTTACTTCACCGATCGTGAGTATGAAAATGCCGAGTCATCTCTGGCTGCTGCCTTGGAAACCCGGGATGCCATGCTGAATGAATTGGCCAATGGCGAGGATTTTGTCTCCGTCTGCTCCCGTTATCGCAAAGGAAAGAAAAAAGCGTGATTTCGGGCAAATCTCCGTCAAAAGTTCTTGACTTGGCGGCGGAGTCTGGTACACTTGCGCTGTAATGTGAAGCATGCTTCATAACGGGTAGATGACAGGCCAGAATACCAGAGTCAAGCACCCGGCATTCATCATGAAGATGGTGTCGGATCGGGCGGATGCGATATTTGCACAGCGGGTGGGAACCTTGCGGGTGACAGCGCCGCAGTGCCGTCTGCTCATGTATTTGGAGAGCCGGGGGGAGGAAGCTGTATCCCAGCGGGAGCTGGAGCAGTACCTTGGGGTGAGTCACACCACGGTGAAGGGATTGCTGCAGCGGTTGGAAGAGAAGGGGTATGTGCGCACCGCATTCGACAGCACAGACCGGCGCGTGAAGCATGCCTACCTGACGGAAGAATTTTACCGCATGCACGCGCAGGCTCGGGAAGCGATGCGCGGCTTTGAAGAACAGCTGATGAGCGGTTTCAGCCCCGCGGAGATCGAGCAGCTGCGCAGCATGCTTGAACGGATTTACCACAACACTTTAACCACGGAGCCACCGGCTCCGTTAACTGAACATCAATGAAAGCAAGCAACATAGTAATGATAGCCCTTGGCGGGCTGGTGGCATGCACCACTCTGGTGGCGTGCAAAGATAATGCAGGGGCTCAGGCAGCCCAGCGCGGTATGGCCCCCATCAACGTGACCGTGATGCCGCTGCAGAAGCGCGCGGTGGATCTGACCTCCACCTGGTTCGGACACCTGCGCGGTGTGGATCAGGCAGATATCCGCCCGGAGGTGTCCGGCAAGCTGCTGGAGCAGGTGTACTGGCACGGCTCCCTGTGCGAGAAGGACGAGGTTCTCTTCCGTATTGACCCCTCGAATTATCAGGCTGCTTATGACCAGGCTCTGGCCAATGTGGCAGCCGCCAAGGCGGGGGTGTTGCAGGCCCAGGTGGCAGATGAGCAGGCTCAGAAAGACCTCGATCGATTTGCGGCCCTAGTGGAGAATGGCTCTGTTTCCGAAAAGCAATTTACTGATGCGCAGCATGCCAAGCGCCGTTGCGAGGCAGCGCTGGCCATGGCCAAGGCCCAGGTAGCCCAGGCTGAGGCAGCCACGCAGATGGCTAAGCTGAACCTGGATCGCTGCACCATCCGCGCCCCGTTTAAGGGGCTTGCCACCAAATCCAACGTGAGCGTGGGTGATTTTGTGGCTGCCGGTCAGGTGGTGATGACCCGCATGTCCTCCATTGACCCCATCCGTGTGGATTTCTCGGTGCCCGCCCGCCAGATGAGCGAGCAGGCGCAGGGCGAGGAATACTATGACCTGCCGGACAAGATGAGCCCGGTGAAGGAGTTTGACCTCATTCTGGAGGACGGCAGCGTGTTTGAACACAAGGGGACGGTGCATGCTGTGGACAGTGAAATCAGCCAGTCTACCGGCACGGTCAAGTTTGTGGGCTATGTGCCGAATCCGCAGCTGAAGCTGCGCACCGGTGCTGCCGTGCGAGTGAGCGCGAAGACCGGTGAACTCAAGGACGCTCTGCTGGTGCCGGCCCGTGCACTCATATCTTCTATGAACCACCGCTTCATTTATGTGGTGGCTCCGGATAACACCCCGCTGGGTATCGATGTGAAGCTGGGTAAGGAACTGGTGCTGGATATGCCGAATGGCGATGGCACCGTGGTGCCCATGCTCATGCAGGTGGTGACCGGCACGGTCAAGCCCATAGCCGAGACCCTGAAGGAAGCCGGTATCGAGAACGTGGAGGATGCCCAGGTCATCGTAGGCGGCGGCCAGATGGCGGCCCAGTATGCCCTGGCCAATGCCGGCATGCGCAAGGCCGGTGCTCAGGGTGGTTTCGGCACGGTTGTGCCCCAGCCTTTCATCTACGAGAAGCCCACCACCACTGTGGAATCCGTGACCTCGGATAACGACGCAGAATAATCCCCCGCCATGAGTCCGTTTTTCATCAAACATCCCGTTATTGCCACGGTGATTGCCGTGGTGACGACGCTGCTGGGCATGGTGTGCCTCATGAATCTCCCGATTTCGCAATACCCGGAGATTACCCCGCGCACCATCCAGCTCACGGCCATGTTCCCCGGGGCCGATGCCATGGCTGTGGCAGACTCCGTGGGTACTCCGCTGGAGCGTGAAATCTCCGGCGTGCAGGGCATGGACTACATGTCCTCCGTTTCTTCCAACAACGGTGTGTATTCCCTGCAAGTGGTCTTCAATCCGGATACCGACCCCGATCTGGACCAGGTGTTCACCAATATGCGCTATGGCCAGGCTCAGTCTCAGGTGCCTACCGAGGTGCTCAACTCCGGCGTGACTATCCGCCAGCAGCCTGGTCTGCCCCTCATCATCTATTCGCTGACCTCTCCGGACGGCAGCTACAGCTCCGTGGACCTGGCCAACTATGCCCAGGTGAAGATGGTGGATGAGCTGAAGCGCGTGGAAGGCGTGGGTGAGGTGACGGTGTATGGCGCCGGACGCTATGCTATCCGTATCTGGCTGGATACGAATATCATGACCCACTACAACATCTCCATCGGTGAGGTGCGCGCTGCTATTGCCGCGCAGAATACCACCAACCCCGGTGGTAAGGTGGGTGCCGATCCCGTGCCCGATGGTCAGGAAAAGACCATCGCCATCCGCACCCAGGGGCGCCTGAGCTCCCCCGAGCAGTTCGAGGAGATTATTGTGCGCCAGGTGGGCGATGAAATCATCTACCTGAAGGATATCGCCAAGGTGGAGCTGGGCTCCGAGAACTACTCCGCAACGGGGCGTCTGAACCGCCAGGTTTCTGCCGCTGTGGTGATTTTCCAGACCCCTGGTTCCAACGCCATTGCCACGGTGGATCGCCTGCGCAAGACCTTCGAGAAGCAGTCCGCCATCATGCCCCAGGGGGTCAAGGGTGATGTCTCGCTGGATACGACCACCGCTGTGCGCTACTCCATCGAGGAAATCAAGCGCACCTTCATCGAGGCCATTGTGCTGGTGGCTCTGGTGGTGTTCATGTTCCTGCAGAATTTCCGCGCCACGCTCATTCCTCTCATTGCTGTGCCGGTGTCGCTCATCTCCACCTTCTGTGTGTTCCCGCTGCTGGGCTTCTCGCTGAACACCATCTCCCTGCTGGGTATGGTGCTGGCTATCGGCCTGGTGGTGGACGATGCCATCGTGGTGGTGGAAGCGGTGCAGCACCACATTGACAAGGGGCTCAATCCTCGCATGGCATCCTTTGCCGCCATGCAGGAGGTGAGCGGCCCGGTAATCGCCATTGCCCTGGTGCTGGCTGCGGTGTTCCTGCCCTCGCTTCTGCTGGAGGGTATCACCGGCACGCTGTTTAAGCAGTTCGCCATCACTATTGCGGTGTCCATGCTGATTTCGGCCTTCAACGCCCTCACGCTCTCGCCGGCTTTGTGTGCCCTCATGCTCAAACCGACCAAGCAGCACCGCAGTATCTTCCGCCCCTTCTATTACCTGTTCAATAAGTGCTATGACTGCACTGCGAATGTGTATGTGAAGATATGCGGCGGACTCTGCCGAAAGCTTATCATCTCCATGCCGCTGCTGCTGCTCTTCTGGGCGGCCATTGCTCCCATGTCGAAGATGGTGCCCAAGGCTTTCCTGCCGGACGAAGACCAGGGCTTCCTGCTGGCCGCCCTGGTGATGAAACCGGATACTTCCCTGCAGGTGGCATACTCTGAGAACAAGAAATTCGAGAATGCGCTCTCTGACCCGGCGGTGAAGAACCTGACCACCGTGGTGGGTATCAACATCCTGAACAGCGTGCAGACTCCCGGTGCCTGTATCGCCTTCATTGAGCTGAAGGACTGGAAAGACCGTCCTGAAACTGCGGCCGAGGTGCAGCAGCGCATCCAGGGCAGGCTGCATGCTGCCGCACTGGACGGCATGGCCATGGTGCTCATGCCGCCGGCTATTCCCGGCGTGGGTACGGCCAATGGTGTGACCCTGGTGCTCAATGACCTGGAAGGGCAGGGCGTGCCGTTCCTGCGCGAGCAGGTACTCCGTTTTGAGACCGAGGCTCGCAAGCGCCCGGAGGTGGCCATGTGCATGGACATGATGATGGCCGATACCCCGCAGAAATTTGTGGAGCTGGACAAGGAGAAGTGCAAGTTCCACCGTGTGGATATCTCTGCTGCCAACAGCCTGCTGGCCACCTACAACGGCTCCTCCTTCGTCAACTTCTTCAATGCTTTCGGTCAGCAGTGGCAGGTCTACATGCAGGCCCAGGGTGCCGACCGCGTGAGCCTGGATAAGATGGATGGCTTCTTCGTGACGAACCAGGATGGCGAGCGCGTGCCGCTCTCGGCGTTGGTGAATATCAAGGATATCGCCGATACCGAGTTTGTGATGCACCACAATATTTACAACTCCGCCAAGCTCAATATCATGCCGGTGCCCGGGTACTCCACCCAGCAGCTTATGGAAGCCATGGAAGCCGTGTATGCCGAGACGATGGACCCCTCCAAGGTGGGCATGGACTACCAGGATATGTCATTCCAGGAGAATAAGGTGCGCAACAGCACCGGTCTGGCCACCATTTTCGCCATGTCTTCGGTGTTCGCCTTCCTGATTCTGGTGGCACTGTATGAGAAGTGGACCCTGCCGCTCTCGGTGTTCCTCACCGTGCCCATCGCTGTGCTGGGTGCCTATATCGGCCTGTACTGGATGGGTATGGAGCTGAACCTGTATGCCCAGGTGGGTCTGGTGATGCTCGTGGGCCTGGCCGCCAAGAATGCCATTCTCATTGTGGAGTTCGCCAACCTGGAAATGGAACGCGGCAAGGATCTCATGACTGCCACACTTTCTGCGGCTAAGCTGCGTCTGCGCCCCATTCTGATGACCTCGCTCGCCTTCATCCTGGGCTGTGTGCCGCTCATGCTGGCAAGCGGATCCGGTGCGCTGGCCCGCTGCTCCATCGGCACCGTGGTGGTGGTGGGTATGACCGTGGCCACGGTGGTGGGCGTGTTCCTCATTCCCTGTTCGTACGTGTTTATCATGCGCCTGTTCCGCATCAGGTTCAAGCTGGTAACCACGGCTGAAGACCCGGATGAGGTCGGAGCCCGCGAGTACCTGGCTGCGCACAAGGACGACGAATAATCAGAGAAAAAACTTGACAAACTCAAGCAAAACTATATCATTAAATCAACATGAAACGAACTCTTATTCTCAGCCTTGCCGGTGCTGCCGGATTTGTGGCATCCTGCTCTTTCGGCCCCATGTGGACTGCGCCTGAGATGCCCGTTCCAGCGGAGTTCCGTGGGGCAGGCGTGGCCGATGGCACGATGGCGGATCTCCCCTGGCAGCAGGTGCTCAAGGATGAAAATCTGCAGAAACTGCTGGACGATGTCTTTGCCAGTAACCGCAGCCTGGAAGCCATGATGCACAACGTGGATTCCGCCCGCCGCTACATTACCATCGCCCGGGCTCCCATCTTCCCCTGGGTCGGGTATGGAGCCAATGCCACTCAGGGGTCTTCCACCCCTGCCACGTTCGGCATGAATCATTCTGCGGAAAAGAAGATTTCCGGCAGCGGCACGCTGAATGCCTCCTGGGAAATCGATCTCTGGGGTAAGACCCGCAAGGGTATTGAAAGCGCCGAGGCAGAAGCGCTGGCTGCCGAGGAGGGCCTGAACAACATGCGCATCTCGCTCATGAAGCAGGTCGCCACCGGGTACCTCTGCCTTGTCATGCTCGATGAGCAGCTCCGGATTGCCAATGAGGCTGTAGCTTCCTACCGCGAATCTCTTTCCCTCTTCGAAAGTCAGTTGGAGGAAGGTGTGGCAGATCGTCTGCAGACTTCCTCTGCCCAGGCTGCTCTTTCCTCTGCCGAGGCTCAGATTCCCTACCTGCAGATGCAGATTGCCGAGATGGAGAACACTCTTTCGGTGCTGGCCGGCCGGGTGCCGGGGCCCATTGCCCGCGGCGGAAGCCTGATGGCCTTTGCCAACGCCAGCGGAGTGGCAGCCGGCATTCCGGCAGATGTGATTTCCCGCCGCCCTGATATCCGTGCGGCTGAGCAGAAGCTCCGCTCTGCCAATGCGCAGATTGGTGTGGCCATTGCCAGCTACTTCCCCAGCATCAGCCTGACCGGTCTTACCGGCCTGGCTACGGCAGACTTGCGCCATGGAACATATGGCAGTGAAGATGGCTGGGGCATCGGCGCCAGTCTCACCGGCCCGATTTTCCAGGCAGGCCAGCTGCGCGCCAATGAGCAGATCAAGCGCGATGCCTTCCTCTCGGCCAAGGCTGACTATGAGCAGACTGTGCTCGGAGCCCTCTCCGAAATCTCCACCACCCTGGTGCAGCGCGCCAAACTCCGTGATATCATGAAGAAACAGGAGCAGGCCGTGGCTGCCTACCAGGAAAGTGTGAAGCTTTCCAAGGCCCGCTACGCCCAGGGCCTGGCCAGCTACTACGAGGTGCTGACCGCCCAGCAGGGGCTCTTCCCGGCGCAGACTCAGCTGGCTTCCTACCGTTACCAGTATGCTGCCTGCGTGCCCACCCTCTACACCCAGCTCGGTGGCGGCTGGAAGACCAAGTAATACGACCTGAAAGATTACAAGAACCGGGCTCGCAATTGGCGCCGCCCGGTTTTTGTTTGTTGAAGACGCGTTGGAACAATTATTCTGCAACTGGATATTCACCCTCTCCGGCAAGTA
>CAZTAX010000078.1:8153-9113 GCA_964611765.1 uncultured Akkermansia sp. | reverse complement strand
ATTTGCCGAACCGGGCCATCTACATTCTGCCCCGCCACAGCAAGACGGGTGGAGCGCGGCGGGTGACGATTCACAAGCCGCTGCAGCGGATTCTGCGGGCTCACCACCGGAAGGAAGGGGAGAGGATATGCCCGCCGGACTGGCTGCGGCACTGGCGGGAGTTGCGCCGGGCTGCAGGGTGGAGCACCCCCGCTCACCACTGGCCGCAGGATGCGCTGCGGCATACCTATGCGAGTTATCATCTGAGCCATTTCCGCTGCTATGCGGAGCTGCAGGTGGAGATAGGCCACAGGGATGCTACCCTGCTGCGCACGCGGTATGTGGACCAGCGAGGCGTGGTAAATGCGGGCAAATTCTGGCGTTCTGAAGGACCCCTATCAGCGTGAGACGTCCTTCAGAACTCCGGCAGCGGCGGGGCCTGGGCGTCCAGCCAGTTGTTGAGGATTTCCACGGCGGCGGCCTGGTCGATGATGGGACGGAAGTTCTTTGCCTTTTTGCCGGCCTGGTGCAGCTTTTCCTGAGCCACAGAGGTGGTCAGGTATTCATCCACATAGATGAGCGGCAGCTCGGGCAGGCGGGCATGCAGCTTGTCGCCGAAAGCGCGCACCTTGGCGCAGGCGGTACCTTCTGTGCCATCCATGCGGAGGGGAAGCCCCAGCACCAGGGTGCGGATGCCGCGCTCTGCCACCAGGGTGGCGATGCGCTCCAGCGGCTCGGTGCGCTGCAGGTGGATGCTTTCCACCGGGTGCGCGAGGATGCCGCAGGCATCCGTGGCGGCAATACCGATGCGGGCTTCTCCGTAATCTATGCCGAGGGCGGGGTGCATCAGACCAGGTTTTCCGGCAGCCCGGAGACGATGTTCTTAATCTTATCGGCCTCGGAACGGCGGGCTACGAGCAGAGCATCACCGGTGTCGACCACGATGAGGTCATCCACGCCCACCAGCGCCACGCGTTTTCC
>CAZTAX010000078.1:0-8143 GCA_964611765.1 uncultured Akkermansia sp. | reverse complement strand
CCGGAATCGGTGAACACGATATTGTTTCCTGCCTGCACCTGGCTCAGCGGGCTGTTGCTTACGTTGCCCCCTTCCTGCTGCGGCAGGTACTTGCCCACGGAAATCCAGGAGCCCACGTCGTCCCAGTCGAAGGTGGCTTCGAAATTGAGTACGCGGTTGGCTTTCTCCAGCAGGGCAAAGTCGATGGAGATGGGGGTGAGCTGCGGGAACTCGCTGCCAATGAATGCGGGTAAATCAGCGGCCGCGGTCAGGCGGTCGATGAAGCCGGCGAGTTCCGGGCTGTGGGTGGCCAGCTGGCTGCGCACATGGGCCACATTCCAGATGAACATGCCGGCATTCCACGAGAAATTGCCGCTGGACAGGTATTCGGCAGCGGTGGCGGTATCCGGTTTCTCGCGGAAGCGCACCACTTCGTAGCAGTTGTGGGTGAGGGCGGTATCCTCCAGCTTGCCGGCGCGCTCGATGTAGCCATAGCTGGGGCAGGCCCAGGTGGGCTTGATGCCGATGGTAATGAGCGCGGCTTCCCGCCCCGCCAGGGAGAGGGCATCCTCCGCCAGGGCGCGGAAGGCGTTGTCGTCCAGGATGAGGGAATCACTGGGGATGATAATCATGCTGGCCTGCGGGTCGCGGGCGGCAATGAGCCCCACACCCAGGGCCACGGCGGGCGCGGTGTCGCGGCGGGCGGGCTCGGCCACAATGTTTGCGGCGGGCAGCTCCGCGGCCTGGCGGCGCACCTCGGCCTCCTGCAGGTAGTTGGTGAGAATGAAGATGTTTTCTGCCGGCACCAGTCCCTTCACGCGGTCGATAGCCTGGCGCAGCATCGTGCCGTTGCCGAACAAATCAAGAAGCTGCTTGGGCCTGGCATTGCGGGAGAGCGGCCAGAATCGCGTGCCGCTGCCGCCGGCAAGAATCAGCGCATAATTACTCATGCCGCCGAGTATACCCCGCACCTCCGGCTCGGTCAAGCCCGGAAAGATTTTGCAAAGATACTTCATCGTTCAGAGAGGGGGCTTGACTCGATGGTTTTCAACATGAAGTATGTTGACAGGATAAGCGGAGGTTAAGTGAATAACTTGTCCTGAAAAAGAGCTCTTTTCCTTGACTTATAAGGGGAAAAGTGGTATCATACTCCTGTTGTAAGGAAATCAACTTGCCCTGCTATGTACGAGTATCCTTTATTGACCGAACAGTATTTATATGCCGCCGAACCAGAGTTCGGGGAGCGTGCATCTGCCTGGGATGTAGCCATGGGCTTGCAGGCGGTGGATGGTCTGGAAGTTTCTGAATATCTGCGCGAGGTTGCCGGTGAACAGATTGAAGGCCTCATTTCCTTCGATGAGGTCCACCGGCGGCTGGATTCCTATTACTCGGAGCAGGGCAGTGGTTGCCGTATGAGTGATGAGGCGGATAAGGTGGCCGCCAACATAGCGGAGTTGCTGAATGAAACGGCCTTCCATTTCAGCCCGGCGGGCTTTGCGGCGATTCATAAGCGCCTTTTCCACAATGTGTTCAAGTTTGCCGGAAAAATGCGCGAGTACAACATCACCAAGCGTGAATGGGTGCTGAATGGCGATACGGTGCAGTATGCCCATGTGTCTGATATCATCATGGCGCTGGATTATGATATGCAGCGCGAGAAACGCTTTTCCTTTGCCTCCTTGTCTCAGGACAAGCAGGTGGAGCATATTGCGCATTTCATTGCCGATATCTGGCAGGTACATCCATTCCCGGAAGGTAACACCCGCACCACGGCGGTATTCTGTATCAAGTATCTGCGTTATCTGGGGTATAATGTGAACAATGTGCCCTTTGCCCGGCACTCCCGCTACTTCCGCAATGCCCTGGTGCGGGCCAATTACACGAACGCACCTGCCGGTGTCGGGGTGGATTACTCATTTCTCATCAAGTTTTTCCGTAACCTGCTTTTTGATGAAACGCATGTCCTGAAAAGCCGTTACCTGCATATCTACTGTAAGCGCAAAGAGTTTGAAATAGGACAAGCAACAGGACAAGTTGCAGTGCAAGTAACGGGTGAAGTTGCAGGACAAGTGCAGCTGCCCGGGGAAAATATCTGCCGGCTGGTGCGGACGCTGGGTTCCGGGCAGATGTCAGTGCGCGAGCTGATGATGGGTATGGGGCTGAAAGGACGCGACAACTTCCTGAACAAGTACCTGACGCCGGCCTTGGAGGGTGGGTATCTGTGCCTGTTGTACCCGGACAGCCCCCGACACCCGAAGCAGAAATACCGCCTCACACCACGCGGCTGCCTGGTGTGGGATAAGCTGCGCGGCTGATAAATTGGAATTTGGCGTTCCGCCAAAATTACGAGTTACGAATTACGAATTACGAATTATAAGCTCCGCTCGCCTAAGGCTCGCCATTGTATATCAGATAGTTCAACACTGGCGGGCGAATGCCCGCGGAACTTTTTGCTTCGTAATTCGTACCTCGTAATTCGTAATTCAAATTTCAATTTGTCGGGTAAATCTTTGGGAGACGCGCGATATTGCCGCTGAAACACACAGTTTTGGCTTGAATCTGCGGTGCTTTGGTATAGAATAAGCGTGTTATGCTAGATATTCGTATTGTCAGGGAAAATCCCGAATATGTGAAGGAACGAGTGCGTCTGCGTGGTGGAGACCACTGGATGCTTGTGGATAAGGTGCTTGAGTGTGATGTGAAGCGCCGCAGTGCCGAGACGGAGAAGCAGGCCCTTTCCCAGGAGCGTAACAGTTCATCCAAGCAGATTGGACAGATGATGAAGGAAGGCCGCCGCGAGGAGGCCGAGGAGCTCAAGAAGCGCATGAGCGAGGTGGGCGACCGCATCAAGGAGCTGGACGCCGTGGCCTCAGCCGCCGCCGAGGAGCAGGAAGCCCTGCTGCTTTCCATTCCCAACATGCCGCACGATGCCGCCCCCGTGGGTGAGGATGAATCCGCCAACCCTGAGCTGCGCGTGTGGGGCACCAAGCCCGAAATTGCCGAGCCGAAGGATCACGTGGAGCTGGGCACCAGCCTGGGCCTGCTGAACTTTGAGGACTCTGCCCGCATTTCCGGCTCCGGTTTCATCGTGTACCGCGGTCCGGGCGCCCGCCTGGAGCGCGCTCTCATCAATTTCCTGCTGGATACGCAGACCCTGGAGAACGGCTACCAGGAAGTGGGCGTGCCCTTCATCGTGAAGCGTGAGTGCATGTACGGCACCGGCCAGCTGCCCAAGTTCGAGGAAGATATGTACGGCCTGGAGGAGAACAGCATGTTCCTGGTGCCCACCGCCGAGGTGCCGGTCACCAACCTCTGCCGCGACCAGATTTTCAAGGATGCCGACCTGCCTATCAAGATGACGGCCTACACCCCCTGCTTCCGCCGCGAGGCCGGTTCTGCCGGCCGCGAGAACAAGGGCATGATTCGTGTGCACCAGTTCGATAAGGTGGAGCTGGTGGAAATCTGCCGCCCGGAGGAAGGCTTTGCCGAGCTGGAGAAACTCACCGGCCATGCTGAGTCCATCCTGCAGAAGCTGGGGCTGCACTACCGGGTCATTGAGCTCTGCACGGGTGATGTGGGCTTCTCATCTGCCAAGACCTACGATATCGAGGTGTGGGCACCGGGGCAGGGCAAGTATCTGGAGGTTTCCAGCTGCTCCTGCTTCACGGACTACCAGGCCCGCCGCATGAAGCTGCGCTACAAGGATGCCGATGGCAAGATTCGCACGCCGTACACGCTGAACGGATCCGGTACCGCCCTGCCGCGCCTGTACGTGGCGCTGTTGGAGCAGTGCCAGCAGCCGGATGGCTCGGTGAAGATTCCCGCCGCGCTGGTTCCCTATTTCGGCGCTGAGAGCATCACCCCGAAAGCCTGATTTTAACGCCCCGGCCTGCGGCAAGCAGGTCGGGGCAAAACGCTTCCTCTCCTCCATCAACACTTACACCACCCGAGACTGACTTATGCGCGAAATGATTATTGCCATGGGCCCCATGTTCTGGCTCATCCTCTTCTTTGCCACGCTGGCCCTGGCTGTGCTGGCCGAGCGCCTGTTCTATTTCCACCGTATCAACATCAACTCCGGTGAGTTCCTGCGCGGCCTTTCCGCTCTGCTGCGTTCCGGGCAGTACGATGAGTGCCTGCACGAGGCCCGCCAGCTGCCCGGCCCCATGGCCCGCGTGGTGGAGGCTGTGCTGAGCCGCCCGAGCCTGCCGCGCCACGAGCTGCGCGAGATTGCGCTGGAGGCCAGCGAGGTGGAGGTGTACCGCATTGAGCGCAACGTGCGCACGCTGCTGGTCTGCGCCACGGTGATGCCGTTGCTCGGCGTGCTGGGCACGCTGCTTTCCCTGGTGAGTTTCTATGAGCAGCCCGGTATCACGGATGGTGCCGCTGCTCCCCCTGTGATTGCCGCCACACTGCAGCAGGCTCTGCTGCTTTCGGCAGCCGGTATTGCGCTGGCTATCCCGACCTATATTTTCTACATGTTCCTGGCTTCTCGTGCCCGCAAGCTCATCAATCAGGTGGAGCGCGCCGGTCTGGAATGCGTGCATATCATTGCCGATGCCCGCGAAGAGGCGCTCAATAAGAAGCCCGAGGCTCCCGTAGAAATTCCTGAGAAGGACGCCGAGTAACCGATAGCTCTCACTTCCCTCAATATCCATGCGCCGCGTTCGTTCAACACTGAAAGAAGGAGGCTTCCCCATCGTGGTGGTGGCTGCGGTGAATCTGTTCCTGGTTCTCTGTGTCTGCGTGCTACTGCCGAATCACCTGGGGCCTCGTTTCGGGTTCTCGGTGCAGCCGCATGAATCCCACTTCGTCATCGGTTCCTACAACCGCGATTTCACGCACATTGTTTCTGTGGCGCCGGGTGATATGCCGCGCCTGTATGTGGGCTCCGAGCTGGTGCGCGGGGGGTACGAGGGGTTCGAGAAGTGTCTGCAATCATGGAAAACACAGAGTCCCTCCCGTGTGTCGGTCATTCTGGTGCTGGATAAAGCCGTTTCTGCCGGTGTTTCCCAGCGCCTTACGGATATGATACTTTCCCATGGTTATACATGCAGTTACGCTGCTGTGCCGTCTCTCGAATAAATGAAGGATAAAGAACACAGCCTGCTGTACCACACGATGCACAGCCGCCCCATGCCGGGGTGTCTGCCGCTGTTCTTTCTGCTGGCCATGGTGGTGGTGGGCGTGGGACTGTGGGTCGCCCCGGTGGAAATGCCGGAGCGCGTGAGGCCCAGGGGCGTGGGTAAGGTTTACAAGAAGGAAGGGCGGTTGACGGATTTCGTGCTTCGCCGGCAGAGCCCGCTTCCCCTGCACCTGCCGCTGCATGCCGACCCGGAATATCGCGAGGATCTGGCAGCGGCCTCCATGCCGCTGCTTCGTGAATTCTGCGTGTTGCCGCCGCCCCCGCAGGAATTGTTTGATTCGGCGGCGGATTCTGCCGTGCTGGATGCAGAAGCACTGCTGGAGCTGCCGCCCCTGCCGTCTGAAACGGCTTCGGCCGCCGCGCAGCCGGCCCCGGCATCTGCTCCGGCGCCTGAGCCACAGCCTGAACCCGTCGCTGAGCCTCAGCCGGCCACGGAAGAACCAGTATTCCACCCCGGAGTGGAGAACGCTGCAGACGGAGAGGAGGTGCAGCCATGACGATGGATCCCATGCCGCCCTCTGAGTTTCTGGCTGCACTCGTTTATCTGGGGATTCTGCTCACCATCTGCATCTATGTGCCGGTGAAGATGGTTTCCAAGTGGCGCCGCGTGCGCCGCTCCCGCACGCACCTGACCTGCCGCATCTGCGGTTTCCGTTTCCTGCGACGCGATGCGGAAGGAACCTGTCCGCACTGCCGGTCGCGTAATTGACTGATAAGCGCCTCGGATGGAATGGAGCCGGGTCTAATTCCTTAATTCCGTGCGCTTTTCGTGAACCTTGTCCCAGAAAGAAAGAGCGACGAATGCGGCTTTCCGGTCGTCCGGCAGAACGGCGGCCTGTCCTTCGCCTTCACTGTGGCGGAGTTGCTCCATTTCTGATTGGGCCGCCAGGTGCTGGTAGTCCAGGGGGAGCTTGTAGAGTACATTTCCCTCGGAATCGAGAAGCTTCAGATATGAGAAAACCAGCAACGGTGGCACCGGCATGCAGTGGCTTTCCGGATTGTCCCAGTCGGCACGGCTCATGGCGGGTAAGGGACAGGCGGTGTTGAGTATTTGCTTAAGTTGCTGTAATTCTTCACCTTCCAGGTCAATCTTCACCTCGGTGCCATCGAGGTGCTCCAGGCTTACTTGCGCAGAATGGGCCTTGTCGGCGGCCTTGCGGATTTTTTCTGCTGTGGTGGCGCGGAACCGGCAGTGCCCGGCATACCTCTTTTCTGCGTTCATGTGCTCTTTTGCCAGCAGAAGGGTAGGCAGGGTTTGCAGCCGCTTCAATTGAGCATCCGGCAGGGTGAACATGCTGTGAGCCCCGCTTGCGCTGGCATCGCAGTTCGTCAGCATGTTTTCGTTGAGCTCGAAAAGGAAGATGCCCGCAGCATTATACAATCTGATACCCACTTCCGCATTGTTCCATTGCGGGGATTTGCTCTGCCCCGAATAGGGAACAGCTGAAGTGCAGCTCAGGATTTCTTTCAGCTGCTGTAGCTCTTCCTCCTGCAGGGGCCAGATGACGATCCGACCGACTTCATCGGGCTTCGGGCTGGGCAGGCTTGTGCGAACCACTGCCCGGTCGGCCTGTGCGGCAGCGTAGCGCAGCAGTTGCAGTTCAGATTGAGTCACCCGGTTAAAGCCGGCCTGGTGCTGTTGCTGTTGCAGGGTAAGGCAACCTGTCAGCATGAAGGCCAGGGACAGAATGACCAGGTGGCATTTCATGGATATGGTCAACCTAAGTTGCGCTCTACCATGGCGTAGGCGCTGTGGTTGTGGATGGATTCAAAGTTTTCGGCCTCCACTCGGTACCAGCTGAAAGCGTTGTAGTGCTCCGTGGCCACGGCCACGTTGCGCACCAGGTCTTCCACGAAGACCGGGTTTTCGTAGGCCTTGTCGGTCACATATTTTTCATCCGGGCGTTTCAGGATGCTGTACAGCTGGCAGCTGGCGCAGCTCTCGATGAGGTCGATGAGGTCTTCAATCCACACCGCCTGGCCGGAGAAACGCACAGAATAGGTCACGATGCCGCGCTGGTTGTGGGCTCCGTGCTCGCTCATGGCCTTGGAGCAGGGGCAGAGCGTGGTCACCGGTACCTTGATGGTCAGGGTGAACTGGCCCGGCTTGCCTACTTCGGCATCAATTTCAAAGCGTACCTCATAGTCCATCATGCCCTCCATGCCGGAAACGGGGGCTTTTTTGAGACGGAAGAAGGGAAACTCCACTTCCACGCGGGCTCGCTGCGCATGCAGCTTGGTGAGCAGGCGATTTGGCAGACGCACGGCCGTGCGCACGTCCAGGTAGCGCTTGTGCTCATGCAGAGCCTCCACAAAGCGACTCATGTGGGTGCCCTTGTATTTTTCGGGCAGGTCAACCATGAGCGCCACGGTGGCCACAGTGGACTGGGTCCGCTGCTCCTTATCGCTCACCACGATGGGGAAGCGCACGCCTCGCACGCCCACGCGATCGATGGAAATCTGGCGTGTGTCCAGTTCGTTCTGGGTATCCTTCAGGTTTTGCATGGCGGGCTGTGGAGCAGGGAAAGTTTTGTAAAATACGAGGGGGCTTGCAGGCCGAAGCATACAAGCCCCCTTATCGTAATCAACGACAATCTGCCGTCGAGAACTCCTCCTTCATCAGGGGAGCAGGTTCACGGCGCGAGCGCGGCGGATTTCGCGCGTAATCTTGCGGTGCATCTTGGCAGACACGCCAGTTACGCGGCGGGGAAGGATCTTGCCGGTCTCAGAAGTGAACTTGGAAAGGAATTCCGGGTTGCACATGTCCACAGCGCCGGCGGGGATATCGATGCGGCGGCGGGGCATGGTCTTGTTGCAGGTGCGGAAACGGATACGGCGTTCGACGCTCTTGAATTCGGTCATCATAATAGTATAAGAGTGCTTAGGAGGTTTAGCGCATCTCGCGGTGCAGAGTGCGGCGCTTCAGGTAGGGGTTAAACTTAACCTTCTCCAGACGGCCGGGCGTGCGCTGGCACTTCTTGTTGCGGGTGGTCACGTAACGGGAAGGGGGGTTACCCT
>CAZTAX010000077.1:0-9215 GCA_964611765.1 uncultured Akkermansia sp. | reverse complement strand
GGGCCAGGAGCGCAGGCTCTCGAAATCGCTCCCCATAGGCGCGGTCGCAGTCCTTGCACACTTTCTCCAGCATGTACTTGGAGCCGCCGTAGGGGTTGATGGGATCCTGCTTCTCGGTCTCAGGAATCGGTACCTGGGTGGGCACACCGTAGGTGGCGCAGGTGGAGGAGAACACAAAGCGCTTGCAGCCAGCCAGAATCATGGCGCGCAGCAGCACCAGGGGCTTGGCGATGTTGTTCTCATAGTACTTCAGCGGGTCGGTGACGGACTCGCCCACCTGAATGAAGGCGGCAAAGTGCACCACGGCATCGAACTTGCCGTTCACCAGCAGTGGGTATACCACGGCGGGGTCGCCCAGATCGCCCTTGACCAGCGTTACTTCCTTGTCCACGATGGCGGCCTGGTGGCCGTACACCATGCTGTCGAGCACCGTCACATCCGCGCCGCTCTTAACGAGCTGGCGCACTGTATGTGAACCGATATAACCGGCACCGCCGGTAACGAGTACTTTCATAGTATGTGAATAATGGTTTACAGCATTGAGGCAAGCAGAGATTCCAGCTTGCGGATGTCTGCAGAGAACTTGCGGATGCCCTCGGCCGTCTTTTCGGTGGCCATGGCATCTTCATTGAAGAGGAAACGGAAGCTCTTCTCATCGGCCGGGATGCGCTCGATATCACTCGCAGCGGCGGCTTCGGGGGAGAGCAGGGGGTTCACCTCGGATTCCGTGGCGGCAAGTTCTGCCAGCAGTCCGGGGGAGATGGTCAGTAGGTCGCAACCGGCCAGTGCCAGGATTTCGCCTGTGTTGCGGAAGCTGGCACCCATGATCTGCACCGGGTAGCCGAACTTCTTGTAATAGTTGTAAATAGTGCGTACGGAGATGACGCCCGGGTCGGTCTCGGCGGTGTATTTCTCACCGGTGGCGGCTACGTACCAGTCCAGGATGCGGCCCACGAACGGAGAAATGAGACGCACGCCGGCTTCGGCGCAGGCCACGGCCTGAACCAGGCTGAACAGCAGGGTCAGGTTGCAGTGGATGCCTTCCTGCTCCAGCTGACGGGCAGCCTGGATGCCTTCCCAGGTGGCAGCAATCTTGATGAGCACACGCTCGCGGGGAATGCCGGCGGCTTCGTACAGCGCCATGATTTCGCGGGCTTTCTGCACGGTGGCTTCCGTGTCGAATGAGAGGCGGGCATCCACCTCGCTGGACACGCGGCCGGGTACGCGCTTCAGAATCTCCAGACCGAAGGCCACGATGACGCGATCCATCAGGTCCCCAATCTTCTCGGCGGGATTGGTCACAGTTGCCTTGAAATCAGCCACCACGGCATCCAGAATCGGGCGGTATTCAGGCTTGGCGGCAGCGGCCAGGATGAGGGAAGGATTGGTGGTGGCATCCTGAGGAGCGAATTCCTCCATCTGGCGGAAGTCACCGGTGTCTGCCACTACGGTAGTATACTTTTTGAGTTGTTCGAGCTGTGTTGCCATAATGTCGTGGGCGTATTCTAGCAGGTTTTGCATCAGACTGCAAGCAGTCATTTATTCATCCTTCCTGTTCGTTGCGGCGTTTGATCATCCGGTGTACAAAATAGAGCGGCAGGCCGAAGATGAGGATGAGGAGCAGTGGTACGAAGACGAAGAGGTAAAGGCGCAGGTAGAGGGTACACGTCTTATCCCCCGCATCGGCACCGAGTTTCCACCAGTGGTAGGTGGCGGTGGGGTTCCAGGTGAGACCGGAGCTGGGATCCAGGTGGAGCAGACCACGGCGGGCCATAGCGGCGGGGTAGCCGCGGTTGCTGGCGGTGATGTAGTATTCATCTGCCAGGGTGCCTTCGCCCACGCTGTCGTAGTAGCGTCCCAGTTCGTAGGGAGCAAAGGGGCTTTCCAGTGCTGCGCTGGCATACTGGAGAATTTTGAGTCCTTCGGCAGGGTCTGCTTCTACGCCATCACCAAAGATGAGCATGGAGCCGGCTTTCACCGCAGCATCGGCATGGCCCTGCTGGGCTGCTGCGCGGTAGCATTCCAGTGCTTCCTGGTGCTTGCCTTGTTCCTGGAGCATCCAGGCTTTGTGGTAGAGCGCGGCGGGTACCTGGGCGGCCACGGCTTTTTCCAGATACTGCATGCCTTTCGTCTCATCCCTGGGGATTCCGTTGCCTTTCAGGTAGGCATCCGCCACCACATAGGCCATCTGGGCATCTTTGCCCTGGTCGGCCAGCTGCGTGGCGTAGGTGAGGGCCTTGGCTTCATCTGCCGGGGTGCCGATTCCGGTGGTATAGACCTTGAAAAGCTGGTAGGCTGCGGGCAGAGCGCCGGCGGCAGCGGCCTGTTCCATGCGGGCAATGCCGTCTCTGGCGTTCTGCATGGTGCCAAGGGCGTTCAATTCCATGTAGCCCTGCCAGTAGAGGGCATCCGTATCCCCCTTGGCGGCTTGTTCGGAATAGATGGCATAGGCCTTGGCGTAGGCGGACCTGGCGGCTTCAGGGCTGTTCTGCCTGGTGTACAAATCGCCCAGGATGAAAGCGGCAGAGGGCTCGCCTGCGGCGGAGAGCCTGTTGAACCACTCTACGCTGCGTGCCATGTCTGCCGGGATGACTTCATCCCCCGTCATGAACATGCGGGCCAGCAGCCACATGGCTTTCTGGTCTCCCGCCTGGCCCTTTTCCGTGAGCTCTCCGATGAGCTTGTCTGCCCAGGCAGCAGCCTGCTCGCGGTGGCCTTTCAGGGCGTAGCGCAGGTATACCTGGCGCTGGGCGTAAGCATCTCCCTTTTCTGCTTCAGCTTTGAGTTCTGCCACGCTCTGTTCCATGCGCTCATCGTCGCTGGAGAGGGCAGAGGTGGTAGTTTCCTGCGCCAGCAGGGGCAGGGCAAGCAGAGCGGCGAGAATCCAGGGAGCTTTCATACGGTTTATGATTCTGAGGAAAGAAAGGTGTTGAAAGAAAAAACGGTGCTGACGATGTTAAATCAGCACCGGTAAAGGAATTGCGTGCTTTACTCTCCACGGCGGAATCCGCCGGAGCTGCGCCCGCCACCGTTGCGGTTGAAGGGCTTGCGGCCACCGAAGGAGGGCTTGCGATCGCCGAAGCCACGGCGCTCGCCGTTGAAGGAGCGACGCTCACCGCCGAAGCTCTTGCGTTCGCCATCGAAAGAGCGGCGCTCACCGAAGTTGCGTCGTTCTCCATCGTAGGAACGTCGCTCGCCAAAGGGCTTGCGGTCGCCGAAGCTGCGGCGTTCACCGTCAAAGGAGCGGCGTTCGCCGAAGTCCTTGCGCTCGACGAAAGGCTTACGATCACCGAAGCTCTTGCGCTCGCCGAAGCTCTTACGCTCGCCGAAGCTCTTACGCTCGCCGAAAGGCTTACGATCACCGAAAGACTTACGCTCGCCGAAAGGCTTACGATCACCAAAGGGCTTGCGCTCACCGAAGGAACGTCGCTCGCCAAAGGGCTTGCGGTCGCCGAAACTGCGGGAGTCGTCGCGGCGGTTGCGCGGGGCACGACCGAAGGGGCGGCGGGAATCCTCGCGCTCGGGCTCAAAGGCTTCGCCTTCTGTGAACTTGGTGGCAATACCCAGGCTTTCCTCCTCGGTTTCAAAATCGGCAGGGTTGAACACGTAGTCTTCGTCCTCATCTTCTTCAGCCTGTTTGCCGGCGGCGGGATTGACACGAGGTTTGAATACCTGCTTGGCGCCCATGAGCCCCTTGCGGCGGCGCGGGTTGGTGCCGGCCAGGGCTATCTGTTCTTCGCTCATGAGCTGGCAGTGTCCGGGCTCCAGATCGCCACCCCAGAGGGAGCCGATGCGCACGCGCACCAGCTTTTTGACGCGTAGGCCGAGGCAGGCGAACATCTGGCGCACCTGGCGCTTCAGCCCTTGCTCCAGCACCACGCAGGCGCGGCGGGCGGAGAGGCGGGACACATACTTGGCCTTGGCCTGTCCTTCAGGGATACGCACGCCTTTCAGCAGCTGGATAAGCACGCTGCTGTCGAATGCCTGGTCAAGCGTGACCCAGTATTCCTTCTCCACTCCGCCACTGGGGTGGGCCAGGTTCTGGCTCATGCTGCCATTGTTCGTGAAAATAAGCAGACCTTCGCTGTCCGCATCCAGTCGGCCCACGTAGTTGGCGTGGCGGTACTTGGCGGGCAGCAGGTCATACACGGTGCCGATGGCACCCTGGGCCTCGCGGCTGCACACATAGCCACGCGGCTTGTTCAGCAGGATGACCACTTCCTCCTGCGGCACGGCGCGGCGACCGTCCACGCGCACAAAATCGGTGGGCATCACACGCAGACCGGGGGTATCCACGGCCTTGCCGTTCACTTCCACCCGGCCCTCGGCAATGAGACGATCCGCGGCGCGGCGGCTCTCGTAGCCGCACATGGCCAGAAACTTATTCAGGCGCACGCTGCCCTCCGGGGCTGCGGGGTAGCCAGTATCTTCAGACATAGTAGATTTCTCTATACTTGATCAGTGTATAAAGAAGCCCCGCGGTTGCCACAACCGGGGGGCTCCAGAAAATGTGAGTTCCCTCTCGTGAGGGGCCGATTAAGCTTCAAACTTGGTCTTGGGCAGGCCGATGGGGCTCTGGCCTTCCTTCCACTGACCGCGTTCCTTCATGAGCTTCACGCGCTCGAAACGCTTGAGAACAGAACGCTTGCCGCCGACGGTACCAGTAGCCTTGAGTGTGGAGTGCTTGGACATATATAGTGTGTTTTGTAAAGGTTAGCTCCGCATCACTGCGGATATGAGGTGGCCGTTTATACATCAGAATGGTTGTAATTGCAAGCCAAATTTCAGACTTTTTTTGCTTTTCTTTACGTCAAGAGCCCGGGCTGATGCGCTTGAATGGGTGAGAACAGTGTGTCAGAGCGAGCAAATGCGCTTGACGCGCCCTCTCCTCTGGGGTATCATGACTGCGTACTTCGGGAAAACTTCTATCACATAAACATTCTTTACGTATATGAAAATGAACTATATCACTACGGCTCTGGTTGCAGGTGTCGCCCTGCTTACCTCCTCCTGCTCCACTATGGTGGATGGCAACAACGTGTCCCCCAACAAGGTGGGCTATGGCGCTCAGGCATTCCCCGCCACGGTGGTGGCTGCTAAGAACGTGAACATCGAGACCACCAGCACCGCCAAGAATCTTGGCACGGGCGTGGGTGCCGTGCTCGGTGCCGGTGCCGGCCAGCTCCTGGGCGGCGGTTCCGGTCGCGTGGTATCCACTCTGGGCTTCGGTGCTGCCGGTGCTCTTGCCGGTCGCTACCTGACCGATTCCATGGGCAACACCAAGGGGCAGACCATCACCGTGCAGATTGATGGCACCAGCCAGCTCTACTCCGTGACCCAGCCGGTGTCTGAGCAGTACGGCTACATCCCCGTGGGTGCTCATGGTATGTACTACCACGGCACCAACAACAGCCGCTTCGAACCCGATGGCATGTAAGCCTCGCGCTCCGTTTTGACCTGCTTTTCAAATCCCTGTCCGGCCCGCCGGACAGGGTGTTTTTTATCTTGCGCTTCTGCTCAACACTGCGGGTTTGAAGTACTGTGCCCCGGGAAGAGCAAAGTCATTCATCAATCAAGGAGACGCTGGTTTGCTGCGGCAGAATGCCGCGGCGCTTGCTGCGGCATTTTGTGCACCTGCGTCATTTTGTCTCGTTCCGGGGGGGCGGTGTTGCTGCGGTGGAAATATATGTCAATGCGTTATCAGCTTAAATATAAGCATGTATGATTATGTTGCGCGTCTGCATGCCAAAGTTGGCACGGAATTTGCAACAGTAGAGGTAAGAACGTCTGCACGAGTGCAGACCGACGGATTTCTGAATATAACAACACAACAACATAGAAAGACAACAAACCATGAGCAAGATACTCGGTATTGACCTTGGTACGACGAACTCCTGCATGGCCGTCATGGAAGGCGGCCAGGCCACCGTGCTGGAAAACAGCGAGGGCGCACGTACCACCCCCTCCATCGTCGCTTTCACCAAGAACGGCGAGCGTATCGTGGGCCAGGCTGCAAAGCGCCAGGCCGTGACCAACCCCCGCAACACCGTGTTCTCCGCCAAGCGTCTTATCGGCCGCAAGTATGCCGAGCTGACCGCGGATGACAAGAAGGTGCCCTACGCCATCGTGGAGGCCCCCAACGGCGACGCCCACATTCAGGTGGAAGTCGGCGGCGAGACCAAGGTGTACTCCCCCCAGGAAATCAGCGCCATGATTCTCGGTAAGCTGAAGGCTGATGCCGAGTCCAAGCTGGGCGAGACCATCACCGAGGCTGTGATTACCGTGCCCGCTTACTTCAACGATGCTCAGCGCAACGCAACCAAGGCTGCCGGTGAGATTGCCGGTCTGAAGGTGCGCCGCATCATCAACGAACCCACCGCCGCCGCTCTGGCCTATGGCCTGGACAAGGGCAGCAACGAGCAGATTGCCGTGTATGACCTCGGTGGCGGTACCTTCGATATCTCCGTGCTGGAAATCGGCGACGGCGTGTTCGAGGTGAAGGCTTCCGATGGTGATACCCACCTGGGCGGTGATGACTGGGACAACGCCGTCATCAACTGGGTGCTGGCCGAATTCAAGAGCCGCGAGGGCATGGATATCTCCAAGCAGATGGACGCCCTGCAGCGCATCAAGGAAGAGGCTGAGAAGGCCAAGATTGCCCTTTCCTCCACCCAGAGCTATGATATCTCCCTGCCGTTCATCACCATGGACGCCACCGGTCCCAAGCACATCCAGCTCACGCTGACCCGCAGCAAGCTGGAGCAGCTCACCGAGAACCTGCTGGAGCGCACCACCCGCCCGGTTCGCGAGTGTATCGCCGCCGCCGGTCTGAGCACCAGCGATATCAACGAGCTCGTGCTCGTGGGTGGTATGACCCGCATGCCCGCCGTGCAGGAAATGGCCAAGCGCCTGGCCGGCAAGGAGCCGCACAAGGGTGTAAACCCGGACGAAGTGGTGGCCATGGGTGCCGCTACGCAGGGTGGCGTGCTTTCCGGTGAGGTGAACGACGTGCTGCTGCTGGACGTGACCCCGCTCACGCTTTCCATCGAGACCATGGGCGGCATTGCCACCCCCATGATTGACCGCAACACCACCATCCCCGTGCGCAAGAGCCAGGTGTTCTCCACCGCTGCTGATAACCAGCCCGCCGTGGATATCCGCATCTGCCAGGGCGAGCGCAAGATGTTCAACGACAACAAGCTGCTCGGCAACTTCAAGCTGGATGGCATCCAGCCCGCTCCCCGCGGTGTACCCCAGATTGAGGTGACCTTTGACATGGACGCCAACGGTATTCTGAAGGTGACCGCCAAGGACAAGAACACCGGCAAGGAGCAGAATATCTCCATCCAGGGTTCCTCCGGCCTCTCCAAGGATGAGATTGAGCGCGCCAAGAAGGAAGCCGAGGCCCACGCCGAGGAAGACCGCCGCCGCGCCGAGGATATCGAGACCATCAACAAGGCTGATTCTCTTGCCCACAACGTGGAACGCCAGATCAAGGACATGGGCGACAAGGCCCCCGCCGATCTGGTGAAGCCCATCCAGGAGAAGGTGGAGGCCCTGAAGAAGGCCGCCGAGACCAAGGATGTGGCCAAGGCTAAGCAGCTGACCGAGGAGCTTGAAAAGACCCTCTCCGAGCTGAATGCCGCTGCTCAGGCTGCCGCCCAGCAGGGTGGCTGCTCCGGCGCCGGTTGCGATGCCTCTGCCGATGGCGACTCCCGCAGAAGCAAGGGCGCAGACGGCGATGTCGTCGATGTGTAAATCATTCTGAAATCCGGGGGCCGGGAAGCGCAGCTTCCCGCCCCGGGAATCCTGAAACCATTTTCAAAACCAAAAATAAAATAATACTATTATGATCAAACCATTAGGAAATCGAGTGCTCGTGGAGCGTGTGGAAGCTGAAACCAAGACCGCAGGTGGCCTGTTCCTGCCCGACACCGCCAAGGAGAAGCCCCAGGAAGCCATCGTACGCGCCATCGGTACCGGCGGCCGCGACAAGGACGGCAACCTCATCCCCTTCAACGTGGCTGTGAACGACAAGGTGCTCATCACCAAGTACGGCGGCACCGAGGTCACCTTCAACGGCACCACCTACACCATTCTCAGCGAGTCTGATATCCTCGCCGTCATCGACTAATACCCGACTATTCATTATTCACTATTCATTATTCATTTAAATTATGGCTAAACAACTTTCATTTGACGAATCCGCACGCCAGAGCCTGCTCGCCGGTGTGACCAAAATTGCCAAGGCTGTGAAGAGCACCCTGGGGCCGGCCGGCCGCAACGTGGTCATCGACAAGAAGTTCGGTTCCCCCAACATCACCAAGGACGGCGTGACCGTGGCCAAGGAAATTGAGCTCGAGGACGCCTACGAGAACATGGGCGCCCAGCTCGTCCGCGAGGTTTCCAGCAAGACCAACGACATCGCCGGCGACGGAACCACCACCGCCACCGTGCTGGCCGAGGCCATCTACCGCGAAGGCCTGCGCAACGTGACCGCCGGTGCCAACCCCATCTCCCTGCAGCGCGGCATCAACAAGGCCGCCGCCGCTATTGTGGAGGAGCTCAAGAATATCTCCAAGCCGGTGGATTCCACCAAGGAGATTGCCCAGGTGGCCACCGTTTCCGCTAACTGGGATTCCGAAATCGGCGACATCATCGCCGAGGCCATGGACAAGGTGGGCAAGGACGGCACCATCACCGTGGAGGAAGCCAAGGGCATCGATACCTCCCTGGACGTGGTGGAAGGTATGCAGTTCGACAAGGGCTACCTCTCCCCCTACTTCGTGACCAACGCCGACACCATGGAGGCCGTGCTCGAGAACCCCTACATCCTCATCTTCGAGAAGAAGATCGGCAACCTCAAGGATTTCCTCCCCCTGCTGGAGAAGGTGGCCAAGAGCGGCAAGCCCTTCCTCATCATCGCTGAGGACGTGGAGGGCGAAGCTCTCGCCGCCCTCGTGGTGAACCGCCTGCGTGGCACCCTCAACGTGGCTGCCGTGAAGGCTCCCGGCTTCGGCGACCGCCGCAAGGCCATGCTCCAGGATATCGCCATCCTCACCGGTGGCCAGTGCATCTCCGAGGACCTCGGCCTGAAGCTCGAGAATGTGGATGTCGACATGCTCGGTCTCGCCAAGCGCGTTGTCATCACCAAAGAAACAACAGACATCATTGAAGGCGCCGGCAAGTCCGCCGACATCACCGCCCGCGAGTCC
>CAZTAX010000076.1:0-9235 GCA_964611765.1 uncultured Akkermansia sp. | reverse complement strand
CTCGTAATTCGTAACTCGTAATTTTGGCGGAACGCCAAATTCCAATTTATCGAGCGTCTTTTACTCAGACTCAGGAATGTGGGTGGGGCGGTTTACTTCAGGATGCGGCTTGCTTCCTTGATGACGCTGCCTTTGGGCTTGGAGAGCAGCTCCAGCTTCGCTTTGCGGAAGTTCTGTTCCACGGCATCTACGGATTTGCTGAGCTCGTAGCTGGTGCTTACGGCTTCACCATTATTTTCAGTTGTCTGGGCAGCGGAGCGACCACCCTCGCCGGCCATTTTCTCCCCGCGAAGTTCTGCTCTCTTCACGTTGAAGAACACTTCCCAACGTTTGAGGTAATACTGGCTCATGAGTTCAGAGAGCTGGCGGTGGGCATAGTCATTAAGCATGCCGTTGGCCGGAGTCCAGGTGGTGATAAGCTGGAGGAGGGCATCGCGCATCTGCTTGCGTGCTTTGGCGTTTTTGCCGCCTTTGCTTTCTGCTCCTTCTAGGAAGCGTCCCAGCAGGAAATGCTCCGAGGTGGCCAGCACCGCAGCTGTATCGCGGATAATCTGAAGATAGCTTTCTGCTTCTTTGTCGAACGCTTCGATGCTGCCGGATTCGAATGCCTCCTTTACCTTGGGCAATTGCGCACGGCCACGGTCGGAAAGCACCTGGCGGGTTAGGTCAGCCAGGTCGTTCCGGTAGGTTTCCAGCTTGCCCAGTTTGCGCTTCCTGCCTGCTTTCAGCATGAGCCTGGCGGCCTGTTCCACATCTGCAAAGTCATAGTACACATGCGGCCTGGACCAGGTGGAGGCCTTGTTGGCTGTCAGGCTGGGGCGGGCGCAGAGAATACTTTCTGTGCAGCCTTCCTGCAGATTCTTCGGGGAATATACGCTTTGAATCAGCAGGCGGTGGGCCTGAATGATATCCTCATCTGCCACTCCGTAGCGGTTGAGTGTGTATTCTTTCAGGAAAGCCTCGCGGTCAATGCGGTCGCGTGTGTTGATTCGCTCCGTGAGCAGGGCATAGTAGAGCGGGTTTGTTTCCAGCCCTTCGGATATAAGCCCGATGCCAATGGCGCCGCCAGGTGTGCCGGACATGTTTTCCAGCAGCTCCACGCCGCCGTACAGGCCGTGGTTGCCTCCGAAGTTGAGCAGCTCACACCACACGTGCGGGCGCCCCCGGTAGTTGCGGTGAATGTTGTGCCGGGGGCTCATGTCCTTGTCCAGTGCAAGGATGAGAGTGTGTTTCGGGTCTGTGCCGGCCAGGAGATCGTGGTGCGGGTTATGCCCCCACGCCTGAATCAGCCAGGTGGAACCGGGGACCGCTTTCTGCATGGCTCCCTGCACGGCCTGAGCGGCAGGGGTGAGCGGAGTGCCACCGGTGTCGCCTCCCTCGTGGAAGAGATCCCCTCCGAAATATTTCCCCTTGTAGCCGTACACCTTTTCGAGATGCTTATACCAGAGTCGTGCAAGCCGCGGGAAGTCCTCGGCTGTGGGTTGGAGTACTGCGGGGCGTTTGTAGAATCTGCACCAGTCACCTTGCGGGATGATGCGCCCCTTGATTTTTTCTGCGGGCATATCGTGTGGCAGGAAGCCCACATAGCCCTGCAGCACCGGTTCCATGCCCAGCTGGCGCATGCGCCTGACCAGGAAGCGCCCCAGTCTGGCCTCATTTTTGATGATGACGGGGCTGACCGGCCCACCTTCGCCTTCCAGATTACCCATGTTCCACCAGGCCGCATAGGCGGGGTTGGGGATGAAATCTGCAATCTTACCGGCGGGGTAGCCGATTTCGCGCAGGAAGTTGCTCCACACCATTTCCAGCCCGGCGGTGACAAGCACGTGGGTGTAGCCTGAGAGGGCAAGTCGATCCACCTCCTGCTCCCATTTGTCATGATCCCAGTGGGTAGCAGTGTAGCTGAGCGTGCAGTAGTTATACGCGTAGTTGAAGGGAAGGGCTTCAGGCACCGTTACAGGAGCCTCCGGAAGAATGAAACGCGCAGCGCTGGTGTTGTCACCATTCCAGGAGAAATGCACCCGCGCCAGCTTGCGCAGATAATAGCCGTATGCCCTCACGCACTCGCGCACGTTTCCGGCGGTGATGAGGAGTTGATCTCCTTCGGTTGAAATGACCGGTTGAGTGCTCTGCTTGTCAATCTTGAACGCGACCTTGCCGGCAAACTCCGGGGTGACTCGTTGCACCAGTTCCAGTGCCGGTCGCTCCTGTGCTTCTTTTGCGTGGGCAGGGGTATACACAGCAACCAGTGCCGGAAGGACACTGGTTGCTGCTATCAACGCCGTAGGAACACGGTGTATCATAAGGTATTTAATTGAAGTTTACCAAAGCTTGATGTTGGAGATGTTGTCCTTGTTCTCTCCGTCCTTGGTGGTGCTGTCGCCCAGACCATCGGGGCCTTGGGAGAAAATGTCGAAGTCGGCATTGATGCCCTGGCCGGTCTTGCCCTTGTCATCCTCCGCCTCGCAGCCGAGACGGTAGCGGTAGGGCTTGCCCCAGGGATCCACGATGACGAGTATTTTGCGTTTGCCGTTTTCCTTGGTGCGGATACTGGCGCGGAGCACGGGGATGCCTTCACCTTGTTCGGCAGCCTTGGTGTTCTTGATGACCGTGAAGGTGGGGCAGTAAGGCATGCGGGTCACGCCATTCTCGTCGTCCGGTTCGCCGTCGCCATCGTAGTCGCAGGAGAGGGCTTTGTACATGATGTTGGAGCTCTCTTCATCGCCACGACCGAAAGGAAGCACACCGCCATTGTCGGTGCGGTACTCATTCATGGAGGCCTCCAGGAGGGTAATCTCCGTTTCGGCTTTCTTCACGAGCTTCTTGTTCTGGTAGCTGGCCACGGCCACCCACATGCCGGCGGCAAGCATGGCCAGGATACCGACCCCAACCAGGATTTCCACGAGGGTGAAACCCTTCTTGTTCTGTCTGTTCAGTTTCATGAGCGGGCAGATTTGCGGAGTTGCGAAATTACACGTTCTTGATGATTTCCATCATCGGCATGAACATGGCGAGCACGATGCTACCCACCACCACGGCGAGGAACACAATCATGAGCGGTTCGAGCATGGCGGTGAGGGCGGTCACAGTGTTGTCCACCTCTTCGTCGTACACCTCGGCCACCTTCATGAGCATGTCCGGCAGCTGACCGGTCTCTTCACCCACGTCCACCATGGAAATCATCATGGGCGGGAACACGTTGCTGGTGCTCATCGGGGTCACGATGGACTCACCCTCGCGCACGGCATCGTGAATCTTGGTCACGGCATCGGACACCACCACGTTGCCCGCGGTATCACGGGTGATGAGCAGGGCCTGCAGAATCGGCACACCTGAGGAAACCAGAGTACCGAAGGTGCGGGAGAAGCGGGCCACGGCGCTCACCTTGGTCAGGTCGCCGATCTTGGGCAGCTTCAGCACCATGGCATCCACGGCACGGCCACCCTTCGGGGTGCGCTTCCAGATGGAGATACCCACGATGGCGGCAGCCACCAGGCCGAGGAAGAGCACGGCATTCGGCACAAAGGGAATGAGGGTATCGGCCATGCAGTTATCCGAGAAGTTGAACACGAACTGGGAGAGGGCCGGCAGCTCCATGTTCTGGCCTTCGAACATTTCCTTGAACTTGGGCACAATAACCAGCATGAGGAAGGTAAGAATACCCACGGCGATGACCAGAATGATGGTCGGGTACACCATGGCGGAGGTAATCTTGGAACGCAGACGGTTGGCCTTTTCCTGGTATTCGGCAAGGCGCTTCAGCACGACTTCGAGCACACCGCCGATTTCACCTGCCTTCACCATGTTCACGAAGAGCTTGTTGAACATCTTCGGGTAGGTGGAGAGAGCTTCGGAGAAGGTGGAACCACCCTGCACGGATTCACCCAGGGCCACGATGGTGGCACGCAGGTTCGGGTTGGGTTCCTGCTTGCTGAGCACGTTCAGGCTCTGCAGCAGCGGCAGACCGGCATCAATCAGCGTGGCAAGCTGGCGGGTGAACACCATGAGCTCTTTCTGCTTCACGGCACCACCGGCTTTGCCCTTGGCTCCGGCTTCCTTCTTCTTCTTGCCTTTTTCCTTCTTGCCTTTCTCTTTCTTGGTGGCAGAAGCACTGGCACCGCCCTTGGCCTCCTCGCACTCACGCACGAGCAGCCCCTGGGCGCGTACCATTTCCATGGCGGCAATCTTGTTATCAGCCGTTACAAAGCCTGTTTTTTCTGCGCCGTTCTGGTCGAGCGCTACATATTTGAAATTAGGCATAGTATTGAGTAAGTTTGTGAGAAAATGACGTTATGATGTAAAAATAGCAGATACTGGGTGCTGCGTCAAGCCATTAGGTGTATTTCAGCACTTCTTCGATGGTGGTATTGCCTTCGAAGATGTTCTGGATGCCGTCTTCGCGCAGGGTGGTCATGCCCAGCTCCACGGCTTTCTGCTTCAGCACGATGGAAGGCACGTTCTGAGTGATGAGTTCCTTGATGGGGTCGGTCACGTTCAGCAGCTCGTGAATACCCTTACGGCCCTTGTAACCGGTGTTGGAGCACTTGTCGCAGCGGGCGCCGGTGTAGAACTGCTGGCTGCCGATGAGCTGCGGGTTGATGCCCAGCTGCGTGAGCAGCGCGTTGGAGGGAGTGTAGGGAGTCTTGCAGTACGGGCAGATGGTACGCACCAGTCGCTGACCCAGCACACCAAGCAGGGTGGCGGCCAGCAGGAAGGGCTGCACGCCCATATCCACAAAGCGCGTCACGGCACCGGCGGCATCGTTCGTGTGCAGGGTGGAGAGCACAAGGTGACCGGTCAGAGCTGCCTGGATGGCAATCTGGGCCGTGTCCTTATCACGAATTTCGCCCACCAGAATGCGGTCCGGGTCCTGACGCAGGAAGGCACGCAGCACACGCGGGAAGGTCACGCCGATGGCTTCGTTGATGGGCACCTGCACGATGCCGTCGATGTCGTATTCCACGGGGTCCTCGGCGGTGAGCAGCTTGGAGTCCTCGGTGTTCACCTCGCGCAGAGCGGCATAGAGGGTGGTGGTCTTACCGGAACCGGTGGGGCCGGTCACCACAAAGATGCCGTTGGGCTTGTTCACCGTGTCGATGATATACTCATGCAGGTGGGGGGAGAGGTTCAGGTTGTCCAGGTTGAGGCTCACGCTGTTGCGGTCGAGCACACGCATTACCACCGACTCACCGTACTGGGTGGGCAGGGAGTTCACACGCATATCCACGCCCGCATCGCCCACCTTCATCACGATTCGACCGTCCTGAGGCACGCGGCGTTCGGCAATGTTCATGCCGGCCATCACCTTCACGCGGGAAATCACTGAGTTGGCCAGATGCACGGGTGGCGGGGCCATTTCATACAGGGCGCCGTCCACTCGGTAGCGAATCTTGAATTCGGTCTCGAAAGGCTCCAGGTGAATATCGGAGGCCTTCTCCTTGATGGCCTGCATAATCACCAGGTTCACGAACTTGATCACCGGGGCGGCGTTGGCTTCCTCGGCACCGTCGTTGCTGCCCACGCTCATGCTGTCCAGCTCGGCCAGCAGGTCACCCATGGCGGCCTCGGCGCCGCCGTAGCATTCGGTGATGCGGGCGCGCACCTCATAATCGGCCGCCACATACAGGTAGATATCCTGGCCGGTGGCAATGCGCAGGTCGTCCACCGTCTGCGGGTTCAGCGGGTCTTCCAGACACACATACAGACCCTCGCCCTCGCGGTATTCGATGGGCAGGGCGCCGTGCAGACGCGCCTGGGCACCGGGGAGCATGTTGAGCACCTCCTGCGGCGGGGTGAAATCTGCCAGGGAGATATACTGGGCGCCCACCTCCATGGCGATGACATTCCAGAAATCTTCCGGGGCGCTGATGATACCGAAATCAATCAGCGTTTCCCACAGCTCCTTACCACTGTTGGACATTTCGTCCATAACGTCCTTGGCAACGGAACGCTCCAGCATGCCGTTGTTGATGAAAACATCAATTGCAACCTCGTTGTTCATATCTGTTGTAGTAAATTAGTGTGGAGTGGGGAGAATTAGCTGGCGTCGCCGGTGGTGACACGGATGATTTCTTCGGCGGAGGTGAGACCGGCCATCACCTTGCGGATGCCGTCCTCTCGCAGGGTGCGCATACCGAGCTCGCGGGCGCGCTTGCGCAGCTGGGCGGAGGTGAGGTCGGAGTTGATGAGTCCGCGCACGTCGTCCGTCACTTCAAAGATTTCGAAGATGCCCAGGCGGCCCTTCATGCCTTTGCCGCGGCAGCGTTCGCAGCCACCCGGGCGGGGCACCTTCACCGGGCGGTTGATATCAATGCCCAGGGTGCTGGCCTGTTTCGGGGTGAGCTGGCCATCCATCTTGCAGGAGCAGAGGCTGCGGCAGAGTCGCTGGGCCATCACAGCGCGCACAGCGGAGGCGATGAGGAAGCGATCCACGCCCATGTCGGCCAGACGGGCCACGGAGGAGGGCGCATCATTCGTGTGCAGGGTGGAGAGGACGAGGTGACCTGTCATGGCGGCCTGGATGGCGATGCTGGCAGTCTCCCCGTCTCGAATTTCACCGATCATGATGATGTTCGGGGCCTGGCGGAGCATGGCGCGCAGGGCTGCGGCGAAGGTCATGCCGATTTCCGTGCGGATCATCACCTGGTTGATACCGCTCATTTCGTATTCCACGGGGTCTTCTGCGGTGATGATCTTCTTGTCCGGGCGGTTCAGGTGGTTCAGGCAGGCGTACAGCGTGGTCGTCTTACCGGAACCGGTCGGGCCGGTCACCAGAATCACGCCGTCGGGCAGGGTGACCAGGCGGTCGAAGGTGGCCTCGTCATCGGAAAGGAAGCCCAGCTGCGGCAGACCCAGCGCCAGGGCGGATTTATCCAGAATACGCATCACCACGGATTCTCCGTGGTTGGTGGGCACGGTGCTCACACGGAGGTCGATATGGGCACCGTCGCGCAGATCCATTTCGATACGGCCGTCCTGCGGCACGCGCTTTTCGGCAATGCTCATGGAGGTGCTCATCACCTTCAGACGTGCCACGATGGGCCCGAGCAGCTTCTTCGGGTGGTTGGCTACTTCTACCAGGCGGCCGTCCACGCGGAAACGCAGACGCACACGGTCTTCCATGGGCTCAATGTGAATATCGGAGGCGCGCATCTCGTGCGCATCGTTGAACATGCTGTCCACCAGTTCAATGATGGGGCCTTCCGTGTCGCCCTTGGCAAATTGCTTCTTCTCCGGGTAATACTTGTCCAGAGCCTTCTGCAGCAGCGGCTCAGAGGTCACGAAGAAGCTCACATCACGCCCCAGGAACTGCGGCAGACTGTCCATGGTCTGCATGTCGAAGGGGTCGCAGATGGCCACCTGCAGGGAGAATCCGTCATCCCCCAGGGGCAGGAACTTCACGCGGCGGGCCAGTTCGCCATTCACGGTGGCGATGACGCTCGGGTCGATTTCAAAGGAGGTGACGTCCACATATTCCAGGCCGGAGTTGTTGGCAGCCACCTGGGCAATGTATTCGGGAGTCAGATATTTGTTCTCGATGAGGTGCTCAATGATGTTATCCAGCGGCGAAAGCTGCATGCGGATAGAATCGAGGGTTCCCTCGTCGATGCCCCCGGATTCCACCAGGAGCTGCAGGAGAAAGTCTTCGTTCGAGTACACGGAAGTAAGGAGGTAAATAGAGTTTAACGCGTTAAAAGGCGAGTCTGCGCCTGTCTTGCAGTCTACACCAAACACTCACGCTCGTCAATCACTCAATTGTCCAGTACGCGCATTTTTTAAGGAATTCTTCCCATTTGACCCGCTTTTCTGAAATTTTGCTTGCCGCAGCGGCAGCTGCATGCTATAAGCCCTGCGGAAATATGAAAATGCGCCTGTTTGTACCTGTGCTTCTCGCTGCTCTGTCGGTTGCACCGCTTACAGCTCAGAACTTACCACCGGTGGCTCCCTTGCCGGTGGCGGATGAGACGGACGCCACCGGGCCGGAAACAGAAGAGGAACCGGAAGCTGCAGATGCCGCTGCGGAAGCGGCGGAAGAAGAGACGGAACACGCGGATGCTCAGCTTTCCCCCGCCGCCGCGCAGATGCTGGAAGCCACCCGCCACCGTATGGATGCCCTGGCGGATATGCTTGCCGCCGTGGTGGATGCCCCCACGGCTGCCGCCCAGGCCCCGCAGATTGCCGCAGCATACGAGGCGCTTCGTAGTGTGGACTTTTCCGCTCTGGCAGAGGAGGATGAAGAACTCGTGGCTGCCGAGTTTGCTGAGGATATGGTTATCCGCCTGGATGACGAGCAGGCCCGCCTGGCAGATGCGGATTACTTCGGCAACGAAACGCTGTCCGCACTCTTCGGTACGAGCCCCGGGCCGGAGGAAACTCCTCGTCCCACCCCCGCCCCCGCGCCTGCAGAAGTGGAAATCGATGCCCCGGTGCCCGAAGCCGATACCGAATCCGCAACTCCCGATAACATCACCCCCATCCACACAAGACCATGATTGATTTTGAAAACGGAAGCCTCTTCAAACTCTCCCCGGTAAGCCCCGAAAGCCAGATGGAGCGCGTAGGCCCCCTCCTGGTGGAAGGGGAATGCATTATCGCCGCCTTCAAGGCCATCCGCGATTCGGTCGTTTTCACGAACAAACGCGTGATTGCCGTGAACGTGCAGGGTATCACCGGTAAGAAGGTGGATTTCACCACGCTCCCGTACAACAAGCTGCAGGCTTATTCCGTGGAAACCGCCGGCACCTTTGATTTCGACTGCGAGCTCGACCTCTTCTTCAGCGGTGGTATCGGCCAGGTGCGATTCGAAATCAAAGGAAATTACGATATCATCGCCCTCAGCAAGCTCATCGCCGGCTATCTGCTCTGAGCCCCGCGCGGGCCCCGACTTGCCTGCATGACAAAAAGCCCTGCATTTTTCGCTTGCATCCCGCCCCTCTCTTCTGTACACTCCTCGTGGGGCTGTAGCTCAGCGGTCAGAGCAGGGGACTCATAATCCCTTGGTCGCGGGTTCGAACCCCGCCGGCCCTATTATGGGAGCGGTCGTAACCAAGACAAAATGGTAACGACCGCTCCTTTTTTGTGCCTAGATTTCAGTGACTTATAAAATCGCAACTCATAACGAAAATTGGACTTCCAGGGCTGTTTTTGTTCATATTTTTACCCCGTTTTTCAGCCAAAAGGACTCGCTTAGACTCGTGCGGTTCCAGTCACATTACATGCAATTAGCTGAATATCC
>CAZTAX010000075.1:0-9237 GCA_964611765.1 uncultured Akkermansia sp. | reverse complement strand
GGCGCTTAATCTGGATCACCTGCTGGAGGGGACTCGCGTGGTGTTCTGCTCGTCCACTTCGGTGTATGCCGGGCGTGGCGGTGAAACTGTTACGGAGGAAAGCCCGGCCAAGGCTGATTCGGAACGCGCCGGAATTCTGCTTCGTGCAGAGGAAGCTATTCTCAATAGCGGCGGTGTAGTGGCCCGCCTGGCTCCTGTATATGGAGATGAACGCTGTGAGCTGGTCCGCCGTTTCCGGGATGGCCTGCCGACCTTGCCGGGTGGTGATGAGCGTGTGCTGAATTATCTGCATGTAGAGGACGCTGCAGATGCGCTTCAGCTGCTGGGAACTCAGCCCTGGCTTCAGGATGGCATTTATAACGTGTGCGGCGAAAGTTTCACCAAAAAAGAAATCTACATGCAGCTGCAGGAAATATTCGGGATTGAGGCTGAGCCGGAATCCTCCGAACCTTCTCATCGTGGGGTGTCTGATATGCGTGTGGACTGCTCCCGCATCCGCGAACTGGGCTGGGAGCCGATTTGTTCGGTAACGGAGCTGGCCCGTGACTGGAAAGCCCGCTGACCTATGCCTCGGCCGGATTACTATGAACTGCTGGATGTCGAAATCTCCGTTTCTCAGACGGAGTTGAAGCAGGCTTATTACCGGCAGGCCAAGCGTTTTCATCCGGATTTGAATGTGGGGGATGCAGCAGCGGAGGAACGTTTCAAACTCATAGCGGAGGCTTACCGGATTCTCAGCGATGAACAGGAACGCCGCTTGTACGATGAGGCCCGCGAGCGTGATTTGCGCTACGCGGATGCGCCCGAACTGGCCGGTATGCAGCGGCGCGTGCGTTTTTCCGCACGCCGCACCCGCGGTCGGAATGAGAAGTCTCGTGTCTTGCGGCGCCGATTCTCAATTTTGCCGGCTCGCAAGAAAATGCCCCGCTGGGTGGTTTGGTGCATGGGGGTACTCTGGGTGAGTGCATTGCTGCCATTGGTCATGCGCACCGGGAACGTGGTTCTCAACTATGGAAAACACCCGGAGAAAAAGGAAAAACCGGAGCCTGCTGCCGAGGTGGTGCGGGAGCGGCTGGCCCGCATGCAGGCGGATCTGGAACGCGCCGCCGCTGCGGGAGATGCCCGCTCCCAGCTGCGCCTGGGGCTGCTGCTCTATTCCGGCAGTGCCGGTGTGCAGATGAATCGCCCTGCGGCAAAGGAAATGTGGCAGAAAGCTGCTGCGCAGGGAAACAAGACCGCAGCCTATTATCTGGAAAAATGCGATTTTACCCAGCCCGCGCCAGTTCAGGAAAGCCCGTCTGCTGCAGTTGCGGCACCTTGACGTCAGGCTTCTTTTTTTGCGGCTTTTTCGCGTTTTGTTCTCGTGCGGCGGCGCTTGCGGGCAGTTGTTTTTTTCTGCCGCCGGGGATTGATGCGCTGCATCTCCACCTGCATGAGCAGCAGCGTGAACATGGAGGCCGGGCTGATTTCCACCGCTGCTGCCTGAGAGACCTTTTCTGCCAGCTGCACCATCTTTTGCAGCAGTGAGGCATATTCCGCCGCATCGGTGCCGATGCCCGCATCTGTGAGCAGCGTATGCAGTTGCTGCAGGTGGCGGAACATGCAGAGCCAGTTCTCCTCCGGCCCTGCGGTGAGACTGGTCATGAGGGCCTCCGGCAGCGAATTGAGGCATTTTTCCACTTTGCGCAGTTGCGCAAGCCTGGTGCGATCCTTGCTGCCCGAAGCCGCAGCTTCCAGCATATAGCGCAGGGGTGTTTCCAAATCGCGGAACGCCTCCAGCGCCTCTACAGGAACGTGGTTTGCATCAGGCGTTGCATCGCTGCGGCGGGCGACGCGGGAGAACAGCTCTTCCATCGCGGCAAGTCGCCCCTGCGGTGTTACTGTCTCCCTCTCAAAAAGCATGGATGCATCCTACCAAGTTGCTCCCGCTCATGCAAGCATAAAGCGGGTCACGCAACTGTTTTCCCACACATGTGTCCCAAAGATTTTGTAATCAATGGAAATACCTGCAACATTTTGGAAGAAGCCTCCTCAGCTTGATAAATTGGAATTTGTTGTTGTCGGAACACGGGACTTTAGTCCCGAAATCACGGTGCATTAAATCGGGTCTGAAGTCCCATGCTCCGACAATTTTCCCCGCCAACTTCCCATTTGCCAAGCTGGCGTGTTGCGCGCAAAAAAAAAGCCACTCTCCCGGGTGGGAGAGTGGCTGAAAGTGGATTCAGGCTTTCTTTTTCTTCGATTTCTTTTTCTTGCCCTTTTTGTTCTTTTTGCCTTTCTTTGCGTCGTCGCCGGCATTGATGCTATCGGGGATAACTTTGGTCTTTTTGCCGTTGACGATGACAGTTACCGGAGTTTCGTTGTTTGATTTGGAGGTGATGGCGTAGTGGGTTACTTTCCCATTTTTCCAAGCCACATCAATGGTAAGATCGCCGCGGGCCCGGATGCCGTTCACATAGCCGGTATCCCAGGCTTCCGGCAGGGCGGGCAGCAGCTCAATCTGCCCGGCATGGCTCTGCACCAGCATTTCGCTCATGCCACCGGTCATGCCGTAGGTGCCGTCCATCTGCATGGGCGGGTGGTTGCCGAAGAGGTTATCCAGCACATTGTAGCGGATGTAGTTCTGCACCATGTCGTAGGCTTTGTCGGTCTCACCCAGGCGGGCCCAGAGCGCCGTGCGCCATGGCCATGTCCAGCTGCGGCGGTTGTCGCCGCTGAGCCCGCGCAGTTCGAGACTCCTTGCGGCAGCTTTGGCCAGTTCCGGCGTCTTGGCCATGGAGATGGAGGTGCCGGGGAATACGCCGATGAGGTGGCTAGTGTGGCGGTGCCCGGTAACCATGTCCGGACGGTCGATAATCCATTCCTGCAGGTAGCCGCCATCGGCCACCCGGTTGGGCACCAGACGGTCTCGCAGGGAGATGAGTTTCTTGGCCCAGGTGGCATCAACTCCCAGTTCTTTTGCCGCTTTGGCTGTGTTGTCGAAGAGCTCCCAGATGAGCTGCTGGTCGTGCATCACGCCGTCTTCATCCGGCCCGTGCTCGTGTGACCAGCTGTTGGGCGAGACCAGCGAGCCGGCCTTGATGTCCTTCAGCTCCGGGTACTTGCTTACGTCCAGTTTTTTACCGTTGGACATGAGCCCTTCACCGCCCTTGCCGATTTCCTTGAGGTAACTTTCCCAGAAGGCACAGATGTTTTTCAGCAGGGGATAACCTATATTTTTGAGGTATGCCTTATCGTGGGTAAAGGTGTAGTGATCCCAGATGTGCAGGGCGTACCAGGCATTGACGGGAGGATTCCATTTCACCCAGCCGCCGGCACCCCAGGGGTTTTGGGAAATGCGCGTGGTCCAGCCGTTGACCGTGGGTCCGAAATGCTTTCGAGTCATATCCGTCAACGGTTTTTCCATGGCTTTCATGAAATCGATGAAGGGCATGTGGCACTCGGAGAGGTTGCCGACCTCCGCACCCCAGTAACACATCTGCAGGTTGATGTTGTTGTGGTAGTCGCAGGCCCAGGCTGCGTGAACTTTGTCGTTCCAGATACCCTGCAGATTCACAGGAAGATTGCCGGGGCGTGAGCCGCTGATGAGTACATAGCGCCCGTATTGGTAGATGGTGGCCTCCAGCTCCGGGTCACGCGAGCTGCTCTTGTACGCTTCGATTCGTTCGTCCGTGGGGAGTTGCGCTGTATCTTCATCGGTCTTGCCCAGACTCAGTTCCAGCCGGTTGAAAAGCTTTTTATAATGGCTTGTGTGTGTGTTGCGCAGTTCTGCGTAATTCTTTTCCAGAGCATCTGCCAGGATTTTCTTATTGGTGGCTGCCGGGGATCTGCCTTTCCAGTTGCTGGCAAAGTCCATCTTGTAATCGGTTGCCAGAGAAACGTAAACGATGATGGTCTCTGCGCCTTCCACTTCAATGTAAGGCATGTTGCCTGCATCGTACTCAGCCTTCATGGAATTCTCGCCTTTTCTGGAGACGTATTGCTTCACCGGTACGGAACCGGTTTTGCCTTTGACTTTTACTACGCCTCCTTTGGCTTTGATGTGCAGGCGTCCTTCAAATTCCTGACCGTTGACCAGGGTACCGCTCATCACGATGCCATTTTTCTGTTTGCTGTAAGTGACCGAGTGGTTGGGGGTGATGGCAATTCTGGCATTGAACCCAGTGGGGGCATCCGTCCGGGCCATGTAGACGAGTACGTCGTCCGGTTCACTCACAAAGCACTCGCGTTCGTGTTCGTTTCCATCATTCGTGAACGAGACCCTTGCGATGCCATCGCGCAGGTCGAGTGAGCGGGCGTAATCTTTTGTTTCGCCTTCCAGTTCAAAATCGATGTAAAGGTTGCCAAATGGTTGATATGAGCCGAACTGGTTTTTGTTGGCAATGGGACCGTATGAATAGCCACTGCCGTTGCCGGGCAGATTGGGGCCTCCTGACCAGAGACTGACTTCGTTCAGGTTGACTCGCTCCCGTTTATCACCACCGAATATGGTACCGCCCACGCGGCCGTTGCCAATGGGGAGTGATTGCGATTCCCACGGGTCTTTGTCGGCCTTGCCCGGCTTGTTGCCGGATTCGGATTCTCCGTCGGCCCAGGGCAGCACCGCGGGTTGCACCACTGCCGGCTGCTTATACCACAGGTAGTTCTGGGTGGGTGTTTCTCCGTCTTTTGCCTGCAGAGTAACAGTGCTGAGCAGCGCGATTGCGGAGATAAATAAGGTTTGTTTCATGCGGTGTGCATTATATGAATTGGACCTGCAGGGATATCTGTCCGAGCGTGAGGGCATCGCCATCCTGCAGGGTGCGGCAATTATCATATGGCGAAAGGGGAATGCCATTGATGGTGGTGCCATTGGTGGAGCCCATGTCGCTTACTGTCAACCCTTGTTCATTGAGTGCGAACTGAACGTGTGCACGGGAAATACTGGAATCCGGCAACGCTACGTTTGCCACGCCCGGGTCACGCCCGAGAACGATTCCGCTGCCGGTTGCAATTTCAGAGAATGGAATTCGCTGTTCCCACGGGGTGCCGTCCGGCAGCAGTCCGATGAGACGCAGGTGGGTTGCGACGGGGGGCTGTTCGTTATAAGATACAGCAGAGGGAGGGGCTGCCTGTGCATCTTCCAGCCCGCTTCCCAGTTCCCACTTGTTGCGCAGGGCGTGGTAGGGTGGCAGGGATTGAAGGTAGATATCGCCGGTTTCCCGGGGGGACTCAGCCTCCTGAGATTGCGGGGGCGTGGAAATAGGAATGGGGGTATCCCATGCAGGGGCCAGTGGCACGTCCTGCCCGGCGGCAGGCTGCTGCCCGTTGTTCATTCGGGCCCGCAGAATGGCGATGGCTGATTGGATTCCTGCCAGCTCGCTTTCCAGTTCCCTGGCCCGGGCTTCCAGCTCCAGGAGCGTTGCTTTTTCGTTTTCCTGCAAGGGGGAATTCATGATGCTGCGCATTCTAGCAGAATCCTGCCCGGTTGGCAAGCTTCAAGTTTTCAGAGCTTTGGTAACCGCACCGCGGTGTTATATATTTTGTGAACAACAGAAATAACAATAATATTCTGAGAGTCTCTCCGGTTCAATGGGGTGAATTTGTGACCCGGATGTAAATGTTGGAATATTAATATGTTATTTTGTCCGGTCTCCTGGGCGGGTGGGGGCTCTTTAATGCTCGTGGAAGGTAACGGTATTTCGCTCCGGGAGAATGAATATTTTGCCGGAGCCGGGCAGCAGTAGCTTACGGGGGGCTCGTTGCCTGATGCGGAAGGTGCCGAAGCGGGCCAGTTTCACTTCTCCGTCTTCGGCGAGACCATCGGTAATAGCGCGTAGTACTGCATCGAGCGCGAGCTGGGCCGCCATGGGGGTGGCAGTGCCGCCCAGATGCTCACGCACCAGTTCCTGTAATTCGTGGCGGTTCATGTAGCGCTTAGTCCCGGTTGTGGTTCATGCGGCTCAATAGAATGAGTGCGTAGTAAAGCAACATAGCCAGTGAGGAAAGTGCTGCGGCTACGTAGGTCATGGCTGCCCAGCGCAGGGCTGTACCTGCCTGCCCGTGCATGGCGCGGTCCGCAAGTCCGCTTTGTTCCATCCAGTTCAGGGCGCGGCGGGAGGCATCGAATTCCACCGGCAGGGTGACCAGGGCAAAGAGCGTGGTGGTGGCGTAAAGAGCGAGCCCGATCCAGGCTACGGTGGTGCTGCTGCCCATGGCCAGTAATCCCAGACCCACCATGAGTACAATCTGCCCCAGTCGCGAGCCTATGTTGACCAGGGGTACCAGTGAAGAACGAAGTCCCAGCCAGGGGTAGGCTTGCGCGTGCTGAACAGCGTGGCCGCATTCATGTGCGGCTACTGCCATGGCCGCCACGCTGGCTTCGTGGTACACACTCTCACTCAGGTTCACCGTGCGGTCCAATGGGTTGTAGTGGTCTGTGAGTTGGCCGCGGACGGCGGTGACTTGCACATCGTCCAGCCCGTTCTGCCGGAGCATGCGGCGGGCAACCTCCGCACCGGTGAGCGGTGCCGGCTCCTGAGAGTAGCGGTTAAAAGCATTTTTGAGCCCCATCTGCACAAGCCCGCCAAGCAATGCAGCACCGAGCACCAGAATGAGACCGATAAAGGTCACACCGCCATACATGCCGCCGGTCATACCGGGAGCTCCGTAGTAAAAGTCATTGCCATTGCTGTAGTAATAGCCGGCCTGTGCCAGAAGGGTCGGGAAATCAATCATCTGTTGTTGGGATGCCGAAGAACGGATAGTTGTTCAAAATTGACCGGAGCGGATGTTGCGTCTCAGGTGTTCCGGACCGATGCGCCGGATGGGGCTTCCGGCCAGGAATTGCTGAAAGGCCTCGTCTTCCAGTGCGGCAAGATGGGCTGGGGGAGCAGTGGCCAGTGGGGCCGGCATGAGCAGGTGCGGGTCAACAGTTTGCGTTGCTTTTGTGCTGTTGTTCCAAGGGCAGGCTTCCTGGCAGGCATCGCAGCCATACAGCCATTCCCCCTGGGAGGCGGCTATGTCTGAAGGCGTGGCGGTTTTAGCCTCGATAGTCCAGTAGGCGAGACATCGGCGGGCATCGCAACAGCCATTGTGCAGCGCCCCTGTGGGGCAGGCTTGTTCGCAGCGGTGGCAGTTGCCGCAATGGTTGCTCATGGGCGGCGTGAGCGGAATTTCCAGGGTGGTCAGAATGCTCGCCAGAAAACAATAGGAACCGCCCCGCGGGCGAATCAGCAGCCCGTTTCGTCCGATCCAGCCCAGGCCGCACTGTGCTGCAAAAAAACGTTCGCTCACCGGGCCGCTGTCCGTGAAGCAGCGCTGCTTCCCACCATAGAATTGCAGCGTTTCATCTAAATCTGCCAATTTGCCGGCCAGTAGTCTGTGGTAGTCTTCCCCCTGGGCGTAACGCGCTATGTGGCCGGCCGCTTTGCGGGCGTCCTGCCGTGGGTATTCGTAGGTGAGCATGATGACACGCCGCACCCCCGGCAGCACCAGTTCCGGGTTCTGCCGGGCAGGCAGGTGCCGGGCCATCCATTCCATATCCGCGTGTTTTCCGTCGCGGATGAAGTTTGCCAGCGTATCTCCTTGCGGGGCGAGTGCATCCGCTATCCCGACTGAGGAAAAACCCAGTGCGCGAGCTGCATAGTCCAGAGCCTGGTGAATCGGATGCATGGCGAAAGCGTTACATGGCGTCCTGCTCCGGAGCGAGGAGCAGCCATCCTTTCAGCCTGTCGCGGGCATGCTCGGAAACGGGAAGCGCATGAATGATGCGCAATGTGGCGTTGTCGATTCGCGTTTCGTTCGGCGTGGCGCTCAGCTGTTGAGCCCGGATCCCTTCTTTGAACGAAAGCCGCTGCATGTTGGCTGAGGCCTCCCGGTTGCCCAGGTTGGCGGCTTTGCGGTACAGACGTAAGGCGTTTTCCGGGTCCCGTGGGGTGGGGTACCCTTTTTCAAACATGGCTCCCAGATTGTTCAGACAGCGTGCATCGTTCATCACGGCGCCCATGCGGAAGAGCTCAAAGGCTTTGCGGGCGTTGCGGGGGATTCCCAGCCCCTGGGCGCACATGTGGCCCATGTAAAAGAAAAGATGCGGGGTCCGTGGGTTTTTCCGGGCCTGGCGGTGCAGCAATTCCCATGCTTTTTCCGGATTCGCTTTCACGCCCTGTCCGGTCATCAGATACCTTGCCAGCTCCACTCTGGCCTGGGGCATGTCGCGGTCGGCCGCCATTTGCATCCACTTGAACGCCTCCGGTTTGTTGACTTTGCAACCGCTTCCTTTTTCCAGATAAAGAGCGAGGCGGTACATAGCCTCCGTGCGAATGGTGCGCCCCCCGTTGACAACCGTGTCGAGCTGCTCTGATTCGGCCATGGCTCTGGCCTGGCTTGTTGCTTTTTCCGGGTTGGCTTCCAGCCCTTTGAACTTGCCTTCGTACACATCCATGAGCAGAAGTGCTGCTTCGAGGTGCTTTTCGCGGGCGCAGGTTTCCAGCAGCATCGGAACCGTCTCCACATTCTGGATGGAGCGATCCTCCAGCATGGCTTTGGCTTGCACATACATGCTCTCCACATCCCACTGGCTGAGGCGGTTGCTCAGCTGCGCCTGCCCTTGGGCCGCCCCGGCCATGGTCAGCAGAAGTATGAGGATTGTGGTGCACTTTCGCATGTGTTTTGTATAGCATGCAGAGCTGGATTTGTCCATGTTTTTCCGCTTTTCTGAAGAATTATGCTTGACTTTGCCTGGCGGAGCCTGTAATATCCGCTCGCTGTTTTGTGCAGCGCCAGTGCGCGCGTAGCTCAGCGGTAGAGCAGCGGACTTTTAATCCGTTGGTCGAGGGTTCAAATCCCTCCGCGCGTACTCAACGTCCCCATCGTCTAGGGGTCAGGACATATGATTCTCAGTCATAGAACCGCGGTTCGAATCCGCGTGGGGATGCTGAAAAGAAAGCCCGGGGATAGCCCCGGGCTTCTTGTTTGATGATGTAGGGGGTGCGGCTTACATGCCGACGATTTCGTAACCGCCGTCTACATAGAGCACCTGGCCGGTCATGGAGGCTGCGCCATCGCTGGCAAGGTATGTGGCCGTGGCACCCAGCTCCTCCAGCGTGCAGGAACGCTGCAGCGGGGCCTTCTCTTCGTACACCTTGAACATGCCGGTGAAACCGGATACGCCGCGGGCAGCCAGGGTCTGCACCGGGCCGGCGGAAATGCAGTTCACGCGGATGGGCGCTTCGCGGCGGCCCAGGTCATAGGCGAGGT
>CAZTAX010000074.1:0-9241 GCA_964611765.1 uncultured Akkermansia sp. | reverse complement strand
GTTTACTTGCCGGAGAGGGTGAATATCCAGTTGCAGAATAATTGTTCCAACGCGTCTTATGTGTCTATGCCGAAAAAAAACAAAAAAAGTGGTTGACAAAAGTGTTAGACAGGACTAAACTCTGCCCGTCTTCTAAATTAGTCTCACCTAACTCTGATATGAAAACCGAGAATCAGCGATTGAACCAGGTAAAGATAGGCACAACAGTGCGCGTAGTGAAAGTTCACGGCGAAGGGCCGCTGCGCCAGCGCATACTGGACATGGGTCTGACCAAGGATGCCGAAGTAAAAGTGCGGAAGATGGCCCCCTTCGGCGATCCGCTGGAAGTGACGGTGCGCGGTTTTGAATTATCGCTGCGCAAAGCAGAAGCCGCCTGCATCGAGGTGAAGTAAGCAAGCATTTTCAACCAGACACACACAATGAAACGCACCATTGCACTCGCCGGCAACCCGAACAGCGGCAAGACCACTCTGTTCAACGAACTGACCGGCGCGAACCAATATGTGGGCAACTGGCCCGGCGTGACCGTGGACCGCAAGGGAGGTCACCTGACGGAGCACGAGAAAATCGAGCTGCAGGATCTGCCCGGCATCTATTCTCTTTCCCCCTATTCTCCCGAGGAGGTGGTTTCCCGCCGCTACCTGCTGGAGGAGAAGCCGGATCTGGTGGTGAACGTGGTGGATGCCACAAACCTGGAGCGCAACCTGTACCTGACCTCCCAGATAATGGAGACAGGGCTGCCGATGATTGTTGCGCTGAACATGTGCGACCTGCTGGCAGCCGAGGGCAGCACGATAGACACCGCCGCGCTGAGCGCCCGTCTGGGCTGCCCGGTGGTGGCCGTGAGCGCACTGAAGCAGACCGGCATGTCCGAGCTGCTTCAGCTCATGACCGGCCCCCTGCCCTCCGCCCCCAAGGTGCCGGAATATTCCGCCCCGGTGGAAAAAGCAGTGGCACAGGTCATGGCGGAATATGGAGCCAACCGATTCGAGGCCATCAAGATGCTGGAAGGAGAGGAGCTGCTGCAGAAAGGCGCCAGCAAGGTGAAGGCCCACGTGCTGGAAGATATCCGCATGGAGCTGGAAACCACCATGGATGATGATGTAGCCTCCATCATCGCAGGCAGCCGCTACGATGCCATCTGCGCCTTTATCCCGCAGGTGCTGGTACAGCAGCCGGGCCTCGAAAGATTCTCCCGGAAGGTGGATGCCGTGCTGACCCACCGCGTGGCCGGCCCGGTCATCTTTGTAGCGGTCATGTACGCCATCTATTACCTTTCCATCAACACCGTGGGCGACTGGGGCACCGGCTGGGCCAATGATGTGCTCTTCGGGCCGGTGGTCGGCGGCTGGCTGGCCGGATTCATCGGCAACGAAGCGGCCGGGGTGGAAGCCCTCACCATGTTCAGCGCGGTGCTGGCCATGATTCTGGTGTTCCCGGCCATGCTGCGCCGCCTGCATGATCTGAACATGAACGGTGCCTGGCTGTACATCATGGTGGCACCCTTCCTGCTGGAATATGTATGTCCTCACCTGCCCGGCGTGCTGCACACCGCAGTAATGTACCTGCTCTGGGCGGCCAATGCCGTGCTGCTGGGGCTCTGCCTGGTCAAGTCCGGCACTAAGGGTGCCAACAACTTCGGCAGCCACACGCACAAGTTCTGCGCCAACCCCATGAAGCTCACGGGCCGCGCCGGCCGCGGCGAATTCACCGTCTGGTTCGTCATCATGAGCCTGGTGACCTTTGGCGTGGCCATGCTGGGCCGCACCACGCTGGACTGCTCCCCGCAGCTGCAGGCCATCATCACGGATGGTATCGTGGCCGGTGTGGGCGCCGTGCTGGGCTTCCTGCCGCAGATGGCCGTACTGTTCCTGCTCATGTCCATCCTTGAGGACTGCGGCTACATGGCCCGCGTGGCCTTCATGCTCGACCGTCTGTTCCGCTCCATTGGTCTGAGCGGCAAATCCGTGATTCCGCTGCTGGTTTCCATGGGCTGCGGTGTGCCCGGTGTCATGGCCACGCGCACCATCGAAAACGAGAAGGACCGCCGCATGACCATCATGCTGACCACCTTTGTGCCCTGCGGTGCCAAACTGCCTATTCTGGCTCTCATCGGTGCCATGATCGGCCAGACCGCCACCATTGCCACAGTGGCATACTTCATGGGCTTCGGCTCTGTGATTGTGGGCGGCATGATGCTGCGCAAGATGCACATGTTTGCCGGTGGCTACACCCCCTTTGTGATGGAGCTGCCCGCCTACCACATGCCCATGGGTGCCAATATCAACCTGCGCGCCATGGAACGCTGCAAGGCCTTCGTGCAGAAAGCCGGTACCATCATCTTCCTGGCCTCGGCCCTCGTCTGGACTCTCTCCAACTACAACTGGAAGTTCGAATACCTCAACACTGCTGAAAATGAAGCTGCCATCGAGCAGAGCATGCTGGCCGACACCGGCAACACCTTTGCCCCGATCTTCACCCCGCTGGGCTGGGGCGACTGGAAGCCCGCCGTGGCCACTGTAACCGGTCTCATTGCCAAGGAAAACGTGGTGGGCACATTCGGTGTGCTCTACCCCGCCCAGGAAGAATCTGCCGCAGATGGCGAAGCTGCCGCAGATGGCGAAGCTGCCGCTGAGGAAGCCCCCGCCGAGGACGAACTGCCCCGCAGCAGCGACCTGTGCAAAGCCAATGCCCTGACCGCCCTGACCATGGCAGCCTGGCAGTGCGACTCCGCCGCCCGCACCACCCAGCCCGCCGAAGCCGCCGCAGAGGAAGCAGAAGCCGAGGAAGAAACTGCCGCCGCCGAAGAAGAAGGAGAGAAGAGCTTCATGGACTATGTGAATGCTGCCACGGCCTTCCTTTTCCCCGAAGTGGAGGAAGATGAGGAGACCAGCGGCGTGGCCGGCAATGTCCGTGCTGCCGGGGCTTTCACCACCATCAGCGCGCTTTCCTTCATGCTCTTCAACATCCTCTGCGCCCCCTGCTTTGCCGCCTGCGGTGCTATCCGCCGCGAGATGAACAGCGCACTCTGGACCTGGTTCGCCATCGGCTACATGTGCCTCTGGGCCTATGTGGTGGCCTTCATTACCTACCAGCTCGGGCTCTACATCACCGCCGGCACCCTCGGCTCCGCCCAGATTCTGGCCGGACTGATGGCACTCGGCATCGTATTCCAGGCTCTGCGCCCCAACCCGCACCGCCAGGACATCAGCAACAAGTAATAACCACTTCACACACCGCACCGCCATGGCAGATATCATCATCATCCTCGTACTCCTGGGCGCAGCAGCGCTTGCCATAAGGTCCTGCTTGCGTAAAAACAAGGATGGTGGCTGCCCTGGCGGATGCAGTGGCTGCGGCTGCAGCTGCGGCTGCAGCAAGAGACATCAGGATAAACAAGACTGATTCTCCCCTTTCCCCTACTGCCCTATGACCCAACAACACACACAAACAGAGATTCAGTTCTCTATTAACTAATAACAATGAAAAAGACGAACATAATCGCAATGGCACTGGCCGGGCTCGCCACCCTGCCCGTGATCGCAGGCGAAGCCTCAGAGCCGACGGCAGGAGAAATTCTCCAGGGTATCAACATGTTCACCCCTGAGGAAGGAGACCCCGCCTATAAAGTGAAAGCCAATGAGAAATACGGCACCCAGTGGGCCGTAGACATGGCTTATGGGTACTGGCACAGCAACAACACATCCCCCGATGTGCACGACAATGCCAGCCTCTTCCTCATTCACGCCCAGCTCAACCAGCGCCTCATCGAAGACAATATGAATGGCGGCACCTGGTTACGAGTCGAATTATCCGGTTCCTGGGGTCTGGACAAAAATTCCGCCCAGTCAAGCTACATGTTTACCGAAGGTACCGGCAGCGCCACCGGAGCACACGCCGATATCTACGGAGGGCACGACGCCGTGCTCCCGGAGGTAGCACTCATGCAGTATTTCAACAACAAGCGTTCCTGCGTCATCGCCGGTATGGTGAACCTCACCAACTACTTCGATGCCGTGGGCATTGCCAATGATTCCTGTGCCAGTTTCACCAACGACGGCTTCATCGGCTCCTCGGTGCTGGCCCTGCCGGATGCCAACCTCGGCGTGGTGCTCCAGCACGAGATTGACTCCGTGAGCTATGCCATGTTCGCGGCTACCAGCGAGGCCACCGGCTACGGCGACAATCCCTTCAAGTTCCACGGGAACGACAGTTTCCTGCTTGTGGGTGAATACGGCCGCACCATTCTGGACGGTTCTGCCACTATCCGCCTCAATCCCTTCTATCGCTACGTCGATAACATGGATGGCACCAGCAGCAACAATGCAGGCCTTGCCGGCAGCATTGAATATGATGTGTGCGATAAACTGACGGTTTACAGTCGCGCCGGATGGGCCGCCAAGCAGGAAGTCGGTAATGGATTCGACTTCACCTGCGGTGCCCATGTGAAGCTTATCCCCTCCCGCGAAGATGACTTCCTGGGCGTCGCCTTCGGTGTGTTCAAGGGGGCTTCCCCCGTCGACAACGACCGCGAGTACGTGGCCGAAGCCATGTACAGCCTCCAGCTGAACGATTACTTCAAGCTGGTTCCCCACATCCAGTACATCTCCAAGCCCGCCTACGACCCGGACAACAGCGACGTGGTCATCATGGGTGTCCAGGGCGTTTTCTCGTTCTGATGTGACAAGATTTGTTGTGCTGTAACGTGTATTGCAGTAAAAGCCCCGTCGGGTAGTCGTGTGCCCGGCGGGGCAAATCTTTTCGGGACATAGCCTACCGGTGTCCCAAAGATTCTGTAATCAATAGAAATATCAATTAATGTTTGTCGTTCCGACAAAATTACGAGTTACGAATTACGAGTAAAAAGTTCCGCGGGCATTCGCCCGCCAGTGTTGAACTATCTGATATGCAATGGCGAGCCGTAGGTGAGCGGAGCTTATAATTCGTAATTCGTAATTCGTAACTCGTAATTTTGGCGGAACGCCAAATTCCAATTTATCAGGCTCATTGCTCGAACTTGGGGAGACCCGTGTAGCTTACCGGTGTCCCTGGTGGTAATTGAGGTGGCGGCCACCGCCATCATGGTAGCCGTGGCCATGGTGGTGGTGCAGATGGTGGCAGCTGCTGAACACAAGTCCGGCAGAAAGAGACACAACGAGTATTTTAAGGAAATTCTTGTTCATGACGGAGAGGACAGGAGGTTGAGCCTGTTCATGAATACAGCGCACCAGCGCTGTATTTTTATTTGAGTTTTTCAAATTACCAGAACATTAATCAGCTTACCTCCTCATTTTCAATGACAGTAAAACACAAATAACAATAATTCCACTTTTTCCTACCATTTTACTTGACTTTTCAAGATAAGCAGGTAAACTGACGGCACGCATACAAGATGTAGTGGAGTCATGAAAATACGGAAAAGAAACGGAGCAGCCGAGGAATACCGACGGGAGAAGATAACGCGCGTGATACAACTGGCGTTTGAAAGTGTGGGCATGAAGGAGTCCGGGGCAGAGATTATGCGTCTGACCGCAGACATAGAAGACAAGCTGTTGGCACGGAACGAGGAAGTAGTGGCAGTTGAAGGCATCCAGGATCAGGTGGAGGCAGCGCTGATGGTAGCGGGTCATTACGAAGCGGCCAAAAGCTTCATCCTCTACCGCAACGAACGCAGCCGCGCCCGCGCCGCACGCGAGCAGCTGCTGGCGCTGTTCGAACAACGCCGCGAACTGGAGCAGGCTTTGCGCGATATCCAGCGCGAGTATCCGGAAGCGGAATATGCCCTGCCCCATCTCACCGCCCGCTTCCGCAGCTTCTGCAAAACCGGGCAGAGCCACGAGGCCGCACTTGGCAGCCTCATCAAAGCCGCGGCAGAGCTCACCACGCGCGATGCCCCGAACTGGGAGATGATAGCCGCGCGCTTCTGGCTGCTGCGCTTCCGTGCCCGACTGGTGCAGCACGAGGCTGAGGACGGCATCACCTGCCTGCACGACAAACTCACGCACCTGACCAACGAGGGTGTATACGGCGCCTACATTCTGGCGCACTACAGCAAGGCAGAAATTGAGGAATGCGAAAGCTACCTGCGCCCGGAGCGAGACAAGCTCTTCAACTACTCCGGGCTGGAGCTGCTGCATGGCCGCTACCTCATCCGCACGCACGCCGGGGCGGTGCTGGAGAGTCCGCAGGAAATGTTCCTGGGCATCGCGCTGCACCTGGCCATGCACGAGCAGCAGGAGCGCCTGCAGTGGGTTCGGCGCTTCTACGACATGCTCAGCACGCTGAAAGTCACCATGGCCACCCCCACCCTGGCCAACGCGCGCAAGCCCTTCCACCAGCTTTCCTCCTGCTTTATCGACACCGTGCCGGACAGTCTGGACGGCATCTACCGCAGCATCGATAACTTTGCCCAGGTAAGCAAATACGGCGGTGGCATGGGGCTCTACTTCGGCAAGGTGCGCGCCAGCGGCAGCGCCATACGCGGCTTCCCCGGTGCTGCGGGCGGAGTCATCCGCTGGATTCGCCTGGCCAACGACACCGCCGTGGCGGTGGACCAGCTGGGGGTGCGCCAGGGTGCCGTGGCGGTGTATCTGGATGCCTGGCACCGTGACCTGCCGGAGTTCCTGGCACTGCGCACCAACAATGGGGATGACCGGCTGAAAGCGCACGATGTGTTCCCCGCTGTGTGCTACCCGGACTATTTCTGGCAGCAGGCGCGCGACAACATCGGGGGCGACTGGTACCTGATGTGCCCCCACGAAATCCGCACGGTGAAAGGCTACTCCCTGGAGGACAGCTACGGCGAGGTATGGGAGGAGCGCTACCACAGCTGCGTGGCCGATTCCCGCATCCACAAGCGCGTGGTGCCCATCAAGGATATCATCCGCCTCATCCTGAAGAGCGCGGTGGAAACCGGCACCCCCTTCGCCTTCAACCGCGACCTCGTGAACCGCGCGAACCCGAACAAGCACCGGGGCATCATCTACTGCAGCAACCTCTGCACCGAAATCGCTCAGAATATGAGCGCCATCGAATCCCTCAGCCAGGAGGTAACAACCGTGGAGGGTGAACCCGTGGTGGTCACCACCACGAAGCCCGGTGATTTCGTGGTCTGCAACCTGGCCAGCCTCTCGCTGGGTCGCATCGATGTCCGCAACCCGCAGGAGGTGGAGGAAATCACCCGCAGTGCCGTGCGTGCGCTGGACAACGTGATAGACCTGAACTTCTATCCCCTGCCATACGCGGAACTCACGAATCGCGCTAACCGCCCCATCGGGCTGGGCGTGAGCGGCTACCACCACATGCTCGCCAGACTGGGACTGCACTGGGAAACCCGGGAGCACCTGGACTTCGTGGATGCGCTCTTCGAGCAGATTAACCACGCCGCCATCTCCGCCAGCTGCGAAATTGCCCGCGAAAAGGGAGCCTACGCCGCCTTCGAGGGCAGCGAGTGGCAGAGCGGCGCCTATTTCGACCGCCGGGGCTACACCGCCCCGCACTGGCAGGAACTGCGCCGGCTCGTAGCCACCCACGGGCTGCGCAATGCCTGGCTGCTCGCCGTGGCACCCACCAGCAGCACCAGCATCATCGCCGGTACCACCGCCGGGGTAGACCCGGTCATGAAACTCTTCTTCCTGGAGGAAAAGAAGAGCGGGCTCATGCCCCGCGTGGCACCAGGGCTCACCCTCCGCACCCTCTGGCTCTACAAGAGTGCCCACCACATCGACCAGACCTGGTCGGTGAGGGCCGCCGGGGTGCGCCAGCGCCACATTGACCAGGCACAGAGCATGAACCTCTACATTACCCATGAATACACCCTCCGCCAGATACTCAACCTCTATATCCTCGCCTGGGAGTGCGGGGTGAAAACCATCTATTACATCAGATCCAAAAGCTTAGAAGTAGAAGAATGTGAATTATGTGCCAGCTGAACCGCAGACCACTCTTTAACCCGCAGGGCGACTCCGACACCGCCGCCCGCCGCATCATCAACGGCAACACCACCAACCTCAACGATTTCAATAACATGAAATACGCCTGGGTCAGCGGGTGGTACCGCCAGGCGATGAACAATTTCTGGATTCCGGAGGAAATCAACCTCGCGGCCGATGTGAAGGACTACCCGCGCCTGAGCCCGGCCGAACGCCGCGCGTACGATAAGATTCTCTCCTTCCTGGTGTTTCTGGATAGCATCCAGACCGCCAACCTGCCCTCGGTGAGCGAATACATCACCGCCAATGAAGTGAACCTCTGCCTCTGCATCCAGGCCTTCCAGGAAGCCGTGCACAGCCAGAGCTACAGCTACATGCTCGATACCATCTGCGAGCCCCAGCAGCGGCAGGAGGTGCTCTACCAGTGGAGGAACGATGAACACCTGCTGCGCCGCAATACCTTCATCGGCAACCTCTACAACGAGTTCCAGCAGCACCGCACCCCGGAGAACTTCGCCCGCACCCTGGTGGCCAACTTCATTCTGGAAGGCATTTATTTCTACAGCGGCTTCATGTTCTTCTACAACCTGGCCCGCAACCGGAAAATGCCCGGCAGTGCCCAGGAAATCCGCTACATCAACCGCGATGAAAGCACCCACCTCTGGCTCTTCCGCAACATCATCCGCGAGGTGCAGCGCGAGGAACCCCAGCTTTTCACCCCGGAGAAAGTGGACGAGTACCGCGCCATGATCCGCGAAGGCGCCGAGCAGGAAATTGCCTGGGGCTGCTACGTCATCGGCGATGATATCCCCGGCCTCACCACCGGCATGGTGCAGGACTACATCCGCTACCTGGCCAACCGCCGCTGCCTGGACCTCGGCTTTGCCCCGGTCTACGAAGGTTACGAAACCGAGCCGCCCGCCTGCGCCTGGGTCAGCCAGTTCAGCAACGCCAACCTCATCAAGACCGACTTCTTCGAGGCCCGCTCCACCGCCTACGCCAAGAGCACCTCGCTCATCGATGACTTGTGAAGCTCAGCAAACCCGACAAATGGGAATTTGGCGAGCTGAATCGGAGCACGGGACTTTAGTCCCGACAATTTCGCAGTACCGGGCCATATCGGGACTAAAGTCCCGTGCTCCGACAATAGAATCCATCCCCACAAATTCCAATTTTCCTCACCTGACGTGAACAGCGGCATTTCGTTTTCGAAATGCCGCTGTTCCGGATCTGACTTTATCAGATGAGGGAATAAATCAGAACGTGTAGCTGGCGCCTACGTTCACGCGGTGCTCGCGGGAGTCCTCCAT
>CAZTAX010000073.1:8016-9389 GCA_964611765.1 uncultured Akkermansia sp. | reverse complement strand
GGAACTCGATCGCATCGGTTATTCCCAGGTGTTCACCCCCAATATCGGCAAGCTGGATCTCTACATGACCTCCGGCCACTGGGAACACTACAAGGAAAGCCAGTTCCCGCCCATCCCGGATCCGGACGACTTCAAGCGCCTGCGCGATGAAAACGCCTCCTGCGCCGATCTGTTCAACGCGCTCGATACCCGCACCATCAGCGGCTTCATGCTCAAGCCCATGAACTGCCCGCACCACATCCGCATCTATGCGAATGACCCGCACTCCTACCGCGACCTGCCCGTGCGCCTGGCCGAGTTCGGCACCGTGTACCGCTGGGAGCAGAGCGGCGAGCTGGGTGGCATGACCCGCGTGCGCGGCTTCACCCAGGACGATGCACACATCTTCTGCCGCCCCGACCAGATCAAGGAAGAGGTGCAGCAGTGCATCGGCATCGTGAAGCACATTCTCGGCACACTGCAGATGAATGATTTCCGTGTGCGTCTCTCCCTGCGCGACAAGGATTACTCCGACCCGAAGTATGTGGGCACCATTGAGAACTGGAAGCTCTCTGAGCAGGCCCTCCGCGAGGTACTCTCTGAGGAAGGGTTCGACTTCATCGAGGCCGAGAACGAGGCCGCTTTCTACGGCCCCAAGATTGACTTCATCGTGCGTGATGTCATTGGCCGCGATTGGCAGCTTGGAACCGTGCAGGTAGACTACAACCTGCCGGAGCGTTTCGACCTCACCTACACCGGGGCAGATAACAAGCCGCATCGCCCGGTCATGATTCACCGCGCACCCTTCGGCTCCATGGAGCGCTTTACCGGTTTGCTTATCGAGCACTTTGCCGGTAAGTTCCCCACCTGGCTCGCCCCTGAGCAGGTGCGCGTGCTTCCCATCTCCGACAAGGTGGCCGATTTCGCAGAGCAGCTGCGCGCCAAGCTGGCTTCCAGGTTTGTGCGAGTGAAGCTCGATGATGCCCCCGATAAGATTGGTGCCAAGATTCGCAACGCCCGCCTTGACCGCGTGCCCTACATGCTGGTAGTCGGTCAGCGAGAGGCCGAGGAAGGCAAGGTCTCCGTCCGCCACCGTGAGCTCGACGTCGTCGGCACCATGGGCGTGGATGAATTCATCGCTTCTCTCGAACAGGAAATCAGCCAGCGCCTCATCCGCCCTGCGCTGGAACCCCAGGTTAAGGAACAGCAATAAAGAAAAAACTTTCCGCCGCAGCAAGGGGCCGGACCGTGTGCCTCCCCGCTGCGGCAGAACCCCAGGACTAACCAAGAACACACACAAGTGGCAGCCCCCCAGAAACCCAGTAAACCCGCCAATCGCCCCCAGCGCGGCGATAAAGGCGCCAATAAAGCACCGCAGATCCGCGTCAACGACC
>CAZTAX010000073.1:0-8006 GCA_964611765.1 uncultured Akkermansia sp. | reverse complement strand
TCCGCGCACCGAAGGTACGAGTCGTCACCGCCAAGGGTGATCAGCTCGGCGTCATGGCTACCCGCGATGCCCTCGCCAAAGCCAAGGAAATCGGACTTGACCTCGTAGAGGTAGCTCCGAATGCAGACCCGCCCGTATGCCGACTTATCGACTATGGTAAGTTCAAGTACATGCAGGCCAAACTGCAGAAGAACAACAAGTCCAAAGTGACCAAGATGAAGGAAGTGAAACTCCGCGTCGGCACGGATGTCAACGACTACAACGTCAAGATGGCCCGCACCGAGCAGTTCCTCGACCACGGTCACAAGGTGCGCTTCCAGCTGCGTTTCCGCAACCGCGAAAATGCACACCGCGAACTGGGCCTGGATGTCATGGCCAAGGTGGTGGAGGATATGAAGACTATGGGCCAGGTGGATCAGCCAGCCAAGCTCGCAGGCAACACGGTCACCATGGTGCTCGCTCCGCTTCCCGCCAACCAGCGTGTCAAGAAGTTCAAGAAGTACGAGGAGGCCGATTTCGACGCCGAGTCCGATGAATTCGATGCCACCGACGACGTGAGCGAAGAATAATACTTCCTCCCGTTTGTGGGAATCTCTTCATCGCCCTGCAAGTGCTCCTCCACTTGCAGGGCGCTTGCTTATTACGCTCGAACGACGTTTTGAGCCTGTTTCCACCCCTCCGTAAATCCAGAATCAGACACACGCAGCTGCATCACTGAAAACCACGGCATTCACCACCCCGTGTTGGCCTGCGCAGTGGCATCGCAGAAGCGTAGCATCACTGTGGCCTCACTCAACGATACCTACGGATGCGTTATTTTTTCTCGGCAAGACCGAATATGATAAAGATAGTCGTGGAGAGCCCCATGACAAAGGGGTAGAAGAGGCAGGGGATGATGGAGAAGGCGGTGATGCCGGCGAGGGCGGAACCCATGAGGAGCTGGGCTCCGTAGGGCAGGATGCCTTGGATGACGCAGGAGGCTGTGTCCATGAGACTGGCGGAGCGGGGGGCCGGGATGCCGTATTTCTGAGCCACACTGCGGGCGATGTTACCGACGGCAACGATGGCCACGGTGTTGTTCGCGGTGCATAAGTTCGCCAGGGCGGTCATGAGGGCGATGCTGCACTCCGCACCTCGGCGTCCGCGGATGCAGGCGGTGAGGTGCCCGACGATATAGGCCAGACCTCCGTTGTAGCGGATGAGTTCGAGCATGCCCGCTGCCAGCAGGGTGACGATGATGAGCTCGCCCATGCCTGTCATGCCCTGACCCAAGGAGCCCACCCAGTCCATGATGGTGCAGCTGCCTTCCATGCCGGCAACGATACCAGTGGCTGCAATGCCGAGAATGAGCACTTTCATGACGTTCACGCCGCAGAGGGCGGTGATGAGCACAAGCAGGTAGGGCAGCACTTTGAGCCACTGGGTTTCCTGAGTGATTTCCACCGGGACGAGGTTCCAGCCGAGCCCGACATAGAGGGCAAGCACAAGCATGGCTGCGGGGCAGACAATGGCGAAGTTGGCTTTGAATTTATCCTGCATGGCGCAGCCCTGGGTGCGGGTGGAGGCGATGGTGGTGTCGGAAATAAAGGAAAGGTTATCGCCGAAGAAGGCTCCGCCGATGACACCGCCGGCCATGAGGGCGAGGTCTGCCCCGGCCTTATCGGCCATGCCCACGGCCACGGGCATAAGGGCCACTATGGTGCCCACCGAGGTGCCGATGGAGAGGGAAATGATACAGGCAGCCAGGAAAACGCCGGCCAGCACCATGTTTGCAGGGAGCAGGGAGAGGGTGAGGTTCACCGTGGCATCCACCGAGCCGATGTATTTGGCCGAGGCCGCAAAGGCACCGGCAAGCACGAAAATCCACACCATCATCATGATGTTGCTGTGGGCGGCGCCGCGGGAGAATCGCTCGATGCGCTCGCTGAAGTGGCGCGGGCGGCATACGATGAAGGCCCAGGTGCAGGCTGCCATGAAAGCAACGGTAACCGGCATCTTGTAAAAATCCCCCAGCAGGATGGAGGCGCTCAGGTAGAGCACGAAGAATACCATCAGGGGGCTGAGAATCCAGAGCCCGCGGCTGTGGCCCCGGAGCGGAAGCTGTGTCTGTTGTTCGTGTTTCATGGGAAAATCTTGTTGGGGGTGAGTTTAGCAATATATTGCTGCGGTGTCAAAGAAAACCGCGTTTTGAATTACGAAGTGGAATAGAAAAACCGCGTGCAGCGGTTTCCCATTGCACGCGGGTGGGGGTAATGAAAGCTGGTGTGGTAACGATATCGGCACAGGGTGCCGACGATATCCACGCCGATGGTGTGGACCTTATTCAGCCCAGGTGAGCACCACCTTGCCGGACTTGCCGGAGTTCATGACTTCGAAGCCTTCCTTGAAGTCGGTGTAGTGCAGGCGGTGGGTGATGATGGGGGAAACATCCAGACCGGAACGCAGCATGGCGTCCATCTTCTGCCAGGTGCCGAACATTTCGCGGCCGTAGATACCCTTCATCTTGAGACCCTTCCACACGAAGGTGTTCCAGTCGATGCCGGAGCCACCGGGCTGGATGCCGAGCAGGGAGATATTGGCACCGTAGGCGGAGTGGGTGATGATGTCCTTCAGGCAGGCGGGGGCACCGCTCATTTCAAGGCACACGCCGTAGCCTTCGGCGATTTCGAGGTCTTCGCGGGCGGAGGCGATGCTGTCGCCGGAGATGACATTGACGGTGCGGTCAGCGCCCATGATGCGGGCGAGTTTGAGCTTGTAGTCGCTCACGTCGGTGATGGTTACGCTCTTGGCACCGGCTTTCTTGCAGACGGCTGCAGCCATGGAACCGATGAGACCGGCACCGGTGATGAGCACGTCCTCACCCACGAGGTCCCAGGAGAGGGCGGTGTGCGTGGCATTGCCCAGGGGGTCAAGGATGGAGGCAATCTCCATGGGCATGTCCTTGTGGATGCGGATGACGTTGTTCTGCGGGATGCAGAGGTACTCTGCAAAGCAACCCTCGCGGTTTACACCCACACCCTTGGTGTTCGGACAGAGGTGGAAGAGCCCCTTGCGGCAGTTACGGCAGTGCCCGCAGACGATGTGCCCCTCGCCGGACACGACATCACCAGGCTGGTACTGCGAGACTGCAGAGCCCACGCGCTCGATGATGCCGCAGAACTCATGGCCCACATGCATGCCCACCGGGATGGTCTGCTGGGCCCAGGGATCCCAGTTCCAGATGTGCAGGTCAGTGCCGCAGATAGCGGTCTTGTAAATCTTGATGAGAACATCATTCGGGCCGACTTCAGGCATCGGCACGTCCATCAGCTCCAGGCCTTTATCGGCCTTTGTTTTGACAAGTGCTTTCATTTCGGGCCGAAACTATACTCCTGCCCCGCCTTTCAGGCAAGCCAAATCTCTGTTTACGCCGCAGAAATAACGGCATGTTTATGTTGCGGCTTATGTGAATGCTGCAGATATAGCGCCTGACCGAACAAGTAACCGAACAAGTTCGGGGGACGATATGTATGGAATTGTGGGGGGACCATGGTGGGCTGCAGGATAATGAAATGCCGAAATTTCAACTTTTTGCGATATATTAGGAAGAGCTGACTCATTCTGAACTTTACAGAGCAGGGGAAACGTGCTACTGTCCTGCTTTCCCGGAATTTTATATAGAGCCATGAAAAACCTTCTTTCCATTGAAGAACTGAGCGGCGACCAGATTTGCGAACTGCTTGCCCTGGGCCACAAGCTCAAGGCGGAGCGCGGTTGTCACACCGAGCAGCCCTTGGCCGGGCAGACCTGGGCATTGATTTTCTCCAAATCCTCCACCCGCACGCGTGTTTCTTTTGAGGTGGGTGTTTCCGAATTGGGCGGACGCCCGATGTTCCTTTCCACCCGTGATATCCAGCTGGGCCGCGGCGAACCTATCAAGGATACTGCCCGTGTGCTGGGGCGCATGATTCACGGTGCCATCATCCGCACCTATGACCAGCAGGATGTGGTGGACTTTGCGGATTACTCCAAGCTGCCGACCATCAATGCCCTGACGGATCTGGAGCACCCCTGCCAGATTCTGGCCGACCTGCTCACCATCGAGGAACAGTACGGCGTGGGCTCCTGGAAAGATATGAAGATTTCCTTCCTGGGCGATGTGGATAACAATATGGGCCGTTCCTGGATGTGGGCCGCCAAGCGCCTGGGCTTCACGCTGGTGCTGGCCGGGCCGGAACAGGCGCTGCCCAAGGCCGAAACGCTGGCCGCACTCGATTGCCCGAACATCATCTGCACCACGGACGCCGCCGAGGCGGTGCGCGATTGTATGGTCATCAATACCGATACCTGGATTTCCATGGGCCAGGAGGCAGAGAAGGGCACCAAGGAAAAAGCTTTCTTCCCCTATCAGGTGAACGAGGAACTGCTGAAACTGGCCGCCCCCGGCCATATCGTGCTGCACTGCCTGCCTGCCTACCGTGGCTATGAAATCACGGATGAGGTGCTGGAGTCCAATGCGCCGGTCATCTTCCGCGAAGCCGAGAACCGACTGCACGCCCAGAAGGCTGTGCTCTACACGCTGGCAACCAGCCGCACGAAGTGATGGATTACAACGCACGTATCGAGGAACTGCTGGATGATATGTCCGTCTTCGAGGACTGGACCGAGAAGTACGAATTCATCATCTCGATTGGGCGCCGGCTGCCTGCCATGCCTGAGAAGTTCCGCAAGAACAGCAACCTCATCAAAGGCTGCCAGAGCCGCGTTTGGGTGGGCACGGAGATGGATGACGGCAAGCTCATCATCCATGCGGATAGTGACTCACTTATCACCAAGGGGCTTATCGCTCTCTTCATCCGCCTCCTTTCCGGGCTTACCCCGGCGGAGATTCTGGCTGCCGACCTCGGCAGACTGGATGACTGCGGGCTGAAGGAGCACCTGGCTTCCACGCGTGCCAACGCGCTCACGTCCATGGCAGCCACTATCCGCAAGGCTGCAGATTCTGCCGCCAAGACCTTCCTGCTGTGAAAAATCCCCTGCAGAGTCTTCTGGAGCAACGCCAGGCCAAGCTGCCGCCGGAGACGGATGCTTTCCGTGTGTCCGACGGCTCGCCCTGGCCGGGTGTGTTCATTGATGCTCTGGCGGACCGCCTGCTGGTTTCACTGCGGGATACAGCGCTGCCCGCTGCGTTAAAAGAGTGTCTGAAAGCGACCGGGCGCCCGGTGTACGTGAAGCGGCTGGATAAGGATGTGAAGGAACCTCCGGCGTTCCTCTGCGGCCCGGAGGTGCCGTTGCGCTTCGTGATTCGGGAGAATGGAGTGAGATATCTCATGGATATGGGGGCAGGGTACTCACAGGGCATCTTTCTGGATCAACGCGATAACCGCGCCGAGCTGCGCCGCATCTGCCACCCCGGGATGAAGGTGCTCAACACTTTTGCCTACACAGGTGCCTTTTCCGTGTGTGCCGCGCTGGCCGGTGCGCAGACCACCACGCTGGATCTGGCTCAGCCCTGCCTGAGCTGGTGCCGCGAGAACATGGCGCTGAATGATATTGACCCGGATGACCACTACTTCTGCAAGGGAGATGCCTTGCATTGGCTGGATCGCTTTGCCCGCCAGGGCCGCCGGTTCGATGTCATCGTTCTGGACCCGCCTACTTTTTCTCGCGACGAAAAGGGTCATGTCTGGCGTGTGGAGAGGGACTATGACCACCTGGTGAACCTGGCTGCGGCCTGTCTGGCTCCCGGCGGCCGTATCCTCTGCTCCACCAATTGCCGTAAATTGACCATGTCGGCCTTCCGTCGCATGGTGGCGGCTGGAGTCCCCTCTGCCTCCCTCATTTCGGTGCCTATGCCCTTCGATTTTGACGGAGAAGACTACTTAAAGTGCATCTGGGCGCAAAATTAACCGCTCTCCAAACTCTCTTTTACACCCGCTATATTTTGTAGGTGCTTTTTTGAGACTACACCATATAGAGCCCGACCTGAGAATGCTGTTCCTGCTCGCAGAACCCGCTTGAATCAACAGCTTCCGTCGATGTTTCCGGTCTGAATTTCTGGAAGCGTTCTAAAATGGCCTAAATTGCATATATGTACAATATATGGTGTAGTGTAATGTTTGAGTGTTCTATATTTTGTGTAAAGAAAAGTGTGCCCCCTGCATTTTTTTTGCTTGCAAAGGGGTGAACAGCATGTTACATTCTACCCCGTGCACCGAGCAGCAACCCGCTGGACGGAACGCCCCGGTCAACGGGTCCTGAAACATCTTAATCTCTCACGCAACCATGCCTGAAATCATCAAACGAAACGGTAAGCGCGAACGCTTCGAGGCCTACAAGGTACAACAGGCCATCGAGAAGGCGTTCCACGCCTCGCAGGAGGAGTATAATCCTCTTGTCTATGCTAATGTGCTGGATAAACTGAAGCACGAAGAATATCTGCCTGTGGAAATGGTACAGGATCGCATCGAGAAGGAACTGATGCGAGCCGGCGCCTACGACACAGCCCGCAACTTCATCAAATACCGTTTCCTGCACAAGCTGCAGCGCGAGCAGATTGCCGGTCTTTACAAAGGCAACACCTGGGTTGATTGTAAGCAGACCATCGAGGAATACGTGGGCAACACGGACTGGCGTATCAAGGCCAACTCCAACACGACTTACTCCAACGCCGGCCTGGTGAACAACACCGCCGGTAAGGTGATTGCCAACTACTGGCTGGATCAGGTGTACACCCCGGAGGAAGGCGCAGCACACCGCAACGGCGACTACCACATCCATGACCTCGACTGCCTCACCGGTTACTGCGCCGGTTGGAGCCTGCGAGCTCTGCTGAACGAGGGCTTCAACGGTGTGCGCAGCCGTGTGAACAGCCGCCCGCCCAAGCATTTCCGCGAGGCACTGGGGCAGATGGCCAACTTCCTGGGCATTCTGCAGAGCGAATGGGCCGGTGCACAGGCTTTCAGTTCGTTTGATACCTACCTTTCCCCGTATCTTTTCAAGGACCAGCTCGACTTTGTGGAAGTAAAGAAGGCACTGCGCAGCTTTGTGTACAACCTGAACGTGCCGAGCCGTTGGGGGCAGAGTCCGTTCACGAACGTGACGATTGACTGGACCGTGCCGCGCGACCTGCGCGAGCAGACTCCGATGTCCGGCAACCAGCACATCTTCGAGGGGCTGGAGGACGAGAAGCTGCTGGCCATTGCCCGTGAACGCGGTGTAGAGAGCCTGACAGAACTGACCTACAAGCACTTCCAGAAGGAAATGATGGTCATACAGAAAGCTTTCTACGAGGTGCTCACCGAGGGCGACAGCACGGGCCAGCCCTTCACCTTCCCGATTCCCACCGTGAACATCACCGAGGATTTCGACTGGGAAGGCGAGAACGTGCCGCTGCTCTTCGAGAACGCCGCTAAGATTGGTTCCTCCTATTTCCAGAACTTCGTGGGCTCCCAGTACAAGTACGATGAGAATGGCAACAAGGTCATCGACGAAGAGGCCTACAAGCCGGATGCTGTGCGCTCCATGTGCTGCCGTCTGCAGCTCGACCTTCGCGAGCTGCTGAAGCGCGGTGGCGGTCTGTTCGGCTCTGCTGAAATGACCGGTTCCATCGGCGTGGTGACCATCAACCTGGCCCGTCTGGGTTACCTGTACAAGGGCAACAAGAACCTGCTGTACAGCAAGCTGGGCGAACTCATGGACCTGGCCAAGGATACTCTGGAGAAGAAACGCGTGTTCATCAACACCCTGTACGAGCGTGGCCTGTATCCCTACACCAAGCGCTACCTGCCGCACCTGCGCAACCACTTCTCCACCATCGGCCTGAATGGCATGAATGAAATGCTGCGCAACTTCTCCAACGACACGATGAACACCGCAGAGCCGGTGGGTATCGCCTTTGCGGAGGAAGTGCTGCATTTCATGCGCGAACGCATCCGCGGCTACCAGGAAAGCACCGGTAACCTCTACAACCTGGAGGCAACCCCCGCCGAAGGTACCACCCACCGCTTCGCCCGCGAAGACCAGAA
>CAZTAX010000072.1:0-9425 GCA_964611765.1 uncultured Akkermansia sp. | reverse complement strand
AGGTTATCGTGCGCAACGTGGCCGCCGGTTCGTTCTCCAAGCGCATGGGCGTGGCCGAGGGCACACAGTTCAAGAAGCCCATCGTGGAGTTCTCCTACAAGGACGACGCGCTGAACGACCCGTTCATCAACGATGACTACGCCCGCGAGATGGGTGCCGCCACCGAGGAGGAATGCGCTTCCATCAAGCAGATGGCCCTGCTCATCAACGAGACCCTCAAGGAGTTCTTCATGACTGCCAACCTGCGCCTCATCGACTTCAAGATTGAGTTCGGCCGTCTGGCCAGCGATCCGAGCCAGATTGTGCTGGCCGACGAGATTTCCCCGGATACCTGCCGCCTGTGGGATGTAGCCACCGGCAAGAAGATGGACAAGGACCGCTTCCGCCAGGGGCTGGGTGGTTTCATGGAGGCATACGCCGACGTGCTGAACCGCCTGCAGAAGTAAATTTACCCCCCATGCCACCGGCGGGCACGTGCCACCGGTGGCTTTTCCTTACCCGCGCGCCCGCGCAAAACACAACATAACATTATGGCAACACTGACGTTTGAAGTATTCAGCCGATTCCAGTCGGCCACGGACGCCAACAAGCTGCTCTACACACCGATTGCAGACCAGCTCACATACAACCACACCCGCCTGTACACCATCGAGTGCGAGGGCGACACCGAGGCCGCCGCAGCCTACATGCGCAGCGTGCTGGTGGATTCCATCTCGCAGAAGGTGCAGGAGGACGGCACCCCTGCCCTGAGCGGCGAGCTGTTCAGCATTTCCTACGGCATCAAGAAGGGTGCGCTGGATCTGGAGAAGGAGGCTATCCTCACCAACTACCGCGGCCGCAAGGGTCTGACCTTCGACATCACCGCGCTGACCATCACGCAGAAAATCTACGTGTTCGGCCAGGGGGATGCCACCGCTCTGTCGGCACGTTTCTGCAAGGACGTGTGCAACCCCGCCATCCACACCTGGAAAATAAACTAAACAACTAATTGTCAATAGTTAATTGTCAATAGTCAATTCAAAAAATTATGGCTACATATCGTACCATTCCTGTTCGTAACCTGAGCGAGGCCGAGCTGACGGAGCTGAGCCAGAACATGAAACTTTCCCTTTCCACCGAGGATATGCTGGTGGTGCAGCAGATTTTCTGCGAGATTGACCGCGACCCCACGGATGTGGAGCTGGAAGTGATTGCCCAGACCTGGTCTGAGCACTGCAAGCACCGCATCTTCGCCGCCACCGTGCAGCACACGGTGAATGGCCAGACGGAGGAAATCAAGAGCATGTACAAGACCTTCATCCAGCGCCCGACCAAGGAAATCATGGCGCAGAAGCCCGGTTTTGTGCTGAGCTGCTTCGTGGACAACGCCGGCTTCATCAAGCTGGACGACAAGCTTTCCGTGTGCCTGAAGGCTGAGACGCACAACCACCCCTCCGCCATTGAGCCCTACGCCGGTGCCAACACGGGTCTGGGCGGCGTAATCCGCGACATTCTGGGCGCAGGCAAGGGTGCCAAGCCCATCGCCAACCTGGACGTGTTCTGCTTCGGCGCCCCGGACACCCCGCAGGAGCTGGTGGAAGGCCACAACATCATCCACCCGCTGGGTATCATGCGCGGCGTGGTGCATGGCGTGCGCGACTACGGCAACCGCATGGGTATTCCCACCACGAGCGGCGCCATCCAGTTCGACCCCACCTATATCTACAACCCGCTGGTGTTCTGCGGCACCGCCGGTGTGATTCCGCAGGAGGACATCGCCAAGGAAATGGAGCCCGGTCTGGCCGTGGTGGTCATCGGTGGCCGCACCGGCAAGGACGGTCTGCACGGCGCCACCTTCTCCTCTGCCGCCATGGGCGAAGCCTCCGCCGAGGAAGACCAGCAGGCAGTGCAGATTGGTAACCCCATCGAGGAAAAGAAGACGCTCGATGTGATTCTGGAGGCCCGCGAGCGCGGACTCATCGAATTCGTGACCGACTGCGGCGCCGGTGGTTTCTCCTCCGCCGCGGGTGAAATGCTTTCCGAGACGGGCGGCAACCTGTACCTGGAGCGCGCCCCGCTCAAGGAGACCAACATGCTTTCCTGGCAGATTTTCCTTTCCGAGTCGCAGGAGCGCATGGTGCTGGCCGTGAAGCCGGAGAACCTGGACGAGCTGCAGAAGCTGGCCGATACCTTCCAGACGGAAATGACCGTGCTGGGTGAGTCGAACGACAGCGGCGTGCTGCGCGTGTGGCACAACGGCGAGTGCGTGGTGGAGATGGATAACTCCAAGCTGCACGATGCCCCCACCAAGCATCTCACCTCTGTGTTCAACAAGGGCGAGGCCAGGACCGGTCTCACTCTGGATGACAGCAACCTGACCGGTGACCTCAAGCAGCTCTTCGGCGATTTCGCCATCGTTTCCCGCGAGCCCATCATCCGCGAGTACGACCACGAGGTGCAGGGCAACACGGTGCTCAAGCCCCTGGCCGGTGCCAGCGCTGATGCCCCGCAGGATGCCTCCGTCATCGATATCGACGGCTCTGATAAGCTCATGTCCCTGGCCCTGGCCATTCTGCCGGAGTGGGGCAAGACCGACCCCTTCGCCATGGGTACCGGCACGGTGGATGAAACCGTGCGCCAGCTGGTGCTGGCCGGCACCAACCCGGACAAGATTGCCCTGCTGGACAACTTCTGCATGGGCAACCCCGAGGAACCCACCGAGCTGGGCCGCATCGTGGAATGCGCCAAGGGCATCCGCGAGGCCGCCCTGGCCTACGGCGCTCCCTACGTTTCCGGCAAGGACAGCTTCTACAACTACTTCGAGACCGAAGAGGGCCCGGTGAACATCCCCGTGACCTTCCTCTGCTCCGGTTTCGGTGTGGTGGAGGATGCCGCCCACGTGCGCGGTGCTTCCCTGCGCCGCAGCAACAGCGCCATCTTCATGGTGGGCAACACCGAGGACGAAATGGGAGCCTCCGTCTATGCCCGCGTGAAGGGAATCTCCGGAGCCAAGGTGCCGCAGACCGACTGCGCCAGGAACTACGAGCTCTACAAGGCCTACTACGAGAAGGCACTCACCCAGGGCCTGGTGCTTTCCGCCCACGACCTCTCCGAGGGTGGTCTCGCCGTGGCCGCCGCGGAGATGACATTCTCCGGCATCGGCGGTATGCAGATTGACCTGGATGCCCTGCCCACCACGGGTGGCTGGCAGAACAACGCCGTGCCCTGCTTCTCCGAAAGCACCGGCCGCTTCCTCGTGGAAGTGGATGAGGACATGGCCGCTGAGTTCCAGGCTGCCATGGCCGGATTCCCCTGCGCCCGCATCGGCTCCGCCACCACCGACGGTCAGCTCACCATCACCGCCAAGGGCAGCACCGTGCTGCAGGCGGACATCTCCGAGCTGAAGAGCATCTGGAAGAATGGTCTCACCCCGTTCTATTAATAAGGAGCAACGAATCATCAACACATTCGACAATCGTCAATAGTAAATCGTCAATCAATATGCCTCACGCATTACTTCTCAAATACCCCGGCACCAACTGCGACGTGGAAACCGCCCGCGCGCTGAACGCCGCCGGCTTCTCCACCCAGGTGCAGCCCATCGCCACCGCCACCCCGGCCCACGTGGCCAAGGCCCAGCTCGTCGTATTCTCCGGCGGCTTCTCCTACGGTGACTACGTGATGAGCGGCCGCCTGGCCCAGCTGGAAACCGAGCGTTTCCTGGGCGATGCCCTGCAGAAGCACCACGCCGATGGTGGCTTCCTCTTCGGCATCTGCAACGGCTTCCAGATTCTCACGAAGCTGGGCATCCTGCCCAAGGCCTCCCTCATCTGGAACAAGAGCGAGCGCTTCGAATGCATGTGGGACAAACTGGTAAAAGTGGCCCCGAACTGCCCCTACACCACCTACCTGCCCGAGAATTTCGAGCTCCCCTCTGCCCACGCAGAAGGCCGCCTCGTCTGCGAACCCGGCGATGCCCAGAAATACCTCGACTCCGGCTGCGTCGCCCTGCAGTATGCCGATAACCACAACGGCTCCGAGCTCCGCATTGCCGGCCTCATGGACCCCACCGGCCGCGCCATGGGCCTCATGCCCCACCCGGAGCGCTTCCTGAAGCCCCGCCACCACTACGACCCCGATTGGTCCGGTGACCCCGACTGGGGCTGGGGCTACTACTTCTTCAAGGGCGCATACGACGCACTGAAGTGATTAGTGATTCATTTTCACGCATCCGCCGCGGTTCTGAGGAGCCGCGGCGGATTTTTTCATCAAAACGCTGTCTTACAAATAACTGTACAACGCACCGAGCATGTATTACACTGAAACAGTAACTTCAAAAACAACATGTCAGGGGCTGCAAATCCGGCGCTACAAAGCAAAAAAACGTTTCTTTCACACATAGAGGGGCTGAGGGGGCTTGCCATCATTCTCATCGTGATCTACCACCTGAACCCGGAATGGTGCGTACGCGGCTATTTCGGAGTGGATGTTTTCCTGGTTATCTCCGGCTACCTCATCTACAAAGGGTATCTGGCAGGGCAGAAGCATTATCTCGGTTTCGGGGCATTCTGCAGCTCCCGCCTCGCCCGGCTTTTTCCGCCGTTGCTGGTCATGCTGGCCGCCTATCATCTGGGGTCCATGTTTTTATTGGATTCCCGGGAATGGGCCAGCCACTGTTCCAGCGCCATGGCAGGAATGCTGGGGTATGCCAACATGTATTTTGACCGTGAAATTCAGAATTACTTTGCAGCAAATGCAGCGCGGTATCCCCTGCTTCACCTGTGGTATCTTTCAGTCATTCTCCATTTTTACCTGCTGTTTGCCGTAATCTTCATTCTCTTCAAAAAGATACCGTCCAAATGGCGAATGGGGCTTCTCCTGTTCCTTGCACTTTGTTCATTCTTTTTTTCACGAAGCTGGGAAGTACCGTGCAAGCTGGCAAACAGGCTTATGAGTGCTCCCGCAGAGTCATGCCCCGCCAGCGTGTACTACTGGAGCATGGCTCGCTTCTGGGAATGTATCGCCGGCATGTTGATTGTCTACCTGCCATCATTCAAGAACAAAGCAGCCAGAACCCTGCTGTCCCTCATCGGGATTCTGGCCATTGTACTACCTTCATTCACCACGCACTTGGGAGAACAACAAAATCTTCTGGCAGTCGCCGGCTCCATACTGGTAATTGCCTATGTGCCAGCCAATTTCAGTGCTCGACTACTGAATAATCCCATTCTGCGATTCTTCGGGCAGATCTCATTCTCGCTTTACCTCTGGCATTACTTTATCTTCAACATCTGGAAGCATTTTACCTATTGGCATCTGACCCCTTGGCACCAGTATCTGTACATGTTCGGCTGCGCCATCATTCTGAGCTGGGCTGCCTGGTGGCTCATCGAAAAACGTAAATTCCCCTTCCCCTTGACCGTGGGTGCATGGGGAGCATTGCTGACATTGACTGTGCTGGTCATCAAATTTCCTCGCATTCATCAACGCATCAATTACACAAAGCGGCATCTTGACATCACCAGAACGCCACTTGAATGGCAATCGGTCCGTGGCACCCCATACGAAAAGTTCCACACACAGGCTCGCTTCACCCCTTGGCGCGTCGTCATCAAACCAACCTGAAGAAATGGTACTTCTGCTCGGTGATGCCACGAAAACGCCTCACTTTCTGCTGTTGGGAGACAGTCACGCCCATACCTACGCCGCGGGCGTGGACCTTCTGGGTCGAGAAATGGGATTCAGTGGCATTTTGCCGCTGACTCGTCCTCTCCCGATGTGTCAAAGCGATTTTTCTTTACAAAAACCGTTGCACGAACAGAACATGACGGAACAGATCATCAACTACCTCGCCGAACATGAAGAATTAAAAATCGTTCTGGCCACATGCCGCTGGGGCGCAGAGTTTACACAATACAACAACCAACCGGAAGAAGCCCTGCGGCGATTCTGTGAAGAAATGCGCAAGTTGAACAGAAAACTCATCCTGATTACAGACAACCCCAACTTGCCCGAGCCTAAAGTATCGTGGTATGTAACATTCTGTCGGATACACCATATCGAGCCCAGAAAAGAAGTCACAACCTGCATTGAAGAGGAATATTATCGATACAACGAGCGCGCCCTGAATGCGATGGCTGCGCTGGAGAAGGAGGGGCTCTGCCACGTTGTCCATGTGGAGCCTTACCTGTTCGAAAACGGCATTTTCAACGTAATAAAAGATAATGATTCCATCCGGATGTACGATGAGCACCACCTCACCACCGATACTGCTGTGGAATACATTCAAAAGATGAAGAAAGAGCTCTGCGCCCATCTGCTTTCCGATGATTAATGCAGATTTTGCACGATTGACAAAGCGGGGGCAGTAAGCTAGACTGGTGGCATCGCAAACCAAAGCCCCACCTTTTCGTTAAGCCTGGCCGGTGGGCGGCCGGGCGTGGTGCCGGCGGGGGCGTTTCCCCGGCTGGAGCGGGCGTTTGCACGCAGCGCGGGGGCGGGTATGCTGGATTTGCTGCGCCATGGGCTGCCGCTGGGGGCGGGGCCTTTCCCGGCCTGGCTGCGGGAGCGGGCGCAGGAGGTGCTCATGCAGCACCTGCGCCGCCTGAGGCAGGGGGATGATACCTCGCCACAGCTCTCGCCCCGGCAGGCAGCGGCCTGGCTGGAGGGTATGCCGCCGGTCTATGGCGGCAGCGTCACTGCCGGGATGCTCTGCGAGTGGTTTTCTTCCCTAGGCCCGGCACTGGTCTGGCAGGCTGAGCGCGAGCTGACCACGCCTGAAAAGTGGCTGGAGGGACTGGGCGAGGGCTGGCAGCAGCTGGGCACCCTGTGCTTCCACCTGGCGGAGAACGGCGGCGAGGGGGCTGAGACGCATCCCTTTGCCTTTCTGGCCACCTTCATTCACCGCGCCGGGCAGGATGGCAAGCCCCGCCACGCACCGCTGGCACTGGCCCGCCAGCTGTATGCCCAGGATTCAGGCACCCTCTCCACCCTGCTGCGCCCGCTGCAGCAGGCAGCGGCGGCGAATCCTTTTCTGAACCAGCTCATCAACAGCGGAGATGTATACAAGCCCTGCGCCTGGGGGCCACGTCAGGCATACGATTTTCTGGAGAGCCTGCCGGTGCTGGAGCAGGCCGGCATCGAAACCCGCATGGTGAATCTCTGGCAGAGCCGCCCGCCGCGCGTGGAGCTGGAGGTGCAGCTGCAACCCGGCAACGAAAACCAGAAACCCGACCGTGCCCCGGCGCTGAACATCTCCACCCTGCTGCGCTTCAGTCCCCGCGTGGTGCTGGGCAACTACGCCCTCTCCGATACCGAGCTGGAGGAACTGCTGGCCGGGGAGGACGGACTCATCCGCTTCCGCGGCGAGTGGGTGCGACTGGACAGGGAAAAGCTCGAAAAGCTGCTCAACAGCTGGCGGCAGGCCACCCGCATGGCCGCCGGGGGCATCCCCCTGCTGGCCGGGCTGCGCTGGCTGCTGGGCAAGCACAGCAGCGCCCTGCCCAACATCCCCCCGCCGGATGAAGACGGCATGCGAGCCATCGCGGCCCCCGCTCTGCAGGAAGCCTTGCAGCAGCTCTGCCTCAGCCCGCAGGAACCGCAGCTGCCCGAGCAGCTGGCATCCACCCTGCGCCCCTACCAGAAAGACGGCGTGCGCTTCCTGCTGGGAGTGACTGAGGCGGGGTTCGGGGCCTGTCTGGCGGATGATATGGGCCTTGGTAAAACCCTGCAGGTCATCGCCTGGCTGGCGCATCTGCACGCCACCGGTGCACTGGCGGAGCGGGCTGCGCTCATCGTGGCACCGGCCTCGCTGCTCACCAACTGGCAGGACGAACTGCGCAAGTTTGCACCACAGCTGAACACCCTGGTGCTGCACCCGGACATGCTGAGCCGCCAGGATACTGATTACCTGCAGAAGAACCCCGGCTGGCTGCTGCGGCGGGCACATGTGGCGCTCACCACCTACGGCATGGCCACGCGCCTTGCCGAGCTGCTGGCAGCAGAGCCCCTGCCTGCCCTGGTACTGGATGAGGCCCAGGCCATCAAGAACGCGGACTCGCAGCGCACCCGCGCCCTCCTGCAGCTCTGCTCGCCGCGCCGGGTGGCGCTCACCGGCACCCCGGTGGAAAACTCACTGAGCGAGCTGCGCAGCCTCTTCCACTTCCTCACCCCCGGGCTGCTGGGAAGTGAAAAGGAGTTCAACGCACTGGTGCAGAAAATGGGCACAGATTACACCCCGCTGCGCAAGCTGGTGCGCCCCTTCATGCTGCGCCGCCTGAAAACCGACCCGAACCTGCTGCCGGAGCTGCCACCCAAGACCGAGCAGCCCGCCTACTGCCTGCTCACCCCGGAGCAGACACGTCTCTACGCCCGCGAGGTGGAAAAGCTGCAAGCTATTGTGCACGAGCCCGACCCGCAGACGCGGCTCACTCTGCTGCTGCCCATTCTGAGCCACCTGAAACAAATCTGCAACCATCCTGCGCAATACCTGGGCGAGAGCTATTACGACCCCGCCCGGAGCGGCAAGATGACCCGCCTGGGCCACCTGGCGCGGCAGATTGCCGCAGCAGGCGATGCCGCTCTCATCTTCACCCAGTACCGCAGCATGATGGAACCGCTGCACGACTACCTGGCCGGCATCTTCGGTGCGCCCGGCCTGGTGCTGCACGGCGGCACCCCCATTGCCGAGCGGAGGGAGCTGGTGCAGCAATTCCAGCACCCCGGCGGGCCGCCCTTCTTCCTGCTCTCCCTCAAAGCAGCAGGCACCGGGCTCACCCTCACCCGTGCCCGCCATGTCATCCACTTCGACCGCTGGTGGAACCCCGCCGTGGAAAACCAGGCCAGCGACCGCGCCTACCGCATCGGTCAGCAGAACCCGGTCATCATCCACCCTCTCATCTGCCGCGGCACCATCGAGGAAAACATTCACACCATGCTCACCCGCAAACGCGACATGGCCGATAAACTCCTCGCCGGCGGCCTCGAAAAGCTCCTCCTCCACCTCTCCCCGCAGGAACTCTGCGAACTCATCGGCAGCGCCCGGAACTGACCTCCTTGCCGCGCATGTGTGTCCCAAAGTTTGAGCAATGAGCCTGATAAATTGGAATTTGGCGAAGCCAAATTCCTGTCCCACATGCGTCAGCATGTGGGATTTCGTACATGCCGCAGGCATGTATTTCATGCGCGGCGATAGCTGCGCTTTCATACCGTTGCTTGCAACGGTATTTACATACGCCGGCGCAGCCGGTGTAATTCATTGAGCGAAGCGACAGGTTACCGCTGACGCGGCTCAATGAATTACACGCAAAGCGTGTATGTAAATACGCCCTGCGGGCGTATGAAAGCACAGCTGTTGCTGTGTATGAAATACCGCCTGCGGCGGTATGAAAGCGGCACGCTGTGCCGCATGCTCAGGTGCTGCGCACCTGAGAGACAAATTCCAATTT
>CAZTAX010000071.1:0-9729 GCA_964611765.1 uncultured Akkermansia sp. | reverse complement strand
GTAACTCGTAATTCGTAATTCAAATTCCAATTTATCAGGCTGGGGAGGCTTGCCCGTGCTCGCACACTCTCTTGCGCTGGCTATGGAAAATCTTAGCCCGGCCGGAAGAATTCGCTTGAAAACTGGGAAAAAGGTGCTATAAGGGAGATAATGCGAAGCGCGTATCATCACCATGAAAATCAAAGCATTCACCTATATATGTGCAGTGGTGACCCTTGGGGTCGCTATGCTGCTCGGGGCTATATTCGGTGTGAATAATTACGCTGAGAAGGTGGCGGAAAATGCTGCGTCTCAGCCGATTAATGCTGATGATAAAGCTGTGGTGAAACAATAATCCCTTTTATCTTGCCTGAATGGAAAGCGCAGCATGCGGTCAGCATGCTGCGCTTTTTTTGAGGTTTGAAATGCTGAAAATCAGAATAGCAGGTGGGCCTGCACGCCGGTGGCGCTCACGGTGCTCACGTTGCGGTAGGCGGGGTCGATGTAGAGCTGGTAGAACGGAGCCAGGGAAAGGTAGCTGTTCACGTTGATGCGGTAGGTGAGTTCCATTACCTTTTCGTAGGCGTTCACCAGGCGGCAACCGGTCTTATCGGCACCCTTGTACACACCGAAAGCGGCACCGAAGTAGTCGTCCGGGCGGCTGGGCATGACGCGCAGGGTGGTGCCCACCATGGCTTCCTTGCGGGCGCGCTGGTGCTCGCTGCTGGCGCAGGAGAGCCGGCCGTATACCTTCACGTGGTCGTTGATGTTGTACTCGACGCCACCCATGATGCCCACGGAGTCGTGCTGCACGTCCTTGCCGTTGCTATCGGGGGTATCCTGGCTGCAGAAGAAGGAAGCCACGCGCCAGGTGCCCTGGTTTTCGGCAAAGTGGTGGCCGTATTCCACCTGCACGGCGTAGCCATCGGTGTTGTTCCAGTTGAGGGGGTTATCGCCCAGGCCGAGCCCGGTGCCGATGAAGGCTGCGGTCACAAAGTTGCTCTTGTCAATCTCGTGCTGCAGCACAGCGCCGGGGGTACCGTAGTACATGGGGAGCACGGGGGATTTCTCGAAAGCATCGTTCGCGAAGCGTGCGTGGTCGATGCGGTCGAAATACATGCTCATCCAGATGGAGCCTACATTCAGGCAGGTGCGCTTGTTGTTGAAGTACTGGCGCAGGGTGGCGTTCAGAATGTAGAGCCCGGCAGGGCCCACGGAGTCGGTGTGCTGGCCGGTGCAGATGCCCATGCCGCCGTCGTAGAAGCGATCCACCTCAGCGGAGTCATGGTCCAGCCCCCAGGAACCGGAAACGGCCATGTTGAACCAGGTGCCGCCGTTCACCTCGTCCTTGATGATGCGCTGGTCGATGCGGCTGTAGAGCAGTCCGAGGTTCACGGTGTCGTTGTAACCGGGGGCCTGGTGATCCACAGCCCAGTGGCCGGCGAAGAGCTCCAGGATGAAAGCGGTGCCGGTCTTTTCGAAAAGCTGCTGCTTGTAAGCGGGGGCGCTGTTGCCGGGAATGAGCAGGCCGCCATCGTAGAACATGCGGTAGGAATCACAGGTTTCACCTGCCTGCAGGGAGCCGGCCAGGGCCAGAAGGGAGAGAAAAAGGTTTTTAGGCTTCATGTCTAAATGTTATTGAGGTCAGCGACTTTAGCACACTCCGATATCGATGGCAAGCAAAACCGCTGCCCGCCAGGTGGCAAACAGCGGCTGTGGTGCAAAAAATGGTATTTTTCTCAGAATGAGAGGTGGGCTTGCACGCCGGTGGCACTCACGGTACTTACATTGCGGTAGGCGGGGTCGAAATACACCTGGTAGTAGGGAGCAAAGGAGAAGAAGTCGTTCACTTTGATGCGGTAGGTCATTTCCAGCACTTTTTCAAACTCGTTTTCGAGTTTCTGCGTGTCGGTATCGGCTCCTTTATAGATGCCGAAACCTACGCCCAGGTAGTCCTGCGGGCGGGAGGGAATGATGCGGAGGGTTGTGCCGACCATGGCTTCCTTGCGGCAGCGCTGGTATTCGCTGCCGGCCCAGGCCAGGCGGGCATATACCTTGGCGATGTCGTTCATCTGGTATTCCACACCGGCCATGATACCCACGGCGTTTCGCTCCTTATCCTTGCCGGTGGCATCGGGGGCATCTTCGCTGGTGAAGAAGGGGGCAATGCGCCAGATGCCCTTATCGGCGTCGAACTCATGCCCCCATTCGCCTACCACTGCGTAGCCGGTGGTGTTGCTGAAGTCGTACGGATTCTGCCCGCCGGGCACGCCGGTGCCCACGAGGGCGAGCGTGGCGAAGTTATCTTCGTCCACTTCTACCTGAACCACGGCACCTGGCTGTTGCCACACCAGCGGCAGTACGGGTGACTTCTCGAAAGCATCGTTCGCGAAGCGGGCGTGGCTGATGCGGTCGAAATACTGGCTCATCCAGATGATGCCGCCGTTGAAGCACACGCGTTTGTTGTAGAAATACTGCTTGAGGGTGAGGTTAAGCAGGTAGAGATTGGCCGGGCCGAAGAGGTCGGTGTTGTGCCAGGTGGCGGAGCCGAAGCCGCCATCATAGAAGAACTGCTGGTCGGCAGAGTCATGACCCAGCCCCCAGGAGCCCATCACATCGGCTCGCAGCCAGGTGCCGCCGTTCTCGTCGTCCCTGATGATGCGCTGGTCAACACGCGCCCAGAGCATGGCAACGTAGTTATCGGAGTGGTAGCCGCCGTCTGCCTGGTGGTCGATAGCCCAGTAGCCCAGCCCGATCTCGGCGCCGAACGCGGTGCCGGTCTTATCGAACAGGGCTTTCTTGTAGGCCGGAGCTCCTTCGCCGGGAATCATGAGCCCCCCATCGTAGAAGAACTTGCCGGGGGTGTAGTCGACTGCGGGCTCACCTGCCTGAGCCATGCCCAGAGCCGCGAGTACAGAAAGTAAAAGGGGTTTGATTTTCATGTTGTTGCGTGTGTGTGGAAGCAATGTAACACAGAATAACAGATACTTCAAGAAAAAATCCCCGCGAGCCATGGCTCTGCGGGGATTAAGAAACAGTCAGTTGCGATTTCAGCGCTTAGCGGTGTTGCGGTGGCGGCTCTGCTCCTGCAGCGCGGCGTACATCTGGCGGCAGTGCTTGTACCCGCGGCGGTCGGAGAGCTTCTCCATGCTCAGGCGGGAGGAGCCCCACTCAATCACTTCAATCTCCACCACGCGGCGTCCCCACTGGCGCATCAGTGACTTGCTGGGCTGGTAGATATCGATGGTCGCGGTACCGACCAGGGCGCTGCCGTAGTCATCAATCACATAGATATAGGGCTGCCCCTTAATCTTGAACTTGGTGCCCAGCGGGTAAACCGACCAGTCTGCTGCGGCGCTGCGCACGCGGTTGCCGTATTTCAGATAGGTGCCGATGGCGTTCTTCGGACCATAGCCCACATGGTCACTTTCGGAGTGAGTGTAGGCTGTGGTGCGCACTACGCGGTTCAGCTGGCGCGGGTGGTAGAAGGGGAATGAGTGCTTGTCGCGCCCGAGATTGGGCAGACGACGATCCGGCATGGCGGAACGGTGGGGCGGTGCCGGCGAGACAAAGCTGTGGCTGGTGGCATCCGGGTTATAGGCTGCCTGCGCCTCCGGTATTCCGGCCAGAGCCGCCAAAGTCAGAGCGGCTTGCGTGAGGGCCTTTTTGAAGATTTTTTTCATGAAATTTGTATGGAAGGTGATACGTGACTCTGCATGTTCGCCGAACGGATGGGTGCGGCGTGGGGGCATACTATCACACAAACAGGTGCTTTGGCAAGCGTTTTGTGCGTCGGGTATCGGGGGCGGTGTCAAGATTTATTGAATTCTTCCGGCTGTTTTTGATAAAAAGATGACGCAAAATAGGTATCGCGCGCACGCGTGCGAGCTGGCTTCTGCCTGTTAATGCTTGTTTTGATGCGGGATTTGGAGAATTTGTTTAGGAAAAGTTAAATTTTGCCCCGACGTATTTCCATGGCAGGTGTAAGTAAAAACGAATCGCGAAAAAAAGAGCGGAAAAATTAATTAGCCTTTCCTGAATTTTCGCCCTTGCATCGAATTATGCACGGGCGCACGCGAGGGCAAGGCGGAACGCGCGGATGGTGCTGGCCGGGTTGGCGATTCCCTTGCCGGCGATGCTGAAGGCGGTGCCGTGGTCGGGGCTGGTGCGGTAGCGGGGCAGCCCCAGGGTGACATTCACGGCGTTGTCAAAATCGAGTAGTTTCAGGGGGATGAGCGCCTGGTCGTGGTAAGGGGCCAGGATGGCATCGAACGCCCCCAGGGCGGCATCGCGGTACACGCAGTCCGGCACACAGGGGCCGGTGAACTGCGCGTGAGGCCGGGCCTGTTGAAGCTGCTGCACGGCGGGGGCGATGATGCGCAGTTCTTCGTCGCCAAAGGCACCGTTTTCCCCATTGTGCGGATTGAGCCCGGCCACGGCGATGCGGGGATTCTGTTTTCCGCTGCGGCGCACAAAATCGGCCAGCAGGGTGCCGATGCGCACGAGCTCCGCCGTGGTGAGCAGGCGGGGCACATTCGCCAGGGCGGTGTGAATGGTGCCCAGTGCCACTGTGAGTCGCTGTCCGGTAAGGCACATGGCAAAGTTGCTCACTCCCAGTCGGTCTGCAAAGAACTCGGTCTGCCCTGGGAAGTGGAAACCCACGCTGTGCAGCCCTTCCTTGCAGACGGGGGCGGTGACCACGGCATCGATGCTGCCCTCGCGAAGGGCGGCGGCGGCGGTCTCCAGCTGGTCGAATGCGGCGCGTGCCGTGGCTGTGGTCGGGCAGCCCGGGGTGGCTTGAATGGCGGGGCCCATGGGGCGGAACTCGGCATCTTCCCCTGCAAGAGCCGCCAGGGCAGCCCGCATGATTTCCGGGCCTATGCCGGCCTGGTCACCCAGGGTGTAGCCGATAACCGGTCTATGCATAGCGGAACTCATGGTGCGTTGCTCAATCAGACCTCCTCGGCCACATCATCATCCACCAGACCGGGCACGGCTCCGGCGGGGGCAGGGGTGTTCTTTGCGTCTTTGGTCGGAGCCGCGGGTGGGGAAGCAGGTTTTTCCGCTTCCTTGATCTGCGGGCGGTAGGAGCGCGCGGTGTTGATGTACTGGGCGTTGGTATCACGCTGCTCAAACTGCAGCTCCGAATTGACCGATGTGTGGTAAACCGCCGTAATCACCAGCGCGAGGATTACGGGAACCAACAGCAGACTGCCCAGGCATGTTTTCATATTGCTGCGCCTATTCTACCCACTGAGGTGCCGAAAAGCAAGCTTCAAAAGACTCTATGCCGGAATTGCTCGGATTTAATGTGCTGTTTTTGTTTTTAATGCCCGATATCAGGGTGAAATGGAACAAAAGTTGTCATTTTGGCAGAAAAGGCTTGCTAAGTGAGTTGATTAGCTGTATCCTTTGCGCCGCGCGGGTTTATTAAAAATCCGGTCGTTGGTCCTCCCTTTCCGCATGGAAGCAGAGCCCGCAAGGAGGGAAACCCGGCCACAAAAATACACTAATATGTCTGACGAAATCATTCAGGAGCAGGGGCCTATCAAGCTGGCCCATTTCGAGATTCCGAACACGCTGAAGCGCATTGCTGACCCGGAGGATCCCAATCATGTGACGTTCATTGCCGAGCCTATCGAGACCGGCTTCGGTCACACCCTCGGCAACTCCCTGCGCCGCGTGCTGCTCAGCTCTCTCGAGGGTGCTGCCATCACCAGCGTGCGTATTGCCGGTGCCCAGCATGAGTTCACCTCTCTGCCCGGCGTGGTGGAGGACGTGACGGAAATCATCCTTAACCTCAAGAAGGTCAAGTTCAAGCACTTCGGCAAGGAGCCCCGCACCCTTTCCCTTCGCGTGACGAAGCAGGGCGTGGTGACCGCCGGCGATATCCAGGATGACCACATCTACTCCGTGGTGAATAAGGATCAGGTGATCTGCCACCTTGACCAGAGCACCATTTTCGACTGCGACTTCGAGGTGAACGTGGGCCGTGGCTTCCACACCGCCGACGACAACAACGATAAGGATCGCCCCATCGGCGTGATTCCGATTGACTCCATCTTCTCCCCGGTGACCCGCGTGAAGTATGCCGTGGACAATGCCCGTGTGGGCCAGATGACTGAGTTCGACAAGCTTGTGCTTGATGTCTGGACGGATGGCCGCGTGAGCCCCGCTGATGCCATGCTGCAGGCTGCCAGCATCATGCGCCACCACCTGGATGTGTTTGTGGACGCCGACAGCCGCCGCGTTGAGTTCGACAAGGCCAACGGTGGCGAGCAGGATGCCAACACTGCCCAGCTCCGCAAGCTGCTCAACATGAGCGTGAACGAAATCGAACTCTCCGTCCGCGCCGCCAACTGCCTGAACAACGCCAACATCACCACCGTTGGTCAGCTGGCCATGAAGACCGAGAGCGAAATGCTCAAGTACCGCAACTTCGGTAAGAAGTCCCTCAACGAAATTAAGGACAAGCTCGTGCAGCACGGCCTTTCCCTGGGCATGCAGTTCGATGCCAAGCTCCTGGCTGCTCCGACGCCTGCTTCCCGCATGCGCGCCGCTGATGAGGAGACCCGCGCTACCGACCTTCAGGCGCTCATCTCTCACAACATCAGCGTCTTCGGCGATGATGAGGATGATGAGTAAAGATTCCGATAAACTAATACACACCTATTAACCCCATAACCTAATTACATATCATGAGACACGGAGTTAAAAAGCCCAAGCTTCAGCGCAAGGCTTCCCATCGTAAGGCCCTTCTTGCCAACCAGGCTTGCAGCCTGATTTCTCACGGCCGCATCACCACCACTCTTGCCAAGGCCAAGGCTCTTCGCCCCTATGTGGAGAAGCTCATCACCCTCGGTAAGAATGGTTCTCTGCACGCCCGCCGTCAGGCTCTCGCTACGCTGCCCCAGCCCAAGGTGGTGGCCAAGCTCTTCAGCGTGGTGGCCGAGGCTGCCAAGGATCGCCAGGGTGGTTACACCCGCATCGTGAAGCTCGGCCAGCGCATGACCGACAGTGCCCCCATGGCCCTGATCGAGATCATTGACCTGCCCCAGCTCACCGCTCCGGTGGCTCCTGCCACCACCACCGCTACCGGTTCTACCTCCGAGGAGGCCTGAGCTGATAGCTTGAGCGAATAGCTGATATTTGAAAAACCGCCGCAGTTGCCATGGCAGCTGCGGCGGTTTTTATATCCGGCGTATACTGTGGCTTCCTGGAAAACAGAATATATGCTAAAGAATTCTTAATTATCGCTTGACTAAACACCGATTTTCTGGTATTTAGTCGCCATGCGAATTGTCATGATGGCAACGGGGGATATAGCGATTCCCTCCCTTCAGAAGCTGGCGGAGACCAGCGAGGTAGTGGCGCTGATTACCCAGCCGGATCGCCCGGTGGGCCGTCACATGGAGCTGACGCCGCCGCGCGTGAAAGTGGTGGCGGAGCAGCTGGGAATCCCCGTATTCCAGCCTGAAAAGATGAGGGACGCTGCGGCCGTGGAGCAGCTGCGGGCATACGAGCCGGATATCGTGGTGGTCATGGCCTACGGACAGATTCTTTCGCAGGAAGTTATCGATGTGGCAAAGGTAGCCTGCATCAACGCGCACGCCTCGCTGTTGCCGCGCCACCGTGGCGCGGCCTGCATTCAGGCTGCCATCGAGGCTGGTGATGATGAAACAGGTATCACCATCATGCATGTGGTGAAGAAGCTGGATGCCGGCGATATCATCTGCAAAGTCGCCATTCCGCTGCGCGGCACGGAAACGGGAGAGAGCCTGCATGATGACCTGGCCCTGCTGGCCCCGGAGGCCCTCATGGAGGCCATTGATACACTGAAAGACGGTGTGGATATGCGCGAAGAGCAGGACGAGAACCTGATGACTTATGCGCCCAAACTCCTGCGCGCGCATGGCCAGATTGATTGGTCGCAGCCCGCCTTGCAGGTGGCCCGCAAGATTCGTGCCTACCATTCCTGGCCGGGGACGTTTACGGTGTACCCCTCCGTGCACAGCGGGCAGGATAAGACACTGAAGGTTTTTCCGCCTATCGATATGTTCCTCAATGTTCGCAAGCCGGAGGACGCCGTGCCCGGCATGGTGCTGGAATCCGGGCCGGATGGCATGCTGGTTTCCTGCGGTGGCCGCCGCGGCGGCGCTATCCGCATTTCCACCATGCAGCCGAGCGGCGCGCGCAAGATGAACGCAGAAAGTTTCTTCGCCGGCCACAAGATTATGCCCGGCACCATCTTAGGTATCCCCTCACCCCCCACCGAATAAGACCATGGCACCCCGACAGAGAGCTGAAAACAAGAAAATGCTGGGCTTGTATGTAGACAGTGCCCTGGTAGCAAAATTTCAACAGGCCTGCGCCTACTACGGCCAGACCATGACCTCCGCTGTGACTCTCTTCATTGAGGAAACCGTGCAGGAATACGAGGAAATCCTCAAGGAAGAGGCCGAAGACAATCATTAATGCCCGCAAATGGGAAGTTGGTGAGCCGCAGATGAGCGGAACATTCACCCCACCCGCGAGAGCTCAACCTCCCTTGGCCTTGCGGCCCGATCAGTTCCCATTTTTTTGCTTCTCAGTAGTGGTTGCCGCTTCTTGATTCGGAGCGCGGGATGCCTTGCCAGAAAATCCTTGCATTTTCCACTCCTCTCTGATCCACGTAGCGTGTACGCAGTAGCGTTGCATCCCGGTGGCCTATTTCACATTGTAGCAGGGCAAAATCGCGGAAATAGCTCAGGTGATAGCTCGCATAGGTATGCCGCAGTGCATCCTGCGGCCAGCGTTTCTCACCTTGCCACCCCGCGGCGCGGCGCAACTCGCGCCAGTGGTGCAGCCAGTTGGCTGGGCAGATGAAGGTTGAATCTTCGCGTTTGTGTCGCTGTAGTACCCTCAGAAGCGGTTTGTGAATGGTTACCCGCCGTGCTCCTCCCGTCTTGCTGTGCCGGGGCAGAATATAAATTGCACGCTCCTTCAAATCCACCTGTCCCCAGGTGAGTCGTGCCACCTCGTGCGGGCGTATCCCCGCATAGAGCATCATCCCCACCGCCGCTGCTCCGTTACCGTCATGGTATTTCTCTGCCGTGTCCGTTATTTTCGTTATCTCCGGCGGCGTCAGTATCGGAACTCCTTTCTCTATCACGCGCGGAGCATCCACCTGCGACACCGGATTACTATCGCACCAACCCCGCTTTACTGCTGTGGAAAAAACACCGCTGAGAATGGCCCGCGCCTTTCGTCGCTGTGAGGGCGATTCGAATGCCTGCTCCAGCCAGCGGCGGCAATCCTCCGGGCGAATGCTGCGCATCCGCCGCACGGCCAGCCCGGGGCAGTGCTTCATGAATCGCCGACAAATGTAGCGAAAATCTGTCAGTGTCCGCTTCCGGCGTTCCTTGCGCGCATTCTGCGCTTCTGTCACGGCTCTGCTGAAGCTGACTGTCCTGCTCTGCCGCCGGAGCTCCTGGTAGCCCAGTTGCAGGCATTTCCTGGCTTGCTTTATTCTCCCGCGTGACTGAAGCAAAGCTTCTTTCGCCAGCAGAGCAGCTTCCAGCACGTCCACGCCCACTTCCCGCAGGATAACCACCGCTGCGTATTCCTGTTCCGTTATAACATATTGCATAGAGAGGTATTATAGTATGCGCATTTCAAATACGCATTCAAGCAGGAAATGCGATATGTCAAAAATAAGCCGCTCCGTCATAACATTTGCAAAGAAGTCACCAAAAGGGTGCCCAACTCCCT